>CAYWGR010000038.1:0-34451 GCA_964458015.1 uncultured Planctomycetaceae bacterium
AAATAGTTCGCCATTATTAACAGGTTTTTAGCAGTCCACCCCCGGCCCCTCTCCCAAAGGGAGAGGGGAGAGGTGTTTTTGCTTAGACTTCCTTGGCGTTGATCCACGACATGAGCTTGCGCAAGCCGCGGCCGACGGTCTCGACCAGATGGGCACGCTCTTGGCGTCGCTTGGCCTTGAAAGCCGGGGCGTTGACTTTGTTCTCGAGCAGCCACTCGCGGGCGAAGGTGCCGTCCTGGATTTCGGCCAAAATACGCTTCATTTCGGCCTTGGTCTCGGGGGTGACGATCCGAGGGCCGCGGGTGTAATCGCCATACTCGGCCGTGTTCGAAATGCTGTACCGCATGTAATCCAATCCGCCCTGATAGATCAAGTCGACGATCAGCTTGACCTCGTGGACGCACTCGAAATACGCCATTTCGGGCTGATAACCGGCCTCGACGAGGGTCTCGAACCCGGCCTTGATCAGGGCGCTCAAACCGCCGCACAACACGACCTGCTCGCCGAACAAGTCGGTTTCGGTCTCTTCAGCGAAGGTCGTTTCGATCACGCCGGCCCGGGTGCCGCCGATGCCCTTGGCATAGGCCAAGCCGATCTTGAAGGCGTCGGGCCCGGCGCCGTCGCCCATGCCGATCAAGCACGGCACGCCGGCCCCGCGGACGAATTCCGCACGAACCAGGTGGCCAGGGCCCTTGGGCGCGATGAGAATCGTGGCCACGCCCTTCGGAAAATCGAACTGGCCGTAATGGACGTTGAAACCGTGCGAGCAAACCAAAATGTTGCCCGGCGAAAGGTTGTCGCGGATCTGGGTGCGGAAAATATCGCCCTGCAATTCATCGGGCAGAAGAATCGTGATAATGTCGGCCTTCTTCGTCGCCTCGACGATCGAAACCGGCTGGAAACCGTCTTTCACGGCTTGCTCGTAGTTCGGCGTGCCGGGCAATTCGGCCACGATCACATTGCAGCCGCTGTCGCGAAGGTTCTGGGCATGGCCGTGTCCTTGCGACCCATAGCCCAAGATGGCGATGGTCTTGTTCTTCAGCAGCGAAATGTCCGCGTCTTTGTCGTAATAAATTTTAGCAGGCATGAGGGTTCCTAAAGTGGATAGTGGTTAGTGACTAGTGGATAGCGACTAGTGGATAGTGGTTGGAGGATAGCAAAAAGTGAAGAAGGGATAGTGTTTATTGCAAAAAACCGTTTGCGGTCCACATGCACTACATCATCCGCCGTCCACTAGTCGCTAACCACTAGTCACTATCCACTATGTACTAGCCACTGTTTTTTCCTCGCACCATGGCAATGCGCCCGGTGCGGACAAGTTCAATAATACCGAAGGGGCGCATCATCTCGATGAACGCCTCGATTTTTCGCTCTTGGCCCGAGATTTCAATCATGACCATCTCGGGAGCAACGTCGACGATGCGGCCGCGGAAGATGTCGGCCAGTTCGCGGATCTCGCTCAGAGAACCACGCGCTGTCGAAACCTTGATGAGCATCAAGTCGCGTTCCACGTGGTCGGCGGCGCCGATGTCATCGACGCGCACTACCGTCACGATTTTTTCCAACTGCTTGCGGACTTGTTCCAGTACGTTTCCATCGCCGACGACCACGAAAGTCATCCGCGACAAATGGGGGTCTTCCGTCTCCCCAACCGCCAGGCTATCAATGTTGTAGCCGCGCGAGGCCAACATGCCCGAGATGTGCGAAAGCACACCGGGTACGTTTTGGACCAGAGCCGACAGCACGTGACGCATATACCTCTCCTAAACAGTCGAAACTACCATGTTACCCCCCGCAAGTTGATTGGACAAGGGGCGAGGCCGCGAGGTTCATCGCAGTTTTCCGCTCCAATTTCTCACCACATGTGAAACGAGCGATGGTGAGAAACGCCGATTAGCCCCACCAACCAAGCAAAATGGCCAAGCGATGGCCAAAGATGATAACGCCGACCGTCGATGCCCCCAGAGAGGCGGTCAGCACGGCGGCGCTGCCGATATCCAACGAATTCCCCAAATGGGGGTCGCTTTCGCCGGTGATGGCCTTGGCCATTGATTCCAAAGCGCTGTTGAGCATTTCGGTCGTCAAAACACCGGCAATGCAGAGCAGCAGCAGGCACCACTCGACCAGATCGACGCCCAGCACGATGCCGGCAACGATGACGGCGGCGGCGGCAAAGAAATGGACGAAAAAGCTGCTCTGGCCGCGCACGCCCGCCTTTACGCCGCGAAAGGCGTCGCGGAACTTTTCTGCCCAACTGCGTTCGGGGGAGACGGGATCGTCGATCATGTTATTCTAGCCCCATTGCTCCCGCGGGCGGAATCTCGGCGCCGCTGAAGGTACTCATTCGGCCTTTGGAGAATCGCGGCTCGACCATCAAGCCCACGCCCACATTGTTGCGCGAGGCATCGACCGAGAAGCCGGCGCTGACCAAGAAGGATTCGCCGATTCGCGTGATGCTGAAGTTTTGTCCGATATTGCCTTGGTTGCCGAAATCGTAGGATGTGCCGAAGGTGGTCGTCCATTTCGGACTCATCCAATAGGTATAGGAAACCGAAAGCACTTGGCTGTTGATCGGCCCTTCGAGCACGCGGAACCCCATATACAAGCTTCCGCGAGGCGGACGGGTGAGATAACCGCCGAAGGAAAACAGCGTTTGGCCTTGGCTGAAGAAGTCGAAAATACCATTGCTGACCAAGGTGAGCCGATCGCCGACGTGCCAAGCGAAATCATAATCGAAAAGGCCGGCCGTCGTATTGTAGTTGTCGCGGCCTGCATCGGGGAAAATGCTGATATTGGTATCCAGCGTTACCCAGTCGATTATCCGCCGATTGTGGGCCGGGCCGCGTTTGGTTTGCCATTTTTGATGGGCGCCAAGCTGGATCGCCATCAGGTCGTCGGCCACTTCCGTGCTTGGCGAAGTAACCCAGCTTTGCAATCCCGAACGCAAGGCGTAATAACGCTCGTCGAATTTGGCCAAGTAAGCTTGCCCGGTGGGCGTCAGCATCATCGAAGGCAAGCCGAACGTCGAGGTTAGGAACTGGCGGCGCCACGCCTCGATCGAGTCATCGTCCAGCGGATCGTAGAGAGGCAGATCCGACATGTTGCGGTTGGAATCGGCAGCCATGAATTCCGCGTCAAATACGACCTTGTGCGCGATGCCGTGTACGTTGAACAAATCGCTGTTGGCCGTGGGATCGACGCTCCACATCGGCATACTCGCTCGAACGCCGACTTGCCCCCAAGCACGATCCAAGGGCTCGCCGTTCACGTCCTGTCCCCAGTGGGCCAACTCGCCCAGCATATAAGGCACCACTTTCACCGCGCCGAGCTGGAAGGGCCAATCGATTTCCTGCCGCGTGGCCAGTCGCTCGCCCTCGCGAGAATCCACTTCCCACGGCAAGTAGTTGAACGGCCCGGCAGCGCCTGTCACGGGTCCGACCGAAACATTGTCGGGCACGGTCGTCCGCTTGAATTGGGCATAAGCCGCGTTGGAATGCTCGTACCAGGTGAAGGCGTCGTTCATTAGCGGCTGACCGAGCCAGAAATGGTCGGCCCGCGGCAGCCAATTGGTTTGGGTGAAGAAGTCGTTCAGTCGATAATCGGCCGTGATGCTCCAGGAGGTATTGTCGTGGATGCGTTTTAACTCGACGCCGGTGCTCTCGTCTTTCAGCCCGTCCCACTCGCGCTTGTAGTATTCCTCCAAAAAGTTCCTGTCGCTGATCCAACCGAGTTCCGCACTCAGTTGAAGATCGTAGGAAAGGTTCTGGCGATGCTGCCAGAACAAACGGTATCGGTAGGATTCTTCCAGCGGAACGTTGCGGCGTCCTACGCCGAGGTTGTCGGAGCCGCGGTCTTGAATTCCCCAGAAACTACCAAGACCCGTGATGTGATCGGGCAAATCGAACAAGCCGTTGCGGTCGTAGGTGAATGTGCCGCCGTAGCCGAAACCCCGGTCCGACAGGTAGTCGAGCCGAACGTCCAAATCCGTGCCCACCGGCTTGTTGCGAATGCCCAGCAAGTCGTAACCGCTCCATCGGGTCAGGATCTGCGTGCCGAAAACGGTGTCATTGTTCACCGCGGCATTGCGGATGTAATAGGTCGGGTCGTTCAGATCGGTTGCCAATCGAGGCCAATAGAAAATCGGCACGGGCCCGGCGAAGATGAAATTGTTGTCGGCCGTCGCGAGCCTCTGATGCTCGATCACCGGCTGGCCGGTCGCCGGATCCACAATCGGTTGACCGGTGTTCGGATCCGTCAGCGGATGTTGAATGTCCTCGAAGTACAAATCATTCGTTTGAAGTCGATAGCTCGGTTCACCGAAGCGGCTCGATGTTAAGAACGCCTCTTTCGCGAAGAAACGGTCTTCGGCCGTTTGCTGCAACACGTTGGCATGTAGCCGCAGCAATCCGGCATAGTTGCGCACGGGGGTCAACACATCGGCATCCAGCACCGTGCCGACATGGTTTGGCACGTCGTAATACATCTGCTTGGCATAGATGATCCGCTCGCCTTGCCGGAAGACAATGTTGCCTTCCATGTAAAACTCCAGCGGTGTCCGCTGGTCTTGCGATGTCCGGCCCGTTAGGTCGGGCTCTTGAAGGCCCTTGGTCCAAATCACCAGGCGATCGGTCGAGATATCGAGCGTACTGGATCCGACAAGACCGTCTACAATCACGTTCACGCCGGAATCGATTACGGCAATCCATTGGTTGCTGGAAGGATCGGGGAACCATTGTGCTTGCACGGGCACGTCGCTGCGTGGAAACACGCGAATGCGCCGCCCGCCGCCGGCCATAACCGCCGGGCCCGTCATTCCGGATGTCGGCGCCATCGCGGGCAACGCACCAGGCCGCACGGAAGGAAATGCCGACGTATCAGCTGGCGCCGTTACGTTGTCGGGCCGTGCCACGGGGCCCGGCGCTTGCCCTGGCGGAGTTGCAACATATTGTGCCGGCTGCACGCGAGGACGCCATCCATCTTCCGCTGACTCAGGACTGCGCCGCTCCATGCCGCGCCAATAAATCGGAGGCAACACGTCCGGCTTGCCGGCCGTAGCGCCTGTACGCACCTGAATGCCCGGCATGCTTAAAAAACGTCCGAACCACGTTTTGTCGGTCAACCGCGGCGCGCCAGGCTGCTGGCTCGATGCCGATTCCACGTCCCCTTCGAGATAAGCAATGACCTTGCATGGCTGCTTGTCGTCTACCGCGGGCCGATCGATCCACAACACGGCCTCGCGTCCGCGTGTAACGGCTTGGCCCTGCTGGATTACGCAATCGCCGCGCAAGACCCAAACTTCATAAGCACCCACTTGCCATTGATTGCCCGCTTGGGCCGTAATCAGGATCGGCTCGGCCGAACTGACTTCCGGCAATTTCACTTGGGCTGTTGCTGAAGAAACAACGAACGCGAGAGAGACGAGGTGAAATAGAAAAATGAAAATTGAAAATTGAAAATTGTAAAGTGTCGACAGCCGATGGACGATAAAGCTGCCGACAGATTTGCGATTTACGGTTTGCAACTCACGATTTGTAGTTCTCTCCCGGCGCGCAGACTCTTCCTGCGCGCGAAGCGATAGCGCTCCGCAGCGAGTGCAGTTCAACAGCTCGCCAATTCGTGTTTGCGGCAACAGCATCCTTGCTCCACCCGACGGCCGTGCGTAATAAGCGGTCAGGTTTCGAGTCGCAAAATCAACCGGGAAAAGTCATTAGGCGCACAAACGCCCAATGTCGAGCGGCGGGATTATAGGTATAGTGGGCCAATGGATCAAGGCTGGTTGGCAAGGATGAGAATTGACGTAAGTAGCTTGGGCGCAATAGGATGCGACTATACATTGCAAATTCGTTTTGCCAACTTGCCGACATTGTTGCTCAAACGTAGCGGCAATACCCCCCATTGATGGCAGGGTGGTTTGGTGTTCTTGACTGGGCAACTTCACGGAATGGGTTATACTGCGAAATACGGTAGACTTGCCATCGGGCGAGAGAATATCCCATGAAATACGATTTCGAGTTCAAGCCTCGCGCCGTCAAGGAATTATCACGACTCCCAGTCGTTCAGCAACGTCGGATCCTCGCGAAAATTGAACACTTAGCAAATGATCTGCAAGGCGATGTCAAACGATTGACCGATTTTTCGCCCGAATACCGCCTTCGCGTAGGCGATTATCGTATTTTATTTGAAGTTGATGGCAATAGAATCGATATTTACCGCGTCTGCAATCGCAAAGACGCTTACGATTAAACGGAGAGAGAAATGATATCCATTCAACCTCAGATTTTGGAAGAAAATGGTAAAAAGTGTTTTGCCATTTTACCCTATGACCAGTTCCATCGACTAATGGAGGAATTGGCCGATTACGAGGATCTACGGCTTCTGAGAGAAGCGAAGGCAAAAGAGAAAAAAGTGTCAGGGATTGGACTTGATGCGTTGAAAACGCAATTGAAGATCACCCCTCCCCCCAAAAAATCTTCTCGGCAAAAACCTAAATAGCAGCCGCAGTGATCTTTGATAAGGAATGCTCCATCATGCGATTTCTGTTGTGCCTTTTCTTGGGCTTTTCTCCGTTGGTGATCGGCTGTTATCCTCAACCATCGGATGTTCACCCGGTCACGGTGAACACGTTGCCACCCATTGCAATTGGCGGAACTTACGCAGTCTATGTTCGTTTTGACAGCCCATTCCCTTCCCTTGACACTATCAAAGCAACTTGCCACATAACTAATAATGGGGACCAACGTTTCAGCGAATATTTTTTTGTGGGAACTTTACAGTGGATCGATTCTTCTTGGGTTGTCGTACAGGTGGATTCCACAGAACTGATAATCCCGAGGGAGAAAGTATCACTTCTTCTGAGAGATGGTCCGCCAAAGGGAAAACCCACCAAAACCAGACAATAGAAAAAATATCCTTAGCGGTTTTTGTGTACTATCGTGAAATTGCACGCTCTTATCATCGAAACCGTTAAAAATCGCTTTTTAATGCAAGTGAGGATGTGGGTTTTCGATAATGCGGCCGCGGCTGCCAACGCCACGACCGGCATCACGACAGCCCGCATCCGCATGTCGGTCCAAAAGAGCGAATGGATAGCCGTGAGACTTACGACCAACAACAGCGCGTAGAGCCAGGGCTGGAGAAAACCGTGGGGTGTCTTGCGGCATTGAAAAATGCGCCACGCGCCCATGCCGGCGAAGATGAACTCTAGTGCATACCACGCTGCCACTATATAACGCGACAAACGACGCATCGTTGTTTCGTCGGCCGATACTTGATGTGGCAACGGCGACCAGAAGCGGCCAAGGCGCACCAAGCATGCATAACAGAACATGCCCGGCTCGCAGCCAACGTTTTGCCAAGCTTCGTGGTAGGCCAGCCGATTGGCCGCAATCTCATCGCTTGGTTTATGGCGATCCCATTCGGCGTTGAAATGGTCGGCTCGCCACACATCGCCCCAATCGCCCGTGCGAAGCCACTCAAAAAATTCCGGATTATTCGCCAACAGGAGCGTGTAGCCGCCATGCGTCGTGGCGGCAATCGGCCGGCCAAACTCGATTTGGTTCCGAATCATCCAGGGACATAGGACGAGGATTGCCCCTGCTGCATACGATGCAGGCAAAAGAAAACGGCTCGATTTTTCTCCGGGAGCTGTTAGCTCCCGGCTATTTCTTGTTTTCACGAGCAATGCCAAGCCGACGGCGAATACCCAAAGCAATAGCGTAGGACGACAAATCGCACCGAGCGAAAGTACGGCACCTGTTGCGAGGAATATGAGCGAGCCGTTCCATCGTTGAGTAGTCGCTGGTGCGTCGGTCTTCATTATAGCACTAGCGCTCGCATTCTCGGGACAGCCAACCCCGGAAGTCGCGAGTGTCCACGTAATCATCACCAAGCCAGCCGTAACGAGAAACGTGGCCGGCGTCTCGGTCATGATCTGTGTGGATTGTGCCAGCAGGATCGGATCGCACGCCGTAAGCAGCGTGGCAATCGTCGCCCCGATGGTTCCCAAGCCCCACCAACGTCCCAAGAGAAACACCATTGCCACCGTGGCTACACCAAGCAAAACATGAAGCAAGCCGATTGCGACGCGGCTGTCGTCGCCTAGCGCCACGTAGCCTGTCAGCAACAGCGGATACAGCGGCGGGCGAAATGCAGTGGGCGTGTCACCGTGGCCGAAAGTGCCGTGTTCGACGAGATTCTCGGCCAGTCGGCGATAATCGTCCGTATCGCGAGCCAGCGCATCCGGCGTCAACAGGAGCATGCCGCCTCGCACGACGAACGCAAAAAACAACACAGCCGCGAAGACGCCGGTAACCGATTTCGGCTTGCTCATGTTGACTTTGTGCCGTTATCAACAAGGAGTGCCATGACCACAACTCCAATGGTCATCGCACTCGATTGAACCAATTTCCATGGCGGCTACTTCTTCACTTTCGCCGGCGCAGGGGTGTCGCTGGGCGGCAAGTCGCGGATCCAGATATTGCGGAACTGGACCGGATTGCCGTGATATTGAAGCGCTAGCGGCAACTTCGACGGATGGGCCGTATACTTCGGCGGTGCATCCCAGGCCGACGCGCCTTGGATCTCGAAGTGATTCTGAACGACCACGCCATTTTGGATCACCGTGACATACGCCGGCCGAACAAGTTTGCCTTGTCCGTCAAAGCGCGGCGACTCGAACAAAATATCGTAGGTTTGCCATTCGCCCGGCTTGCGGCAAACATTCACAAGCGGCGGATGCTGTTTGTAAATCGCGGCGGCCTGACCGTCGGCATACGTCTCGTTCTTATACGAATCGAGAACTTGCACTTCGTAGGTGTTCATCAGATAGACGCCGCTGTTGCCGCGCCCTTGGCCTTCGCTTTCAACCTTGGCGGGCGAGGCCCATTCAATGTGCAACTGGCAATCGCCGAACGCTTGCTTCGTCTGAATGCCGGCGACGGCCGAGATGGCAACGCCGTCTTTCACTTGCCATTTGTCGCCGCCTTCCCATTGCGAAAGATCCTTGCCATTGAACAACACAGTGGCATCGCTCGGCGGACTGTCGGCAGAGCCCGGCTCAACAACTTTCACGGCCGGCCACGGAATGCCGCTGATCCACTCGTCGGCCTGAACGACGTCAATCGAGCTAACAAGAAACATAGCGACCATCAGCGACAAAACACCGATTCGGCAATCTGACAGCATGGTTTTGCGGGCACGAACGGCTTTCATGGGAGTCATCTCCTGGAGGGCAAGAAACTTGATGCTTTTAGGCAGCGGCACACTCGGCCGCCGCATTTTCGTGATTCTATCCGATGAAATACCCCTTGTCCAACATAGTGGGCAAGGGACAATGTTGCACCGCCCGCCGCGCGGCATTAAAATACGTTTTGCTCAAAAACGCCTTCCATGCGATTTCCTCCCTATTGACCTTTGCATAGCCAGTGAGCCGAGGACGACCATCGGGAGGCCGAAATCTAGACCAATTAAGTTGACTAGCCAGTTCATTAGCCAAGCAAACATCAATAACATAGCATTTCCAAGGATCCATGATGAATCTCCTTTCACGACGAAAATTTCTCGGCCATGCCGCCGCAGCAACGGGAGCTGCCGTTGCCGCGCAAGCCGGTCTCGGCAGACTCGCGGCCGCTGAAGCCGATCTCCCCTTGGTTGATTACCATGTCCACGTGGAAGGCGTGATTACGCTGGAAAAGGCTATCGAAATTTCCCGCCAACGCGGCGTCAAGTTCGGCATCGTCGAGCACGCCGGCACGAAGGCCAACAAATATCCCAATCTGCTAAGCACTGACGAGCATCTGAAACGCTATCTCGACATGCTCGATGGAAAGCCTGTTTTCAAAGGCATTCAGGCCGAAGGAATCGACTGGATGACCTGCTTCTCCAAGGAACTGGTTGCCAAGCTTGATTACGTGCTGACCGACGCTCTGACCTTGCCGCTCAAAGACGGCACTCGCTTTGAGATTTGGAAGCCGGGCCTGAATCTTGATAATCCGCAGGAATTCATGGATCGCTACGTTGATTTTCACGTGAAGATCATGAGATGCGAACCGATCGACATTTTGGCCAATGTCACATTTCTGCCGGCCCCGCTGGTTAAGGATCACGACGCACTCTGGACCACGGCCCGGATGCAGCGCATCATCGAAACGGCGGCTGAAAACAACGTCGCTATCGAGATCAACAGCAGCTACTGCTTGCCGAAGCTCACGTTTCTCCAGATGGCCAAGAAGGCCGGCGTGAAGTTCTCGACCGGTTCGAATATCCGCGGGCTGGATGTTGGAAAGCTGGATTACTGCCGAAAAATGGCCGCCGAGCTTGATCTGAAGCAATCCGATCTGTTTACGCCCGCCCCTCCGGGCCAGAAGCCGATCGAACGCCGAAAACTGGCCACGTAGAGAGCGACTGCCGAAGGTTCCCAAGCTAGAGCTTGGGAACCAGGATTGTTCGTAATTTTATTGTTGCAAGACAATTAAGTTGCAGGACAATTAGCGAAACAATTAAGCTGCGAACAATCAAAGTGACGGTCTATTGTTCCAGCCGCGAGCAGGCTTCCTCGGCCCAGGGATTGTCGGGCGCTAATGCTAAAAACGCCCGCCAATGTTCCTCGGCTTCGACTCGCTCGCTCAGTTCATCCAGCGTGCGGGCAAGATGATAATGAACGTCGGCATAGTCGGGGTGATAGCGAAGCGCGCCCTCGAACGCCGCTACGGCCAACTCGCGCTGGCCTAATTCGGCCAACACGCAACCGAGATTTGCGCGGGCCTCGACATAGTCCTCGTTCAGCTCGATCGCCATGTAGTAACGCTCGCGCGCGCCGGCCAAATCGCCTTGCCGATAGAGCAACTCGGCAACCTGAAAACAAACATCGGCTTTCGGTCCCGCGGCAGCCATTGCCGCGCGATACATTTCGGCGGCGGCAGCCAACTGGCCGTCTTCCTCCAACTCGGCCGCTAAGCAACACATCTGCTCAGGCGAGGTGGGCACGGCCTGCTCATGCGTAGGCTCACCTTCCCAGGCGTCGAAATCGAACCGCAACTGCCCGCCCGGCTCGATCAACCCGTCGCCTTGGCGCAGCAGAATTTTTTTGCCCTGCACGATCACCGAGAGCTGCGTCAACGGTCGCTCGGCGCCGGGTAGATACCTGCGCAACGATTCAAGCTGCCTCTCGATCGCCTGGGGCGACATGCCCGCCGCCAAAAGCTCGGCCAGCCGCCGTGCCGTCGCCACTTCCTGGAAATCAAAATACGGCAGCCGACGCACTTCGCGCACCGGCACAATCAGCCCACGACGATGCCATCGGCGAATCACCGCCACGGGCACGTGGAGCAACTCGGCCAACATGGCCGGCGTGTAAAGCCGATGCACTTCCTGTTGCGAATCAACGAGCCCCAGCCGTTGCCAAAGCTGCGTTTCCGTGATGATTTCCGCCGCCCCCTGATCGACCTGACGCCGGACGGCCTCGTCGAGCCAATCTTCCTGGCATTGCGATTCCGCCAAGGGGAATTCCTCGCCGACGACGATCAAATGCACCGTGGCGTCCGGCTTATCCAGCACAGTGGCCCCCTTTTGGCGGGCCAATTGCGACGCCTCGCGCCGCCCCATGCTGGCCAATTTACCGACAAACGCGATTCGTTGATCTTTTAACATTATGACCTGATCCAAGCGGAAGTGACTGGACCAGTTTCGCCGAGCATCCGCGTTCTGTCAACACGGCGGCAAGAAACGGCATTTTCAAGAGGACTGGACCAACAGAGGGACTACAGGGGGGGCCTTATTCCATAATCATCCGCCCTCGGCAAAAGTCACCCTGGCAACGGATGCCTTTAAGCCAGATCCATTCTTGTAGGCTTTGGTTGTTTCAATAAGTGCATGGCTTGAATATTTTCCTACCCAAGAAAAGCAGCAGGGGCACAGACCCTGTTCCGGCCTGTGCCCCTGGGGATAATTCAGAATAATTAGTCAATCGTGGCTTAGGGGTTCTTAAGCGGCGGATAAACCAACGTGGATGGGGCAGGCGACTTCGCGGGCGGCGGCACCGCCTTCATCGGCCCAAGATCCTTCAATGGCTCTTTGTCCTCGGTATCCACCGGTTGCGGCGTCGCTGCGTCGGCGCCAAGCTCAGGCTTCACGTCGGCGGCCGCCGGTTTCTTGGCCGGCGTAGGCTGTTGCGGCTGCGTTGCGGCCGAAGACGACGAAGCAGCGGTGGGTGTTCCATTGATTGGATTACCGCAGGCATCCAGTGGCACGCGGTAGCAAACCAGCTTCGGCACGTTGCATGTGTAGGTCACGGGGATACGTTTCTCGACGCAACGCGGCACGCTGATCGTTTGTTGCTGAGCCACCATGCGGCATACTTGGTAAGGAACTTGTTCCACGCGTTGTTCGTAAACCATCTTGCAGGTCGTCACCGGCACTTTGCGAACACACTGCTCGGTCACCATCCGGCACGTTGTTACCGGGATTTTGCGCACTTGTTGCTCCGTAACCATGCGACATACCTGCACAGGCACCTTTCGGACAACCTGCTCAGGCACCATCTTGCACACTTGCACGGGGATTTGCTGAGTAACGGTCTGCGGCACATAGGCGGTCTGCTGATACTGCTGCGGAACGATATTCGCCTGCCATACCTTTTTCACTTCATACTTGCCGTGCTGGGTTTGAGCCCAATACAGGCCGGCCTTTTGATAGGCGGTTTGGCCCGTGACCGGATCGACGGCGCAACCGCCCGATTGCCAAGTCAATTTCGACGAAGGCCACGAGGGTTTCAGCACCATCTGATCCGCGTAGCAACCTTGATCGACATACCGCGTTTGGCAGGTCGTCACCGGCTGATAGACCGTGCGGCATTCAGTTCGATAGGATGTCTCGTAGACGGGCTTCATCACCGTATAGGTTTCTTCCCGCTCGGCGGTTTCATAGACCGGACGCTGGACCGTGTAGCACTCCTGGCGTTCGGAGGTCTCATAGACCGGGCGTTGCACCGTATAGGTTTCTTCCCGCTCGGAGGTCTCCATGACGGGCTTGGCCACGGTATAGCGGTTTTCGCGGACTGCGGTTTCCCAAACCGGCTTGTAGCTGGTCACCTGCCGCTGCTCGCATACCGTTTCATATTCGATGCGGTAAGCGGTATACTGCCGCTGCTCGTAGACGGTCTGGTAGACGATCCGATACGTCTGGCCCGCGGCGCCTGTCATGCAGGCCGACGAGGGGCAATCGATCTGGGCCGACGCTGTGGCCGCGGTCGCCACCAAAAACAACAAGACTAATCCAAAGCGAACATGCGAATTCATGACCTTTATTCCTCCTCGCGCGAAAAAAACCAATCGCGCGCAACTTGATATTTTCCCTCCGTCCAAACTACCGTAGGGCGCAATCATGTTGGATGCAAATACACCTCACACCCTGAGTTTGCCAGATAATTTCGAAAACGGCAAATGGTTGAAGCCGTAAAAATTACGGATTCAATCCGAAGTCTAACGCACAGTGCGAGTTAGTGACGATGAGAATTTTTCAAGTTTTTATTATCGATTGTCGAGCGTTCTTTTTCATGCGCAACAATAACTTGCATAACGATAAATACTTGCGATTAAATCTTGCCTAACCGCTACAACCGGACTGCATGCCGGCGGTTTTGCGAATCTCGATGTTCCCAAGCGTTGATAGCAAGGGCAGTAAGCGATTTCGTTTTCCCTGAGCGGTTCTGCATGGCATCCTTCTATTATTACGTTACACTTCCGCCAATCGCCCATTTCCACGACGATCGCATTTCATGCAATACCTTGATCTGACGCTGCCTACGCCGCCTGAAAATCTGGCGCTCGACGAAGCCCTGTTGGAAGAAGCCGAAACGGCCTCTGAACCGCTCGAAACTTTGCGGCTTTGGGAACCCCAGCAGCCGATGGTCGTCGTGGGCCGCTCGTCGCATGTCGATGCGGAAGTGCGGATGGATGTCTGTCAAAGCTTGGGCATTCCCGTCTTGCGTCGGGTCAGCGGCGGAGCCACCATCGTCGCCGGGCCAGGCTGTTTGATGTATGCGGTTGTTCTCAGTTACAAGCTGCGGCCCGACCTTCGCCAACTCAGTCAGGCACATCAACACGTATTGAATCTTCTGGCATCGGCCATCAAGCCGCTTGTTCCCAACGTTCACTACCGCGGCACCAGCGACTTGGCTCTTGATCAGCTCAAATTTTCCGGCAACAGCGCCCGCTGCCGTCGCGAAAATTTGCTGTATCACGGCACCTTGCTTTATGATCTTCCGCTCGATCTGATCGAGCGCTGTTTGACGATGCCGCCCCGGATGCCTGATTATCGTGAACGCCGTCCCCACGGTCGTTTCGTCACCAATTTATCCTTGACGGCCGAAGCGCTGCGTCAAGCATTAAAGACAGCCTTCAACGCCCAAGAATTGCGTACAGATTGGCCCGCGGCAGAAACTGCCCGTTTGGTTGCTGAAAAGTATAGCCAGCCGGAGTGGAACAGCAGCCTTTAAGGCCGAATTTCCCTCTTTCGAGCAATTTCAACGCACGAAATAGCCCTACGGAGGGGTTTTTGTGCCATCGTATCTTTCCTAATCTGCGTTTTCTACTTGGCTTTCTTGAACTTACTGATTACGCTGTATAGAAGTGGAAGGCAGTTACTTCCAGGGCGACGGAAGTCGTCCCCTGGTACGTCATTTAACGCAGGCACGATTGCAAAGGGTGTGCACAATGACAGCTTCGGTACGAAATTGGTGTTTCGGTTCAACGGCCATCATGTTTTTGTTGGCAGGCTTCGCGTGGGCCGCCGAGGGCCGTGCCCGTTCCGCAAAAAACGGTGATTATAATCCCGCCGATCCGACCGTTGAGATGTTCGCGGCCATTGAGAAAGGCGATATTGCCGTGAAGTTGATTCCCAAGGACTCGACGCAGTGTCGCGTGATGATTGAAAACAAGACCAACAAGCCGTTGAACGTCAAGTTGCCCGAAGCTTTCGCGGGCGTGCCCGTGTTGGCCCAAGCCGGCGGCGGAGGTTCGAGCCGCAGCAACAATAACAACAGCAACCAGACCATGGGCGGCGGCATGGGCATGGGCGGCGGCGGCATGGGCATGGGCGGCGGCGGCGGCGGCGGCGGTTTCTTCAACGTCGCGCCTGAAAAAGTCGGCCAATTCAAAGTTGCCACCGTTTGCCTCGAACACGGCAAACGTGAACCGCACGAACAGGTTCCCTACGAAATCAAGCCTTTGAAGAGCTTCACCACCAAGCCGGGCGTCCATGAATTGTGCCAACTGCTCAGCAGCGGCCAAATCAGTCAGCGAGCCGCCCAAGCTGCCGCTTGGCACCTGAGCAACAATATGAGCTGGGAAGAACTGGCAGCCAAACGGCTTCGCTTTGCTAACGGCACGAACCAGCCTTATTTCAGTCAGGAAGAAATTCAGACCGGCATGAAGCTTGCCTTCACCGCTGTCCGGCTTTCCGCCGAACGCCAGAAAAAAACCGAAACCACAACCTCGGCCCAATCGGCCGGCAAGAACTAACGGTTGAGGGATAGTCGATATAATTCGATTGATAGAAAAGCCCCATGACAATCGTCGTGGGGCTTTTTTTAATATCTCGTGAAAATTTTCCGTCAGGCGGAAACGGTCGCCTCTTCACGCGAGAATAAGCCCGAGCGAAGGCGCTGTAACTCGTGCTGATATTTCAACCGTTCGCTCTGCCAACGCCGCGATTGCTCGCGGATTTTTTCTTCTTGTTGCTCAAGCACTTCTTCCCGGGCGACCAGCCGTGACGCTTGCATCCGCCCTTCTTCTTGAAGCCCCGCATGCCATTGTTCGAATCGCCGTTTCTGTTCGGCTAATGCCTCGTAACGTTCGAGCAATTGGCCTCGAATCGTTTCCAATTCTTTTTTCCTTTCGGCCAATTCGGCGTTTGCTTGGGCATACTGCTCGGCCAATTTCGTTCGGATGCGGCCCAACGACCGCGTCAGTGCGGCCGGCGGCGCCGCGCCCGCGAGTTGGGCCCAAAGTTCTTCGGTGGCTAGGCGAATTTCGAGCGTCTCACGATGCATCCGCCCCAATTCCGAACGCAACTGCTTTAAAGCCGACCGGCATTGATCGACATGGTCGGCACGCCGCTGAACCGCTTGACGTTTCTCCTCCAACTCGCTCGTCATTTGCCGATGCTCGGCGGCCATCTGCTCGCGCAACGCGGTTGTTTCCTCCTGGAATGTTTGCCGCTCGGCGGCAAATTGTTCCTGTAGCTTCAGCGTTTCCGCTTGCGCTTCGGCCAATCGCATTTCCGCTTCCTCGACTTGCTTCCTGCGAGCCGTCGACATCTCGGTTAAACGCTGCAATTCCTCTTCTTGCTGGGCCGTGGTAATCGAGATCCGTTTCTGCAAGGCGGTTTCCGCGGCGGCCAATCGTGTCAATCGCTTTTCAGCCTCCTGTTCTTGCTGGAACAGTTCTTCACGCAGCCGGGACGCCTCTTTTTCACGCAATAGAACCGCCTGCAACTGATCGGCGACTTCGCGCTCATGCCGGGCAACCGCCACGGCTTGTGCCGTTATCTCTTGCCGTTGTTTTGCCATTTCCTGGTTGAAGGCGGCCACATCGGCTTCGCGTTGGTTATGCAGCAATTCCGCAATGTCATCCTCCCGTTTGGCCAGTTCTTCGGCTCGAACGAACAAGGCCTGCCGCTGTTTCGTCAGTTCCTCGTTGTAAGCGGCGACATACGTTTCGTATTCCGTTTGCAAGCGTTCCGCGGCCTCTTGTTCCCGCTTGGCCAGCAATTCCGCGCGATCGTTCAACTCTTGCCGCTGCCGAGCGAATTCTTGTTCACGAGCGGCAAAATCGGCTTTGCATTCGGCTTGCAATCGTTCCTTCAGTTCCTTTTCTCGTTCGGCCAAGGCCTCGATGCGAGCGTCCAGCTCTTGCCGCTCTCGGGCAATATCTTCATCGCGAGCAATGGAATCGGACTCCCGTTCGGCCCGCAATTGTTCTGCGATTTCTTTCTCTCGTTCGGCCAACTTTTCCGCGTGATCCGCCAACTCTTGCCGCTGCCGGGCCAGTTCTTCCTCGTGAGCGATGGAATTCGCTTCCATCGCGCCTTGCAATCGTTCCGCGATTTCTTTCTCTCGTTTGGCCAAGGTGTCGGCTCGAACGTCCAGCTCCTTCTGCCGCTGGGCAAGCTTTTCCTCCTGAATGACAAAATCGGCTTCTCGCTCGCTCAGCCAAAGCCTGGCCGAGCGCGTGTCCGATTCCATCCGCGCCATCCGAGAATTCAATTCCGCCTCGCGACTGTCCAATTCCTTCTGCCGTGAGCGCAGATGCGCCGAGAGTTGTTCGGCTTGAAGCCGCATTTGTTCCGCAGCCGATTCGTCGGCCGGGGCCACCGATGCCGGAGCCTCCGATGCCGGAGCTTCCAGCATCGGCACCTCGATGGTCGGCGCACCCGATTCATGGGGAGGGTCGATCCGTTTGGCGAGAGATACGTTCGCCGTCTGCCGGAAGGAAACATCCCGGTTTTTTTTCGCTTCCACTGATCGAGATTCAGACGTGGACATTTTTTTACAAATGGGTCTGGAGTAAATCGGACGGCCGGGCGGTACAATCCGCGCAATCGGCAAAACTTCCCCAATCTACTACATCGGCACTTCCAGACCCTAAGTTCACAACAGACCGGCGCAAAAGGTAGAATTTGGATGAAAAGCCCCCTCGTATGGGGTTGTTTTGCCAAGAAATGCTACAAGCCTGCCTGCGAATGCGTGAGCAAACCCAAGCGGCGAGCCCATAGGATGAAACGAAACACTGCCTTAGATAGCATTGGTCGAAAACGGGTTTTCAACCAAAATTATCCGCCTTTGGCTTGCTCGATGGCTTCCTGAAGACGTTTTTTAGGCTGAACGCCCACAAAACGATCAACAACTTCGCCGCCTTTGAAGATCATAACGGTGGGAATGCTGCTGACGCCATAAGCAGAGGCGGTGTTGGGGCTGTCGTCGATGTTGATTTTTCCCACTTTCAGACCGCCGACGTTCTCGCCTGCCAATTCCTCGATCACCGGTGCAATCATGCGACAGGGACCGCACCACGGGGCCCAAAAGTCCACGAGAACAGGCTGGGCAGATTGAAGAACCTCAGCTTCAAAATTTTGGTCCGACAGTTCATGGATTGGATGCATTCCCTAGGTCTCCTTGCAATGGTGAACTGCGCCGGCTTGATCTATTACCACACCGACGACCTCTAGTCTCTCGTGGCAATTATAGAACCCCAAACGATAGCGTCAATCCACGCGAGCGGGGTAAGAGATGGGCGTATTGTCCGCCCTTTTTACTTATTTTTCAACTTCGCCGGCGCCAATTGCGATAAGACGTTGCGCAATTGTCTCATGGTAATGGGCATGATGAGTACGGTGCGGTGCTTGGCAAGTTCCACCTGCGATTTCCACGAACTCTGATTTTCGTCGAGCAACAGCAGCGTGGGAACCGACTGGGTTTCCTGGTCTTTGCCCAGCTTGTTGAAAATTTCCACCGCGGGGGAACCAATCTGCTGCGCGTTCAAAATCACGCAATCGGCCAGCGCCGGATCCTGCCGAATCCGAACCGCGGCCCGCACCGGATCCGCCGTCATTAAGACGCGATAGCCCGCTCGCTTGAAGCCTTCGCGAAAAACATCTTGCATTTTTCCGTCCGACTCGACCACCATCACCGTTCGGCCGGTGTCGGGCAGCGAAGTAACGGAAGGGGCGCCGCTACGCAGATCGGCGCTGCTGTCGCCTCCCAAGGCGGGCGCTTCCGACTCGAAATCTCCGCTGGCCAATCGCTTTTCGGCAATGCGAAGATCGGCCACCATGGCCGACGGCGATTGATACCGATACTCCGGATCGAGCATCATGGCCTTGCTGACCACCGCGGCTACGCAGCCGGGAATCGACGGATCCGCCTTTTGGATCGGAACCACATCCAAGAAACGTTGTTTGCTGAGCCGTTGCAAACGGTCGCGCGTTTCGGCCAGCGGCGGCTGGCCCGTCAGCATGTTGTAATAAATGCAGCCAAGAAAATAGATGTCGCTACGGGTGTCGTCTTTTCGCACTCCGGTTGCGCGTTCCAAAGCCGCATAGTCCACCGTGCGCGTATTTGGCTGATCGGCAAGTTGATCATCCGTAAGAGTCTCATCCATCGAAGCCAGGCCGAAATCCACGATCTTGGCTTCTCCTCGGCTGGAAACCAGGATATTGCTCATCTTCAAATCGCGGTGGGTCAAGCTGTTCTCAAACGCATAGCGCAAGGCGTCGGCAATGCCGATCATCATCCGCGTGGCCTCGGCCGGGTCGAGCTTCTTGCGGATTTTCACGAACTCGCGAAGATTGCGGCCCTCGATGAATTCCATCACCAAAAAATGCGTTCGCCGGTGGGAGGCCACTTCATAGATCGGCACGATATTGGGATGGCGCAAAGCGCAGCCTACCTGCCCCTCGCGAATGAACTGATTGGCCTGGGCCGGATTTTCGCTATACCGGTTTCGCAGCACCTTGAGCGCCACGATTTTTCCGGTGGTGCGATGGACCGCGCGATAGACCCGGGCGAATGTGCCTGTTCCGACCAGATAGAGAACTTTGTAGTCGCCGAAAAAGAACCCCGACCGCTCGCCTTTTACCAGACGCTCCACCTGGTAATTGGTCATATATTCGCGGCGCACCAAGGCTTGCAGCAGATCCTGAAGCTGCACATGCCGACTGCCGAACGAAGCCCAGACCTCCTGGAGTTGTCGTTCGTCCAGGAGTCCTAGGTTGAAGGCCCGCTGCGCGATTTGTTCGGCGGTTGGTTGTCCCATGCCGGTGCCGTTCCCGCTAATCCCAAGGAAATGAAACTGTTCAATCCTAGAAGCCGGAGGCCTCGTTCACAACCCCCTCTGTAAAAGTACTTACACCGCCTCATCCAGCTTGCGGCGATACTCGTCCCGCTCGCGCCGGGTAGCTTCGAGATCGAATGTCAGATATTTCATGTCCAAACGCAGTTGGCTGAGGGCGTCTTGAACCAACAAAAGAATACGGCGACGGCGGCGATTGCTGTCGATAACCCGCGTGAGAAACGGCTCGATTACTTGGCGGTATTCCGATGGCAAAGTATGGACGGCATCGGTCAAATCGAGAACTTCGCGGGGTACGTCGTCGGTGTTGGGTTTCAGGACGTTGGTCTGGTCGCTCATGGATGTCTCCTTCAAAGTGGTTGAGACTCACAAAAGCACGTGCTATGCCAGACGACGGACGCCGACCGACAATTGCCACAACCTATTGCGGCATAAGGACTTGCCGTTTTCGCTGTTTTTTTCTCAAAAACAACCTTGATGACAATTCACTACGTTTGATCTGGATACTATTCGCAAATCCTGATACAAGCACCAGTTACGTCGAAGTAGCGATCCCGTGAACCTTGTTGTTTTTTAGCCACATCGAGCTTTGTCGTTAGGGTGGAAGCCTTGAGCGGCTTGCGCCCCTGACCGCCTGCTCCGTTGGCCCATAACGATGCCCTTTGCTAGAGCTTTTACCGCTGCCGTGTTGCTGCCGGCCGTTCTGGCAATGTCGGCGGCTGCGCAAACGGCATGGCAAGAAGGGTTCGAGGGGCCGCAGCCGTCGTGGCGCGATGCCGGTGAAAATGCCCGCTTTCGGATCCTTCAACACCAACGAATTCCGAAGGATGCACGGCAAGGCAAAGGCTGCGAGTGGCTGCAGATCGAAAGCGACGCCGACCCGCCGATCTATTTCGCACACGAAGTCGGACGGCCTCGCGTCATTGCCGAACTTTCGCCGAATGTTTGGGTAAAATCGGATCGGCCCGGCATCCAACTGGCCATTCGCATCGTATTGCCGCGATCGACCGACCCAAAATCCGGCAAACCTTTAGCGGCCATTATCACCGGCACGGCCTATAACGACGTCGGCCGTTGGCAGCGGCTGCAAATCGCCGGCGTTCCTACTCTGCTGACTCGGCAGGTCCACGTGTTGCGCATGCAATTTGGGCCTCAAGTCGACGACCGCGAAGCTTACGTTGATTGTATATTGTTGAACGTTCACAGCGGGCCGGGCATTACGAATGTTTGGATCGACGATTTGGAAGTTGCCGGCTATGCGGCCACGGGCACGGCGCCCTCCGAGGAACAAGGCCCCGCCCTTTCGCCGCCGCAACAGACGGCCGACGCCTGGACGCCCAAACCGCCGGTCTCCTCGGATGTCGCAACCGCCGCTCCCGGTGCGGAAGTTTCTCCCTTGGTGCCGGTTCGTTTGCCGCCGGTTTCGTCGGCCTCCGCCGAGAATGCCGCGCCGACGGGCAGCAGTCCATCTTCCTTACCGAGACTCACGGCGGTCTCCGGCAGTTCCAACGCCTTCTCGGCCGTTCCCTCGGCAGCAGGTGCGCCGCCGCGACGCTCTGTAAAACTGGTCGGATCGGTACTCTTAATCAACGGCCGCCCCATGTTCCCCCGCATGATCCAGCATCGCGGCGAGCCGTTGTCGGTGTTGAAACGCATTGGATTCAATACCGTTTGGCTCGAACGCTTGCCCGCGCCCGAAATTTTGGAAGAGGCCGACCGGCTCGGGCTTTGGTTGATCTGTCCGCCGCCTCGCGCCGCGGAAGGACCGCTGATGGACATTGGACCGGCGTTCGACAGCGTTTTGGCCTGGGATTTGGGCAACGATTTAACGGAGGCCGAACTCGATGCAGTGCAGCGTTGGGCCGAGCAAGTTCGTGCCGCAGATCGTCGAGGCAATCGCCCGCTGATTTGTCGTCCCCGAGTTGATTTGCGCGGTTACAGTCGCGCGACCGATCTGTTGCTGATCGATCGTCGGCCGCTGGGCACAAGTTTGAACTTGAATGATTATGCCCAATGGGTGCGACGCCAACCGCTTTTGGCTCGGCCCGGCACGTCGGTTTGGACTACGGTGCAAACGCAGCCCAACGAATCGCTTCGCCAACAGCTTGCGGTTTTAGATCCGAGCAGGCCGCCGCCGACGGTAGTTTCGCCCGATCAAATCCGACTGTTGGCCTATACGGCGGTTTCAGCCGGAAGCCGGGGGCTCCTGTTCCTCTCGGATTCGCCCTTGGACGGCCCCGACGCCGAAACGCAACAGCGGGCCATGTCGATGGAATTGCTCAATCTCGAACTGGAACTGATCGAACCTTGGGCCGCGGCGGGCAGCTACGTGGCTTCGGCCGATTCCAGTGCGGCGGAAGTGGTCGGTTCTGTTTTACGCACCGAACGCGCGCGGCTGCTGTTGCCGATCTGGTCGGCCCCGATGTCGCAGTGCGTGCCGCCCCAATCGGCGGCAAACTCCTTGTCGCTCATCGCGCCGGGCGTGCCCGAGGCTTCCAACGCTTACGAACTGACCCCCGCCGGCGTCCGCGCCTTGCAGCACAAACGTGTGGCGGGCGGCATGTGCGTCACTTTGGACGAATTCGGATTGACCACGCAAATCCTATTGGCGCACGATCCCTTGATCATCAATGCGGTCAATCGCAAGACCTCGGAAACAGGGCGTCGCGCCGCCGAATTGCAGCGGCATTTGGCCGTGCATAAAATGAATTCCGTGCAAGCGATATCCGGTCATATTGCTTCGCGCATGCCCGTCAACGGCCCGCCGCAATGGCTGAAAACCGCGCGTGAAAATCTTCAGACTTGCGATGCCCAGCTAGCTGCCGGCAATGCGTTGGGCGCGGCACAAAACGCGCAGCGTGCCCAGCGATCGCTCCGCATGATCGAACGTGCGTATTGGGATGCCGCCGTCAAGGGTCTTGTCTCGCCGGTCACCAGCCCCGCCGCGGTCGGCTTCGATACGCTGCCGTATCATTGGCGGTTGGTCAATCGCTTGGCTGTCGGTCACTTCGGCCCTAATCGGATTGCCGGCGGCGATTTTGAAGACATCAACACGATGATGCGCGCCGGTTGGCGCTATATTCAAAACTCTACGCCGTCTCTGCAAACGGCCGTCGATCTGTCGCCCTCGGCAGCACGCAGCGGCCGGTTGGGACTTCGTCTGCTGGCGGCTGCCGCTGATCCGAAAAGTCCCCCCGCCGTGGTCGAAACGCCGCCGGTGCTGTTCACCAGTCCTTCAATTTCCGTCGAAGCCGGACAACTCCTTTGCATTTTCGGTTGGGTCCACGTGCCTTCGCCCATCCTGGGCAGCACCGACGGACTGCTGGTCGTCGATTCGCTGACGGGCGAGGCATTGGCCGACCGCATTGGTCAAACCAAGGAATGGCGACAGTTCGCCTTGTATCGCGTTGCACCGCAGTCGGGGGTTATGTGCGTTACATTCGCTCTCTCAGGCATTGGCGAAGCGAGGCTCGACGACGTCGCCATCCAAGTTCTCGAAGGCAACGCAGCCGTAACGCAATCCAGATAAGATCAAGGAGCAATCCGTGCCCGAAACCCCCTTGGATAGCGTAAAAGACATCCTATCGCCCGCGATCGTCAGTTGGTTGCCCTACGGCATCCTGATCGCCGCCGCCCTTTTCGGAATGTGGATTGCATGGCGGCTGTTTCGAAGGCGTCAAAAGGTCGAAGCACCGCTGCCTGAAAATCTTACCATTGACATCGAAGCACTAGGCGAAGCCGGTCCTCCGCCCGGATCGCCGGTTCTGGAATACTACAATCTTCCCGTACGATTAGCGGCCGTCGTTTTGGCTCCTGCCGGCCGCGTCCGTGATTTGCCCTCCGACGCGGAAGTTGCATTGCTTCTGGATGCCATTTTGCCGGGCCTCGATAAAGTGGCCGCTTACCATAAGCCGCTCGTGCGACGCTGGCCCAACCAAGTGAGCGCCAACGGGTTCGCCCACATCTTTTTCAAGAACGTCAAACTGCCCGGCGAAGCAGGCAAGGGGACGCCGTGGTCATCGGTGGCCGGCATCTTCAAGTTCGAGAACCAAGCGGTCATGGCCGGCTTGGTCCTTTGCGCCGCGCATCCCAATAGTTTTGGGCAAACCATCATCGACTCCGAGGCCAAGTGGCTTGGATGTCTGCGGGTGCAATGGCGTTGAATACGTAGGAGGTATGTTGAGATCTGCTATTTATTGTTGACTTCGCAACAGTTACCCTACGCGCAGTAAACAATCTAGCGTTCCTCAAACATCTCTGCCACGAAGAACGAATTGCCAATGACAAGCGTCGCTAACGGCGTTTTGCTATCAATCCACCGCTCACCATTCCACTTCTTGGCCACTCGCGGCGCGAGAGCATTAGGCTTCATTCCTTCGCTCTGCAGCACGTTGGCATACGCTTCGATGAGAAATGATGGCCCGTCAGCCAGTCTGCCAAATCCCCCTGTTAGGAAATCCTCGATTTTTCCATTGATGTTAAGATACTGTTCAAACGGAATCCATGTTCCTGCAATGGCGGTATGTGCAATTAAAAGCCGCCCCACCACCCCTGCCGGAGACTGTGGAACACCACGATAATACAAGTCTTGCCAGGTATCGGTGTACTGTCGAGCAAGAACGTGGCCATCCTCATACAGACACAAGTTGCCATGCGGTTCGGTGATGCGGTACTGCCGCATTGCCCTTGCTTCCACCGTCCATTGACTCCATGTATCTGGCCCGTTGTAGTCCTTCACGCTCATGGTGAGGATACTATCCTCGTTGTCGATGACGAAAGAGTCTAGTCGAATGAACGGGTCGTCTGAAAGATCAGAGCTCGCGAAATAAGAGCGTAATTTCTCAAGCATCGCGACTCCCTACTGCTCAATGGCGACAGAAATAAATACCAATTGAACCTTGTCGGAATCCAGCTAAAAAAACGGGGTGGCGGAAAATTCCGCCACCCCAACTTATAGCGTCAAATCAGATTTGACAATTGCTTACGAATCCATCGAGTGCTTCGACTCGCGTTTCGACTGCCAAATGGCCCAGACCAAGCCCAGAACGCAGATGGCGATCACGACCCAGTACTGTGTGTCGTGCGGCTTGAAGGTGACCATGACATTTTCCTTGCCAAGCTTGTCGACGACAAGCTTGTCGTAGGGCAGAATCAGGCCAATAATCAGCAAGCTGACCATGTTCATCACCTTGATCAAGGGGTTGATGGCCGGGCCGGCGGTGTCCTTCAGCGGGTCACCGACGGTGTCGCCGGTCACAGCGGCCTTGTGCTTCTCGCTGCCCTTGCCGGTGGTGTCGCTCTTGGGTTCGTCCTCGATCATCTTCTTGGCGTTGTCCCAAGCGCCGCCGGAGTTGGACATGAAGACGGCCAGCAATTGGCCGACGACGATCATGCCGCCCAAGAACCCGGCCAAGGCCACGACGCCCAGGCCGTAGCCGACCAAGATCGGCACCAACATGGCCAACAGGCCCGGACCGATCAATTCCTTCTGGGCTTCGGCGGTGCAGATATTGACCACGCGCCCGTAATCGGGCTTCTTCGTGCCGGCCCAAATTTCCTTATCGCGGAACTGGATGCGGCACTCTTTCACAATGAGGAAAGCCGCACGGCCGACCGCACGAATCGTCATCGAGCTGAACAGGAAGGGCACGGCGCCACCGATCAACATGCCGATGAACAGCGTGGGATCGGAGATGGTCAGCATCGAGGCGACCATGTTGTAAACCGTGTCGGAGATCCGCTCGCTCTCGCCCTTGCCGCCCGAGCCGACCGAGACGATGAAGCTGTTGAACAGCGACACGGCCGCGATCACGGCAGAACCGATGGCGATACCCTTCGTAATGGCCTTGGTCGTGTTGCCCACGGCGTCGAGGTCGGCCAAAATCTGGCGGGCTTCCTTGTACTTCTGCTCGCCCATTTCCTTGCGGTCGTAGCCCATCTCGCCGATGCCGTTGGCATTGTCGGCCACGGGACCGAACACGTCCATCGAGATCGTGTTGCCCGTCAGGGTCAACATGCCGATGCCGCACATGGCCACGCCATAGGCGACGAACGTCGGCGTGGTGCCGGCGTAAATCAAAACGCTGGCCATAATGGCCGCGGCGATAATAAACACGGCGGCCACGGTGCTTTCATAACCCACGGCCAAGCCCTGGATGATGTTCGTGGCATGACCCGTTTCGCAGGATTTCGCCAAGCCCTTAACCGGCTTGAACTCCGTGCCCGTGTAATACTCGGTGCACTTGTTCAAAGCCACGGCCAAGATGATACCGATCAGGCACGTCCAGGCGGCTCGCATGTCGAGGCCGACGATGCCGAAGGTGTACCACCAGTCCAGTCCGGCGGTGACATTCTGATCCGTATGTCCGGGGAAACCGGCCAACGACTGCGGATAGGCCACGGTATAGGCGACCTTCTCGCCGTTGTGCATGACATCCGTGTTGAAGTTCAAGTATCCCAGGCCCAACAGGATGAAGCCCGCGATGCTCAAGCACGATCCGATGACGAAGCCGCGGTTGACGCTCTTCATAGCGCCGGCCACGGAGCCCTGGTCGCCGGCCCGCACGCTGTAGGTGCTGATGATGCTGGCCACGACGCCGATGGCGCGGACCAACAAGGGGAAGATCACGCCCTTGTGACCGAAGCTGGCGATGCCCAAGATCATGGCCGCCACGATGGTCACTTCATAGCTCTCGAAAATATCGGCAGCCATACCGGCACAGTCGCCGACGTTGTCGCCGACGTTATCGGCGATCGTGGCAGCGTTGCGGGGATCGTCTTCCGGAATTCCGGCTTCGACCTTACCGACCAAGTCGGCGCCGACGTCGGCCGCTTTCGTATAGATACCGCCGCCGACACGCATGAACAAGGCGAGCAACGTACCGCCGAAACCGAAGCCCAACAGAGCTTCGTAGGCTTGCTCACCGAAGATCAGGAAGATGATCGAGCCGCCCAACAGGCCGAGGCCGTCGGTCAACATGCCGGTGATCGTTCCTGTGCGGTAACCCAATTGCAGGGCTTGGCCGAAGCTGGTCTTGGCGGCTGCGGCAACACGGAGGTTACCCACCGTGGCCAGACGCATTCCGACGAAACCGACGGTGGCCGAGAACAACGAACCGACGAAGAAGGCGATGGCTCGCCCGCTGCAAAAAGCCTCTGCCAGACCCGATTGCTTAGCCCCGTAATAAAGGAGGCCTGTAATCAGGAGAATCAGCACGCCGACGACGCTAAATTGGCGATAAAGGTATGCATTAGCGCCCTCGCGCACGGCTTGGGCAATCTCCTGCATCTTCTTCGTGCCGCTGTCGGCATTCATCACCTGTCCGACGAGCATCAAGGCGTAAGCCAATCCGCCCAAGGCGATGACGACGTTCAAACACAAGGCTGCTTTTTCGTAAAGGCTGAATTTTTCGCCCAATAGCGGTTCCCAAAGCGAGACGCCGCCGATCATGATGCCGTTGGATGCCGACGCGCCGGCCGAACCCGAGGCGGCTGCCGGTTCTTGAACGCTCATCCATCCCGCGGCCGCGACTAGTCCGACGGCCACAAACGCCAACCAAGCCACATACAAGCGGCTCTTCAACCGGCTCTTCGTTTTTGAGCCCGCATCAGGCCCCTTCTCGCATCTCATACAAAACTCCTCGTGGTAGAACGTGAAACCCCGCGGCAAAGTCGCCGCCATTACGAAACAAAAGAACCCGTTATGTTCCCATATCGAACCCTCTAATGTCAAGGGGCAATGAAATGAAAAATCCCGGATATTTGCGGATTCCCGCTCGTTTTATCCTCAATTATCCTCAAGGACAGCGAGATTTCGCATGTTTACAATTGATTAACATGCTGTGTTGCCATTATTCGTAATGCTAATGGAATGCAGACGCTTTTTTTGTGCGTGTTTTTTTGCAAACCAGAGGAAGTGGCCTTGAGAATGCACCTCTATGGAGGGCTGCCAACCTACACCATTGCAGGGCGCATTTGAAGAAACGCCCCGCGTCGAATTATTCCAGCCGGAAATCGACCGTGCCGCTCTCGGGCGTGATGGTGCGGGTAAGCGTGGTGGCGGAATTGTATTTCGCCGGGATTAGATCCACGCGCTCGGGATATTTAGCGCCCATGGCCCCTTCGAGCATCTTGCCGGTCTCCTTGGTCGAGGTGATCCGCACCTTTTTATCGCCCGGCAGAATCCGGATTTGATACCGGCCGTCCTTGATCTTGCCGGCAGCCGTCGCGGCAGTGCCGCCTTTTGCGTCGGCAAACACGATTTCGCCCTGGGCCACCGGCTGGCCTTTATAGGTCACCTCGCCGCTGACGACATACTGCTTCGGCTCGCTGCTGCAGCCGGGAAGAAGAAAAACGCTCACGACAAGCAGACAATACAAAAAAAGATAGCGATGGTTTTTCATAAAATACCGAAACACTGATCTGCGCTGATTATCGCTAATTTTTAACATTAGTGTTGATTAGTGGCAATTAGCGTTCCCTCAAAAAAAGGTTTAATAATCGCCAACCACCAGCCCATCTTGCGAGCTGCCGAGATTTTGCCAAGTCGTTTGATTGACCGAATTGCTGACGAACCGGACGGAGCCGTCGCACAAGGCGACGTTGACGCCGCCGGAGTGGCAACTGCGGGCGGAAAGATTTTTCGGCGTCGAGCCCGTGGTTTGTCCTGATTCCGAGGCACAGGGCATCCCTAGGGCCGTTGCCGCAGCCGCATCGCCGCAGAAATCGCCCTGCACGTAGTCCGGCACCGAGGTATTGGGCACTTCATGCGTCGTGATGCCTGCATGATGACCGTACCAAATCAACCCGCGAAGATCGGTATGCGTGCTGTCGGCCATCGCCTGCCCCTGACGCACTTCGGCCAGCATCAGCGTGTTGCTCGTGCCGTCGCGGATATTGCCGAGATTGAAAACTTGCATTTTCGAGGTCGTTCGCTCTTCTTCATAATGAAACGGCGCTTCATGGAAGACGACGCCGTTCAACGGCGACACGCGATACACCGAGGTATTGCCCAAGTTGACCGCGTAGTTGAAATTGGCCAGCGCCACGTTGCCGCCGTCCCACGACGACCGCGAAGGCGTATCGCTGGGGCAGATATGGGCAGGAATCGACATGCGACAGATCGTCAAATTCGGCTCATCGCAATAACATTTCGAGGCCGACTCATCCCAACTTGCAGCCAATGCCGTTTGCTCGATGAACGGCAGCGTCATTTTGACCCAGCCGCCCGCGCCCCACCACGACGCCGCAAAGGGCAGAACATTGTGGGCGCTGTGATAATTATGCATCGCCAACCCCAATTGCTTGAGGTTGTTGCTGCATTGCAGGCGGCGCGCTGCCTCTCGCGCCGCCTGCACCGCCGGCAGAAGCAACGAAATCAAAATGCCGATGATCGTGATGACCACAAGCAACTCGACCAACGTGAATCCGCGGTTTTTTTGGCTGCCAATGGCCGATTTCCGATTGCAGATGTTGGGATCGAACGCGGTTATCATGGTCATATCCTTTTTACACACCTACAAAGACAAGATAGTTCACCGTACTGTTACGGCATCCATTTACATTTGCTTCCACTGGCCGGGCACGGGCGCGGGATACCGCCCCTGGGCGTCGGCTTGGACCGGCGCGGGACCATCGGCCGTTAAAGCTTCTGGTTTTGGACAGAATTCGAAGTTCGAAGCCATTGCTTCCTTCCATGTGACGACGCGGCCCGTATGAACAGCCGCTTGGCCCATGATCGTCGCAAGGCAGGAATAGGCCGACCGCTGGGTTTCGTTGTAAGGCTTGTTGTTGCGAATCGCGCCAAGCAACTCGGCCCATTCGGCCCAATACGGATTCCATTGCTGATCCTCCGGCTTCCATGCGACGTTGTCGGGCGCAATCCGCTGGTCTTTGCAGATGAAAACCGTCGGAGCATGGATATTGCCCGAGAATTGGCCGGCGCACTTCGAGCCATGCACATACGTTGCGAAATTGTTGTAGCAATTGGGCGAATAACGTCCGACCGCCATCGCTTTCGTTCCATCGGCAAAGGTGTATTCCATTGAATAGCTGTCGAGGCTTTGACCGGCGTCCTTGCTGTCCGGCACCCGTCCGCCGACGCCGTGCGCTTCGATCGGCCAACTGTCTTTCAACCAGCAGCACTCGTCGATCAGGTGAACCGTCCATTCGACGAAACACCCACCGCTGTACCAAAACGTCGCTTGAGGATGCCGAATCTGCCAAAGCGATTCCGGTTGATTCTTGTCATACGCGGGCTGCATTCCCCAATCATTCATGCGATAGGTGCGAATCAGTTCGATTTGGCCTATCGCACCGTCGCGGATTTTTTGGATCATGGCATGTCGGGCCGAGGAGTGCCGGCACATCAGGCCGACGGCGACTTTCAGGTTTTTCTTATCGGCCGTTTCACCGGCGCGAAGAATCCGCTGGATGCCGCCCGTGTCGGAAGCCAGATTCTTTTCCATGAAAACGTTGACGCCCTTCTGCACGGCGTATTCGAAATGCAACGGGCGAAAACCGCAATAGGTTGTCAACATCGCGACATCGCCGGGCTGCAGGCAATCAATCGCTTTCTTGTAAGCGTCGAAACCGAGGAATTGGCGATCTTTCGGCACATCGATCTGGTCGCCAAACTCTTTCGACAGCGCTTTGTGCGACGCAGCGAGCCGATCTTCAAAAATATCGGCCATGGCGATAAGCTTCACCGGGCCTTGTTTCGAGTTCATCGCATCGCCCACCGCGCCGGTCCCACGACCGCCGCAACCGATCAAGGCAAGCCGGATCGTGTTGTTTTCACCGGCATGGACATGCGGGACGACTACGCCCGCCAATGCCGAGGCGGCGGCGATTTTCGCGCTTTTTTTCAGGAATTCACGACGCGGTGTAGCACTTTTCAAAATCTCGTTCATGGAAGTATTCCTCGTATTTCTTTCTGAATTCATACTGCTTCACAAGTTCGTTCAACAATCGCGGCATAACGCTTTCGCCCCCAATAGCCCAACAAAACGAGGGCGGCAACGCCGGCGAGCGCTTTCGACGGCGGTTCGGGCACTTGGCTGGTCAACGCTTTTTGAAGTTCCGGCATAATGATCGCCGTGGAACCGTCGGCATTGGGATGGATCGTGTCGGGCAGGTATTTTTTCCACTGCTCGACATCTTTCTGGTAAAGATTGATCCAGTTGGGATCGTGGTCGATCAATAACAGCTTATTGTCCATGGCTACGTTGCGGTAGCCTTGATAATAGGCCTCCAAATTCGGCCGCAGACCGGTCAGCGGGTCGTTGTTCATCGTCTGGATGATGATGTCCACCGTTTTCTTTCGCTCGGGAGCCCCGGCCCAGGTGTTGATCGTGTTGATCATCGATTGCAGATTGTTTTTCGACGTTTCCACCGACATATTGCTGCCGGTGCTGGCGTCGTTGTAGGCGAACTCGATAAAAATGACATCGGGATTGTGCGCCAAGGCTGCTCCCAGTTGCGTATTGATGCCGCTGTTCGAGTTCGATCCGCCGATAGCCTCGTTGTTTAGCGTGACCTTGCCGGGATATTTCGTGTTCAACCAAGTGCCCATCTGGGTAAACCAGGAGCTCCAATCCGCGGCCGTCAGGCTTGTGCCGATGGCGGAGATCGTCAAGCTGTCGCCCTGGTCGAGTCGCGTCAGAATGGCCGCCTGACTGGTTGCCGGAGCAGACGCAACGCAAAACGCCGTCGATGAGAGAATAAAACTGAATAATAGATTCCGCATGAAAGATGCTTTCCTTGATTATGATGATTCCGTTTGCGGATCAGTATTTTGCGGCCGGATCGCCGTCGCGAATAACGACGGCGGTCCGCCGCAATACTTCCTTAATAAAACAATCACGACCGGCGACGCCGCCAAGCATAGGCCAACAAACCGAACAGGCTTGAGCCAAGAAGGATCAAGGCGGACGGTTCCGGCACTGCCGACAAGCTCAGATTATCGAATGTATAGCCAGCCGGGTCCTGACCACCATCCATTTGAAAATGGATCGCAATGGTGCCGATAGTAGGCGTGGCGCTTGTGAAACTATACGAATGCCAAGGTGATGTATTCGTATCGAGATACCAATCAGCCTTCCATGCGGGGGCTGTTGTGTCCAAGACAACGGAGTACTTATGAGTCGTCCCCGCGGTCACATTCGTGACATTGGCGAGACCATCACCTCCAAAGAGTCCAGGCCCGTCTCCCTTGTAGACTTTACCCTGATCGGTCACAAGCGTAATGCCGTAGCCGGTATTCCACAAGTCGCCGCCTGTAGCGGCATAGCCAAATGCAATCCAACTGCCGTTGGGAGTACTGACCGTTGGAGCGGCGGCCATCTCAAACGACAGTGTATAGATCTTTCCAGCTACGGCATTAAATGGCAGGTAAGCAAAGCCACCGCCATTGTCCGCTTTGCCGCCTACGATGTAGCCGGCGCCGGTCCAGGATGCCCCGCCGGAAGTAATATCCGGTGCATGTCCAGTCAATGTCGTGCCATCCGTGGCGGTAAAAGTATCCTGATAGATAACCGTTTCGGCTTGTGTCGGAAAGGCCATGCCAAACACCAGAAATGCCGAAACGAACGCAATCATGCATATTCGTTTTCTTATCATAATTTTCTCCCGTTACATCATTAATGATCCGTTAGTAGAAGATGCCACGCACTCAAATCCGTGATTTACTTTCGTGCATGTATTTTTCTTCTATTTCCTCTTGCGCCAAGCGTACGCTAGCAGACTGAGTAGGCTGATACCAAGGAGTATAATGGTCGATGGCTCGGGTATGGCTGAAACCGAGGCGTTATCGATGCAACCGTACCCGCCGGAATTGCTGAACGTCAGCGTGGCCGTAGTGTCGGAGTCCGGCGTGAAGGTGTAGCCGAACTGCTGCCAACCCGCGGGAGTAGCGCCCGTACCGATCGGCGTCAAACCGCTGGCTGTCGATGAAAGGGTTCCGCTGGCGCCGCCGGCCGCCAAGGTAATCGCCGCCGTGATTGTATCTTGGCCGTTAGCACCATCGGCGCGGATGCCTGACCAGAAGCTCACCTCGTAGGTCGTGTTCTTCGTAACCGCAAACGATTGCGATACGGGGCCCAACGAGGACACATTTTCAAGCTCGATAAACCGCTGGCCGTCTTGCGCCGTGCCAAACTGGCTGCCGTTGTTGAAATACCAATAGCCGGGGAATTCCGCGGTTCCCACCGTGGTCCATCCCGTAATATCGCCATTCTTGGTCCCGGTGAACAAGCCATTGGTAAACGTGTCGTTGGGCACCAGGATCGAATCTTCAAAACTACCGTTGGTCAACAAGTTGGTCGCAAACGCCGGCGACGCGCAGAAAAGCAACCCAAGCAGCGCCGATACTGCACCCCACCGACTTCCCCGCTTCAAAAACTGAACGTTCATAACCTTCATCCTTCTGAAAAGAAATGCAAATAGTCATTCACAGGTCTCGGAACCGTTCCGAGGAATTATCCCGGCCGAAACGAACCGCAAAACGCATCTTATCCGCCGAATCTACTTAGCTTTGTTACCTCCTTCCTGCTTCGTACATAGCCATGATTTCCGCCTCACTCATCGGCCGTGCAAGGATCACCATTTCATCCATGCGTCCGACAAGGCCCCGCTCGAACTTGCCATTGAGCCCCCACCAATTCCCGATATGCGCCGCTTGGAAGCGGGCGGAATAATCCTTGGGCACTTCTCCCTCGAAAACCTTCTTCCCGTCCAAGTAACAGGCCCCATACCGGCGCGACGGATCGGCAACGACGGCCACGTGCCGCCAGCGATTCAAACCGCGCTCTTGCCACGGAAGAACGGCCGGCGTTCCAAATCCACTATGAGCCGTGGCGCCAAATTGAATTTGCCCGTCCGGCGTCACTTGCAACGCACCCTGGCAGTTGTCGTCGGCCCAATCGTCGACCAGCAAGCAACAACTGCAATATGAGTCATTGACATAGAGAATCGCCACCCAGGTGGCAATCGTTGATTCTTTCAATTCGCCGGGAATACTTACTCGCACCCTGGCCAGATCGCCGTCGAACTCCAAAGCATCCTTGCCGAGCATACGGCCCGTGGTCCAGCGGGCTCCCTTGATCTCTCCGTTGAGAGATACATCAGGGTTCCTCGTCTGCCCATGCAACAGATTCGGAGAATCCTTCCGTTTTTGGAAATCGTAGTAAACCACCAAGGCGGGATCGCGGCACAACTGGGATACATAGTTTTGCCAACGCTCCAAAGGCTTGTACTGCTGTTCTTTTGCCATTGGCAGAGGCGGCACATTGCGAACAAACGCCGGTGATTTGATCGCGACGCGCTGCGCCGTGGCAATCCGCTGATCGCCGGCAATCTTAACCTCGGCCGATTCATTGGCCGTCAAGCGAATCGGCTCGCCCGTAGGTTTGCCCGATGTTCCGGCCTGAACGCAAACCGCGCCGCGATACACGTGGGCCAGCGTCATGCCTGATTCTTGCACCTCGACGCCAAACTCCGTGCCCAGGTCGGTGACCGTGGCCGTCGGCGTTCGCACGGCGAACACAGGGGCGAGGGATTGGGGGCGGGGGGCGGGAGAAGGCGAGGGATTAGGGATTAGGGATTGGGGAT
>CAYWGR010000039.1:0-34392 GCA_964458015.1 uncultured Planctomycetaceae bacterium
GTGTTTACAGTCAGCGAAAGCCTAGCTTTCGCCGGCCCCTACACGGTTTTACGTTAGTTGAATTGCTTGTGGTCATCACGATCATCGGCATTTTGATTTCGCTGTTGCTGCCGGCGGTTCAGGCGGCGCGCGAGGCGGCCAGGCGATTGCAATGCAGCAATAATCTCAAGCAGATTGGGTTGGCTTTGCTCAACTACGAGGCGGCCCGAGGCTCGTTTCCGCCCGGCGGAGCCCCATCGGCCAAGGGCCTTTTCGGCACCTCGTGGATGATTGCTATCCTGCCCTATATGGAGCAAGAGAACGTCTATAATCAGCTTGATTTCACCGGCGATTCGAGCAAATCCACCTACGGATCCACCGGTTGGCTGAGCGATGCTTTTTACAATCGCGGCATTCTGCAAAATATGCAATTCAGTTTCTTAAAATGCCCTTCCAGCCCCTTGCCGACATTTGCCGCCGATGGATCGGCCGATGCCTTTATCGACGGCGCTCGAATGCCGATTCAAGGTTCTCATTACATGGGTATTTCGGGAGGCGGGCTGGGTGACGATTATGCCGCCTTCTCTCGCGCCACGCAACAGTGGTGTGCGGACGGCAACGGAAGAATCGGCACCGGCGGCGTGTTGGTTCGGAGCAAGGCAATTCGCATAGCCGACATCTACGACGGCACAAGCAACACGATGGTCGTCGGAGAACAATCCGATTGGTGCATCGATTCTTCCGGCATCCAACGAGATTGCCGCAGCGATTGCGGCTGCGGATTTACTATTGCGGCGGGAGCAACCGATGCCGGTTGTGGCGACCGCGATTTCAATATTACTTGTGTTATTCACAGCATCGGCGAAAAATCGTACAATGCCGTTGGAGTTGCCGGCAACTGTGGCCCGAACCGGCCGATTCAATCGGCCCATTCCGGAGGTGCAGCGGCATTGCTGGCCGACGGTTCCGTTCATTTTCTCAACAATAGCCTGAACATTATAACGCTATACAACCTGGTAAACCGAAACGATCAAAGAGTAGTTGATGAATACTGAGTTGCAAACGCGGAATCACGGAACTTTTTTGCTATTATCACTGGCTTTGTCTTTGGTGTTCGCCGGCTGTGGTTCTGGTGAAGCCAAGGGGCGGGTCAGCGGCAAAGTAACCTTTCAAGGTCAACCGGTTTCTGAAGGAATCGTTGTGTTTCGACACATGGAAAAGGGCGTTCATATCACTGCGGAACTACAATCGGACGGCAGCTATCGTGTGGCCTCTGCCAAAGGCATGGGATTGCCATTAGGAACTTTCCACGTATGCGTCTGTCCGCCTCCCATTCACGTCGCGACGGCAGTCGGCGGTCCGCCGCCTAAAATCAAACAGTACACGAATATTCCGCCAAAATACCGTGATATCAAAACATCCAGTTTGACGCTTACCGTAAATCAGGGAGAGAATTCTTTTGACATCGCCATGTGAATTCATTACAAATGATCATTGCTGTATTGGCACAGTTCGCCAGTAACGTGTAAAATACAACGCCGAGATTGAATACATCCTCGCCTGCAACAACGCCTATCACTTCGCGTTCCACCGTTCCTTCCCGCCTCTTACGTCTTCCTCACACAGTCCTAAATAAAAAGTTAGGAGAAATAGGATGGCTCGAACAATGAAACCGGTCTGCCTCCGAACGTCAATTTTATTTGTCCTGATATTGCTGATTACGGCACATGCCGTATCCGCCGCAGATAAAGGTCATTCCATCGAACTCGACCAGCCGACACTGGCGGCGGAAGAAGGGTTGCTTCTGGGCAACGGCGATCTGTCGGTCAGCGTTTATCAGACGGCCGACAGCATTGTTTGGCGATTCGGCAAGGGCGATGTTTGGGATCGTCGGCTTGATCTGAGCGATAATCCCAAGCCGACGCATATCCAGGAACTGGCGCACGGCATCGAAGTGGAAGGCTGGAAATGCGGCTCTTACGGCGGACCTGTTGAAGCTTCGCGTGGAACGAAAGACGCAAAACGGATGCGGGAGATTTGCCAAGGCTCGTCGCCGAGCGAATTCAAGCGGCCGTATCCCTGCCCAAAGCCGGTCGGCGAGTTGGCGTTGCATTTGCCCATCGATTTGCCCGGCATGAAAATCCGGCAGCAATTATTGATTGAAGAGGCCAAGCTGTTGATCGAGTGTACGTGGACTTCCGGCGTAAAATTGCATTTGGAATCGTTCATTCTCCCCAAGTCAAACGTGCTGGCAGTGCAATGGCGGGTTGAAAATTGGACTCCGCAAACAAGGATGGGCAGCAAGCCGCCCGTCTGGTTTTCGCTCTACCGCTGGGCCGATCCAAGCGTGCAAAAGTTCCATGCTCAATTCTTTGCCAATAGTCGGCATGGTGCTTTTGGGCCGGATATTTGGGGAAATCCCAAGGCAACGCCATTGCCGCCGCCTTCGATCAAGAAAGAGGGAAACCTTTGGACCATCGAGCAGTTGTTTCCGGCCGATCCGCTTTTCAAGGATGGATTTCGCTATTGGCTTGCACCTTTCGTGGCACCGGGCGTTGTTGTCGAACCGGTGGATATGAAAGCCGTCGAAGAGTCGCGTTTGCACATCTTGCCGGGCCAGGATGCCGCAAATTGTCAACATGAAGGGCAGATCGCCGTGGCCGTCGCCACATCGAGTGATGCCGGCGGACCTTCGGAGGAGATGAAACGCATTCAGACGCAATGGGGTGGCCAGCCGAAAGAGACCGTCGCACGCTGGGCCGAGGAAAACAAAAAAGCGGCCGCGGATTTTTGGTCGCAATCGAAAGTGTCGATCGCCGATCCACTCTGGGAAAAGCTTTGGTACGAAACATTTCACGCACGACGTTGCACTTATCGCCGCGGCACGGTTCCGCCTGGGCTTTTTTTACCAAGTACGGTGCGCGACTATTCACATTGGCACGGCGATTATCATACCAACTACAACGTCCAAGAACCGTATTGGGGTGATTATACGGCCAATCATCTGGAGGTGGGCGACGCCTACTTCAACGCCATTGCTTTTGCGCTGCCCATCGGACGGAAGATCGCGAAGGACTATTACGGCTGCCGTGGCGCGTTCATTCAACTTTCGGTGTTTCCGATCTTGGCCGAGGACGACCCGATCGGCGCATGTCCCATGGGACGCATGGCCTATATGACCGGCTGGGCCATGAGCCAGTATTGGCAGCGATATCTTTATACGCTCGACAAGGATTGGCTCCGCACGACAGGCTATCCGGTCATGCGCGAGTGCGCCTTGTTCTATACCGATTTTATGAAGAAACGCGACGACGGTTTGTATCATATCTTCCCGTCGAATCAGGGAGAGGACGGTTTTACGGGCAATGCTAAAGACTATACCGATCGGCCCCAAGTGATGCAGCACATGCGCTACTGCCTTCGCGCGGCGATTCGCGCCAGCGAAGTATTGGGCGTGGACGAAGATTTGCGCATTCAGTGGAGAGACAGGCTCGACCATGCGGCGGGCGACGATGGCAAGCCGCCGCTTGCCTTGACTGGCCTGGAAAAAGAGTGCTACGAAGCCGGCCCGCCGGAGTTTGGCATGGGACGCCCCTATCAACCGCAGCCGGAGAAATTCGACCCACGCCCCTTGCCGGAGCCCGGCTGGTATTTTGGCCAGTATCCCTGGGGTGTTCTCGGAAGTCTGCGTGGCGGAGGTTTTGTGGCCGATCGCGATATGCCGGCTTTCCGGCGCATGGTCGAAGTGTGGCGACGGCCCAATGGTTTGATTTGGGGCATGGCCGCAGCCAACTACGGTCGGGCTGGCGCGTGGACCGAATCGCTTGGCGTTGCCGCTCCCTTGCAGGAAATGATGTTGCAAAGTTGGGACGGAGCATTGCGGATCTTTCCCGCATGGCCGAAGAATCTGGAAGCCCGGTTCGATAGTTTCCGCGCCGAAGGAGCGTTTTTAGTGACCTCGGCCTGGTCGCAAGGCAAAGTAACCTCGCTATCGATCCGCAGCGAAAAAGGCGCGCCCTGCAAACTCTATTCTCCGTGGCCCGGAGGCGTTCGCGTGACGGATCGCGATGGCAAGGCAGTTTCGGTAGCACCCGATCAGTACGGTCGTCCCAGCTTTGCGACGCAAGCGGGAATGGAATACCAGTTGCAGCCGAAATGAGCAGGCAATGGGAAATCGGCGGATCGGCACAGCAATATCCAACCGTTCTCGAATTAGTCTCTCTTCCGCAAGGAGGAGAAGAGAGGCTATTCGATGCCAAGTTCCTTTTGAATTTCTTCCAAAGGGATGCCTTTTGTTTCAGGCATGACCCAGATGACCCAGAGTAGTTGGAGCACCATCATTACTCCGTAAAAAGCGAAGGCATGCCCGCCGGATATGGAAGCAATCATCGGGAATGTCCAGGAAATCACGGCATCCATGAACCAGTGAGTGAAACTGCCGAGCGCCTGACCGCGGGCGCGAACGCGGTTCGGAAATATCTCGCTGATGAACACCCAGATGACGGTTCCTTGGCCGAAAGCGTGCGAAACGACAAATAGCACCAAGCTTGCCAGAACGACGATTCCACCGATGCCGGCCGAGGATGCAACATCGGCGGGGATTTCTGCGCCGGCTTCCACGGCATGCATGACAACGTTGAAAACGCCGCCATAAGCATAAAATGCCCAAGCGGTGCTGCCGAGGCTGAGGATATAACCAATCGAACCGACGAGCATCAATTTTCGACGTCCAAAACGGTCGATCAGCCCGAGGCCCAACATGGTGAAGATGAGGTTTGCGATCCCCAAGATGATCGGCAGGAGCATGGCCGTTTGCGGCGCAGCGCCAGCCATGCGGAAGATGGCGGGAGCATAGTACCACAGCGCATTCACGCCGGAAAGTTGATTGAACATCGCGATGGCAACGGCCAAAAGGATGGGCTTGCGATATTGGCGTCGGAAAAACGGCTCTTCAACGCGATGATGTTCCAGAGCCAATGAATTGCGGATGGCTTCGATTTCCACGTCCACATTACCCGTATCCGTGCCAAGCCGGGCGAGGATGCGGCGTGCTTCATCGAAACGTCCCTTGGCGATCAGCCAGCGGGGACTGTCGGGAATAAAGAACAATAGCAGGAAAAAGACGGCTGCCGGAACGGCCACGACCCCCAGCATCCACCGCCAATCATCAGCGCCTAGATTTGCTTGAGAAATTAGGTAGTTGGAAAGGTAAGCCAAGAGACATCCCAATACGATGTTGAACTGCTGTACCGCGACCAGTCGACCACGCATTCGCGCGGGAGAGATTTCCGCGATATACAGCGGTGAGACGACCGAGGCGCCGCCGATAGCCAGACCTCCCAGGAGTCGGAAGAAGATCAAGGAATACCAGTTCCAAGGCAAGGCGCATCCGATGGCGGATAAAAAATAAAGAACGGCGATGGCCACGAGCACGGCGCGCCGCCCGAAAGCATCGGAAGGACGGCCGGCGGCGATGGATCCGATAATCGTGCCGATCAATGCGGAGGCCACCGTGAATCCCAGCCAAAAGTCGGTTAATCCAAATACACTTTTCAAGGCGTCGGTGGTGCCGGAGATGACGATGGTGTCAAAACCGAACAATAAGCCGCCCAGAGCAGCCACCAGGGCGCTGCGGAAAAGATAAGCTTTGTTTTGCATGGTTATCCTTAATGGATGGCGAGTGTCTTGGAACGTTTCCTATTGGATTTCCGCGAGGATATCGGCTTGGCGGAAAGGGTTTCAGCCTCGGAGGATCGGCGAACCATTAGCTGGAAGTCGAGGAAAATATCACGCGCGGGCGAGGTCGGCGTTTCTATCCGACGGATCATTGCATCGACGGCCGCGGCACCGATCGCCGTGCATGGCTGATGTATTGTCGTAAGCGGTACGCTTAGTAAACTTGCATATTTCAGATCATCCATGCCCACGATTCGCACGTCCTCGGGAACCGACAGGCCGAGGTTCAATAAATTCCGCATCAGTTGAGCGGCCGTGAAATCATTGCCGCAGATATAAGCGTCGGGGAGGCGTCCGGCTGTTATTTTTTGAACAAAATCCGCATCGGCCGCTTCGCCACAATGGATCCAACTATCGCGAGGCGTGATTCGATGCTGCCGCAATGTCTCGCAATAGCCTGCAATGCGGGCGTCGATGGTTTTCGCCGATAACGGGCGATAAATGAAGTCGATCCGGCGGCAACCCCGTTCGATAAGATGCTCGGTCAGCACGCGGCCCGCGCGACGATTGTCGATGCCGACCACATCGTAACGGCTGCGTTTCGGGTATTTGACCGTATCACAGTCGAGCAGCACGACGGGGATTCCGGCTCGGTCCAACATCTCGGTGACATGCCGGTTGACTTCCTCCATGCCCGGCATGAGTTCGATAGGACTAAAAAATACACCGTCCACCTTGCGGTCGATATATTGACGGCATAGTTCTTCGGTTTGTCGTCCTTTGTCGATCGTGTTGGACGAGGAAGACTGCCCCCAGAGAATCGTAAATTGATGGGAACGCACATTCGAGGCAATGGCGCTGCAGATGGGCTCGAAGATTTCACCTTCGCCGAGACTGGGCACTAGGAGAGCCAGCAGTTTGCTTTGCGGATTGTTCGGAAGCCGAGCATAAGTGCCGGAGCCTGGGCGACGATCGAGATAACCGGCGATTTCCAGTTCGCGAAGGGCTTTGCCGACTGTCGCTCGCGTGATGTCGAACTTGCGGCTGAGTTGCGTTTCGCTGGGAATTCGTTGACCAACCTTGTATTTTCCGGCCAGGATGGCGGAATGAACATATTCAAAGACTCGCAATTGTTTCGTCATGCCGGGAACTTTTTTTACCATAGCCTGATGCGCCCCGATGCTAAATGGACCATACTTATTGGGCCGAAGCTGTATAATACGACTATACAGATATCGCATATATCTGTCAACAAATATGCCTATGCAACAACATGCTGGGAACACTTGGAATCTAATCTATCGCCAGATAAATACAATATCTGAAACATCAACATTGCTGGAAAGCTGTCTAGTCAGGTATTTGCGGAGATTCCTTATATGTCTATTGCGGATGCCATCCATGGCACATAGATTAAAACGTATCAGGTCGTTGGCCTGACTCGCCTCGATCATCGCTTGATTTCCCTAGGAAAAATAAATCATGATGACGTTCTCACGCCTGCTGTTTGTGTCGCTCGTTTCTCTCCAATTGTTTTTGGACTCGGCATCGGCAGCCACGCCCTTGGAGAATGCCCAGGCCTTGTGGCAATTCAACAACACCAATGATTCTTTCGGACGATTCGAATCCCTGGCGGTCAACGGAGACGTTAAACTTGGGGTCGCATTAACCGGCAAGGAACGTGAAGAATCCCTGCGTTGCGGCGGCGACGGTCATGTGGCCATCTTTAACGGCGGATTTCTTCGTGCCGTGAATAAGGCCGGCCGCTCCTTTCAGCTTGAAGGCAAGTCGATGACTCTTGCCATGCGATTGCAAGAGGTAAGTGGCCAATGGACGGCGCCGCTATTCTCGAAAGACTCGAACAAGGATCCTTACCATATCATCCTCGGGGGTGATCAGGGTACACTTAGTTATCTGTGGCAGACACGGCCGATGGAGCAGCAGGTCAAACAGTTGACCAACAACTCGAAAGAGTTTATTGATGGGGTATTGCGTTTGCGGTATCCGATGCCGTTAGCGGATGCAAAACAATGGCATGAAATCGTCATGCGTTTCCGAGGCCCCAACTTGGAATTGTTTGTGGACGGCGTGCTGGTCGATGAAGAATGGCCATACGGAGAACTGTATCAATTCGCCGCGCCGTTTTTGATTGGAGCCGGTTATCAAAATGGCAAGCTGCAATCGACGTTTCGTGGATCGATGGATTATGTCGCTCTTTGGAATCGCGCCCTGGAGGATCCAGAGATCACGCAATTAGCCGGCGGAAAAGAGTGCGTTGCCAAACGTGAGTTGGAAATCAACGGTCCCGTGCAGCCTATGCCGCAATACTGGAAACCGCGGGGCTACAATGCCTGGGCAGGCGACTGCATGCCTTTTTATCACGATGGCGTATTTCATTTGTTCTATTTGTTCGACCGGCATCATCATGGAAGCAAATGGGGGCAAGGGGCACATCAATACGCTCATCTTTCCTCGAAAGACTTAATCCATTGGGAGCAGCAACCGCTGGCTGTGCCGATTGTCGCGCAATGGGAATGCTCGATGGGCACCTGCGATTGCATTTGGCACGACGGGGTCTATTACATGTTCTATACGGACTGCGGCAGTCGATGCGAGTATAAGGACAAACCGCAGGAAGGAAGTTGGATTTTCGTGGCCACAAGCACCGACGGCATCCATTTTCACAAGGATTTGAAGCCCCTTGTGTCCGGCGGCGATTGCACGGTCTTTCGCGACCCAGCCACGGGATTGTTCCACATGATCCGCGGCGGCGGCAACCGGCTTGTATCGAAGGATTTGCGGAAGTGGGAAGAAATTCCCGGCGATTTCGTGCAGCGGACCGATCCGAATACAACCGGTGAATGTCCGCACTTGTTTGCATGGAACGGATGGTATTATTTTATCCTGGGCGCAAATGCCATTTGGAAGTCTCGCAACGCCTTGGGGCCTTGGGAACCAATTGCTCCGACGATTTATGACGGATTGTTCGTGCCCAAGGTGGCCGAATTCAAGGATAACCGTCGCATTTTGGCAGGCTTCATGTTCCATTACGGTTGGGCTGGTCATTTGGCCGTGCGTGAACTTACCCAATCGCCCGACGGATCGTTGGGGATAAAATTCGTACCGGAGCTGATTCCAGCCAGCGGCCATCCGCAGTCGTTGCAGTTCAATCCGATGGCATCCGGCGCGGTTGGCGACCGGAGCAAGATTTCCATCAAAACGGATAAGCCGTTTGCCGCGGCAGCCTTACAAGGCATGGCCCCGAACGTTCGTATTACGATGCGCGTCGTGCCGCAGCCCGGCGTAAAAATGTTCGGCCTTTGTCTAAGAGGAAAAGGTGATTACGAGGGCGGTTGTGAATTGCGATTCGAGCCGTCACGAAAAAGAGTCCAATATGGGATGCCGGTCGATCACGGCCCGGCCAAAGACGCGAAAGACCCGATTGCACGCGGTTCGGATCATGCACTCGAAAACGTCGAGCAGTTGGACAAACCGTTTAACTTGGATATTATCGTGAAGAATGACCTGGTCGATACTTGCATCGACGGACGCCGTGTTACCATCACGCGCCGAGGGCCGGAGATGAACGGCGATCGATTGTATTTCTTCGCTGGCGAGGGCGGGGTGACGTTTGAGTCGATTGAAGTGCGCCCGCTTGTGGAACCGGGGAGACCGTAAAATATGTCGGAAATTGCAGTCGGCGTGGATCTAGGGACAACCAAGATCACGGCCTTGGCCTTGGAACCGATTTCCGGCAAGATTGTTGCCTTGCATACGGTTGCAAACGATGCGGAAATCACATCGCTCTCGGATCGCGTTCGCGGACATTCAGAATGGGATCCGCAACGCATTGTCGAACTAGCATGTCAATGTCTGAAAAGCGTCGCTGAGCAACTAGGCATTCGATGCAAGGATATTGTCGGCCTCGGGATTACGGGTCAGCAGCACGGCGTGGTTTTAACCGATCCAATACTTCGGCCGCTGACTCCGCTGGTAAATTGGCAAGATCGGCGGGGCGATGAGCAATTTCCGGGCAACAACCGAACGATCGTCCAAGAGGCCGCCTATCGGGTTGGCGATGAAGCATCGCAACGCACCGGATGCGGCTTGGCCTCGGGAATGATGGGTGTAACACTGTTTTGGTGGAAGTTGCACCAGCAGTTGCCGGGCGAGTGCACCGCTTGTTTCATCATGGATTATTTTGCGGCTCGGCTGACGGATCGTCGGCCGGCAAGCGATCCAACCAACGCCGCCAGCAGCGGCGCGTTCAATGTACAGCAACGCTGCTGGGATATGTCGCTGCTAGAGGCATTGGAATTGCCGGCTTCGCTTTTTCCGGAGATTCGCGAGGCAAACCAGCCGTTGGGCCCCTTAACGCCAGCGATGGCAACCGCGATCGGCATTCCGGCCGGCATTCCGGTTTACGTTCCGCTCGGTGATAGTCAAGCGGCATTTCTCGGTAGCGTCGAGGATCTTCGGCAAGATGTGGTGATCAACGTGGGCACGGGCGCACAAGTCATGGCGACAACCGCGCATTATCATTATGCGCCGCCCTTAGAAACGCGCCCCATGCCGCTTGAGGGCAATTTGTTGGTTAGCGCTCAGCTTTGCGGAGGGCGAGCCTATGCCTTGCTTGAGGATTTTTTTTGCAAGGCATTGCAGGAACTCGGCGGCTTGGATGTTAAGGACAAAAAATTCGACGTCATGAATCGATTGGCCGAGGGCATTCCCTCGGGTTGCAACGGCTTGCGATGCCGGCCTTTGTTCGCCGGAACGCGAGCAGCGCCCAAGTTGAGAGCTTCTTGGTCTGGCATGTCGCCGGAGAATTTCACGCCGGCCCATCTATCGCGGGCATTGCTGGAAGGCATCGCCGACGTGTTATTCGAAGACTACGAACATATTCGTCAAGCGGCAGGGCAAGCGTATCGCCATCTTGTCGGGAGCGGCAATGCCTTGCGAAAAAATCCGTTGTTGCGGCAAATCATCTGCGCGCGTTTTGCCATGCCGTTGCGAATGATTCCCCATGAAGAAGAAGCCGCCCTGGGCGCGGCACGCATAGCCGTTTCAGGAACGGGCATCTCTTCCGTTTTCCGGTAAGCCCATTGTTTTTCAAACTCGAATTGTCATCCGCGGGGGTTTGAAAAATATTCGAGGAAAACAGTTGCTTTTTTATTCCGGTTTATGTAAGGTGATGGCAGGAACACGGCAGAGGCTTACGGTGCCCGGAACACACCAACCTGCTCACCTCGATCCGTGTCCTCACTATGCTTAGTACCGGCAGATTTACTGCTTTGGTACGAAGTTTGGTATTCAAGTCCCACCGGTCTAGCGGCGCAAGCCGTGGCCCTATGCAATTGCCGCGGAGAACACACCTTTCCGGCTCCCAGAAGACGGATGCCAGGTTGTTTGAGCCACGTTGCGCTCGGCCCCTAGTCCGTCTTTTAGTCGCCCAGACACCACTATCGAGGCCAATATGAATCCTGATACGAATGTCGAATCTTCGTCGGCTGTAGGAGCGGTGGATCCCAATGATCTGCGTTTGGCCGAGCAGCTTGCCAATGTCTACGGACGCATGCGCGGCCGGCTGAGCACGGTGATCGTCGGCCAGGATGCCGTACTCAAACAAGTGATGATCGCTTTGTTTTGCCAGGGCCATTGCATTTTGGAAGGGGTTCCCGGCTTGGCCAAGACGTTGATGATATCGAGCATCGCCCAGTTGTTGAGCCTGACCTTCCGCCGCATCCAGTTTACGCCCGACTTGATGCCCTCGGACATCACCGGCACGGAAATTTTGGAAGAAGAAGAGGGCGGCGGCCGTCGGATGCGATTCGTCAAAGGCCCCGTGTTCGGCAATATCATCTTGGGTGATGAAATCAACCGCACGCCTCCCAAAACCCAAGCGGCCCTGTTGCAGGCGATGCAGGAGTATTGCGTAACCGTGTCGGGCGAAAACTTCCTGCTTGAAAAACCGTTCCTTGTACTCGGCACGCAAAACCCCATCGAGCAGGAAGGCACCTATCCGCTGCCCGAGGCACAATTGGACCGCTTCATGTTCAAAATCATCGTTGATTATCCAAATTTCGACGAGGAATTGGCGATTGCCGAACGAACGACCTCGACCGATACGGCAGTGTTGAAGCCGATGCTCGACCGTGCGGCGATTCTCACCTTGCAGAAAATCGTGCGAAAAGTGATTGTCGGCCGCAGCGCGGCGGCCTATGCCGTGCAATTGGTGCGAGCGACGCGCCCCGGCTCGCCCGATGCCCCGGATTTCGTCAACAAGTATCTGACCTGGGGCGCCGGCACCAGGGCATGTCAATGTTTGTTACTAGGCGCGAAGGCCCATGCCCTCCTGGACGGCCGGGTGCATGTTTCGACCGGTGACATTCGCTCGGTTGCCAAGCCCGTGCTGCGACATCGGCTGGTTAGCAGCTTTGCCGCCGAAAGCGATGGCATTACCCCCGACCATATCGTGGAGAAGTTGTTCCAAACGGTGCGCGAACCGCTGGAGTAACGATGGCGCAACAATATTTCGATCCCGAAGGGTTGGCTCGGATCGGCCATATGGAGCTTGTGGTGCGGAACGTCGTTGAGGGATTCCTCACCGGCCGGCATCGCAGCCCCTATCATGGCTTTTCGGTCGAGTATCTCGACCATCGCGCCTATACGCCGGGCGATGATCTGAGAGCCCTGGATTGGAAAATTCTTGCCCGCACCAATAAGTATTACCTGAAGCTCTTTCAGGACGAAACGAATCTGCGAGCGCATATCCTTTTGGATTGTTCGCATTCGATGGCGTTTCAAAGCGGAAAGCTCAGCAAATTGCAGTATGGGAGCTATCTAGCGGCGGCACTAACATACCTGTTGCTTCGCCAAAATGACGCCGTGGGCGTGGTATTGTTCGACCGCGAAATTCGCCAGCACTTGCCGCCAAAGGCAAGACCAACGCAATTCCGCCGCGTTTTAGATATGTTGGAAAACGTCAAGCCCGGCGGTGAAACTAACGTGGGCGGGATCCTGCACGAGGTGGCCGAACGCATTCGTCAACGCGGCCTGGTCATCATCATCAGTGATCTGATCGACGACGAGGCTTCCATCGCGAACGGATTGCAGCACTTCATCCACAACCACCACAATGTCATTGTTTTCCATACGCTCGATCAGGCCGAGCTCAATTTTCCCTATGACCAGTTCACGCGGTTCAAGGATATTGAAGGCGACGGCATCGTGGCGACCAATCCCAAAAGTTTGCGAAGCCAGTATCTGGCTCGGATGAAAACCTTTCTCGACCGGATACGCGACGAGTGTTTTTCCCGCAAAATCGGCTACCATTTAACCGACACCGAGCAACCTTACGACGCCATGCTGGCGGCGTATTTGGACAAGCGATCTCGATTGGGCTAAACGCATGGATCTGATCCACACAGGCTTGCTCTTTCTGTTGCCGCTGGCGGCGGTGCCGATTCTGTTGCATCTATTGAGCTTGCACAGGCTTAAAACGGTGGAAATCAGCACATATCGCTTCCTTTTCGACAGTTTTGTGCAGCAGCGTCGTAAAATGCGATTTCTGGAAGCACTGGTGGCGATGCTTCGCGTTTTGTTCTTGCTGCTATTCGTCTTCGTCGTCTCCCGTCCGGTCGCCAGTCACTGGAGAGCGCTGTTCGGAGGCGGCTCGGGCCGCGATGTGCTGATGATGGTCGATTGCTCGGCCAGCATGAATGCACAGACTGGCGGAGTATCGTCGTTCGATCGAGCCAAAAACGCCGTGCGAAAAATTGCCGAGCGACTCAATCCCTCGGATCGGCTCACACTTTATCGAGTCGCGGGGCAAACCGAGGAAGTCTTCAGCCGGTTTAGCGGGGATACCGCTTCGATCGACGACTATATCGACTCGCTCAAGCTGAGCCCTTCACGGGCCAATGTATTCGCCGCTTTGAATCAAGCGTTCGGCCATGATCATACCGACCGGGTGCGTCCCTTGGTTTACTTGTTGACGGACTGCCAGACCGGCAGTTGGCGCGAATTAAACCAGCAAGCGGCCGATGGCATTGTTCCCGAAAAGGCCGAACTGATCATCGTCAATGTGGCCTCGCAAACCGAGACGGCCAATGCAGGCGTCGTAGGCAATCCACCGCCGCGCGAACGGGCCGTCGTCGGTTTGCCGCTGCGGCTCTCCGCCCGAGTCACAAATTTCTCTAAAAGCCAACCGGCCGATGTCACGTTGAGCATGTTCATCGACGACAAGGAAATCGCCCGCACGCCGATCGGTTTGAAGCCGGGGCAAACGGTCGAACATGAATTTCCTTTTGTACCGACCGAGTCCGGTGTGCTTCGCGGACGTTTTGAAATCACGGAAGATCGTTTTCCTGACGACGATCGCTATCAATTCGCGATTTCCGTCGCACCGCAAATCAAGGTGTTGCTGGTCAACGGCAATCCGACTCCCGACCCGTTCCAAAACGAAGCACTGTTCCTTCGAACGGCGCTGAGTTCGACGACGCCGCAAGATAACAAGGCTACAGAAGAAGCGTCTTTCCCAACGAACGCACCGGCGGAGTCCAACGCAGCTACCCTTGCGCGCGAGATGCAGCGGTCGCTCCAAGTGATTGAAATTCCGGAGTCGGGCCTCAATCTCGAATCGCTACGCGACGCGGGCGCGGTGATTCTGGCGAATTGTGGCAGCCTTAATCCGCAACAGTTCGGATGGCTTCGAGACTATGTGCATGACGGCGGCGGCTTGGCCCTATTTCCCGGCGACCGCGTGAATCATGACGTTTACAATTCGCAACTATTTTTGATTCCCGGCCCCACGAAACAGAAATTCGTTGCCGTGACGATGGGCGCCGCCGTGGGCGATGCCCAGAAGTTCGATTCGTTCCGACGGCTGGAATTGGTCGATTACACGCATCCCGTGTTGCGGGTGTTCGACGATCCGAAAGCCAGATATTTCGCCACGGCCAATTTTTACCGTTGTTTTCCGATCACGCCGGACGAGGGCGTGAATGCCGTTTCGACGCTGGGCGGGTTCGCAAGCATGGAGCCTGCCATGATTGAAGGGCGGTTCGGTGACGGCTCGGTCTTGTTGGCGGCATTTCCTGCCACGGCCGAGTGGTCGAATTTACCGCTGAAACCGGAGTTCGTGCCGCTCGTATTGCAAATGATCAACCATGCGAAACGGCGCGCCGAGTTGGATGCCCCCACGGTCGTTCTGCCCGAGGGATCGGCCGAAATCACAGTCACTGCCGCCTGGAATCCACTAACCGCCACGGTGACGGACCCCGCGGGACACAGCTCCGAACTTACCTTCCAACAAGTCGGCACGCGAATGGTCGGCGGCTTTGATCGCACCATGTTGCCCGGCTATTATCGCGTTGAAGTGCAAGGGGGCAAGTCAAACCAGGCGAAACAAGGCACGGCCAGTTTCGCCGTCAATCTTGCCGCCGAAGAATCGCAACTTACTTGGGCGCGCGAAGAGGAGATTCGTCGATGGCTGCCCGGTGCGTCGCTTCAAGTAGTCGATGCCTCGGCCGAAGCTCAACAGCAATTCGGTTCGGTCGGCGAAGGCACGGAGATGTGGCGCTATCTGTTGGCGATAACATTTGTCATCATTGCAGCCGAATTCATGCTTTCGACCTATGCGGGACGACCCGTTAAAGGTAAAGAAAATCGTTGGGGGTTCCACAGCCTGCGTCATTTCCGCCCCGGCGCTTGGGAAGACCAATGGACGGAACCGGCCGGGAAAAATTAAGAAGATTATATAAATTAGCATTATCTCGTTTCGAAGCTCCGGCTTCGGAACGCCAGGTAGCGTATGCCGGAGGTTCCCAAGCCGGAGCTTGGTAACAAAGATTGTTCATGTTGTTAGAATCGATAAGAAATTTTGCAACAGTTCACGGTCCGTTAAACAACGTAGTAGGCACACTCCGTGTGCCGTCACTCGCAATGCGACGAACAATGTCCTGAATCAGCGGACGGCTCACGGAGTGTGCCTGCTACTTTTTGGGCCGTGAACGATTACGAAGGTTTTCCAGAATCGAATTGATCCACGGAATCGATTAACCATGAGCAACTTGCCGAATTCAGATCTGGAGCCGATCCAGCAACTGATTAGCCGAACGCGGCGATTGCTTCGGTCGAGCTGGATGCTCACGGGCATGGCGATCGTTTGTGCGATCATGCTGGGAACCTTGTTCCTCGCGGCATCGGCCGATATGCTGCTTACTCTTTGGACTTCCTTCCGCTGGGTCGCTTTGGCGGCGGTTCTGATTCCAACGTTTTGGGCTCTTGCGGTCGGCGTGCTCAAGGCCGGGCTGAGGCGGTTGGGCTCGCGCAATGTCGCTCGCAACATCGAAAAAAACATTCCGGAGATCCACAATCGTCTCTTAAGTTGCGTGGATCTTGCCGACGAGCGTGAGGATCGCCCACTATCGGCCGCCTTTCGCCAACGTCTTGTCGATGAAACCAAGGATCGCGTTCAGGTATTCGATCCGTGGACGGTTCTCGATTTTACGCGGATGCGCCGAGCTTCGCTGGCTGCGGCCGTCGTCATGGCAATTTTCGTGCTCACGTGGCTCATGCTCTCCACGAGATTTTCCACGGCGATCGCCCGGATATTCCGTCCGTGGGCCGATATTCCGCCGACTACGGGCGTCGTCTACAAAGTCGCTCCCGGCGATTCTTCGGTGTTGCGCGGTGATCCAATTGAATTCGTTGTCGATGTGGAAGCTGGGGATCCCAACGATTTACAGATTGAGATTTCGACTGACGATGGCAATGCGCCGCTCCGCTATGATTTGCGTCGCCGCAACAACCATCGGTGGACGTTGGCACTAAGCAGCTTTGAGAAATCGTTTGATTATCGCGTGACGGGCGGGGGCACCTGGACGCTGCCCTATCATATCACGATGGTTGATCGGCCCAAGATCGTTTCGCTGCACGCGACGCTGCATTTTCCCAAGTATTTTGGACCGGTGAAACCGCGTCCCAATCCGCCCCAAACGGCCGACATCGCCGGCCCCGAGCAAAGCGAGGTCGAGGTGACCGTAGGCGCTGAAGGCGATGTGGCGCGCGGCGAAATTCGGCTATACCAATTGAAAACGCGGCAGATCCCTGCCACGGAAAGGCCTGAACGCATCTGGTTCGACGAAAAAGTGCCGGACGGCGCCACCTGCAAGGGAACATGGCAATGGGACCATAAGGAACCGGAACGAGCGAGCCACAGCGACCCGGCGGCCCAAGGAGTTCATGGGCATTTCTTCCTGAATGCCTCGAATGCCTTCGCCGTTAAGCCTGAAGAAATGCTGTTCACCTATGTTTATATCCCGGCCGATGCTTCCCCCAAAACGCTCATGCTCAAGTACCACGACGGGCAGCGCTGGGGCCATCAGGTGTATTGGGGCGAAGAGCAAGCCTCGTCTGGTAAATCGGCCAACGATCAACATTGCATGGGGCCGCTGCCGACCCCGGGACGTTGGGTCCGCTTGGAAGTGCCTGCCGGCCATGTCGGTCTTGAAGGAAAACCGCTCCGTGGAATGGCCTTCGGGGCCGTCGGCGGGCAATGCCTGTGGCACAAAGCCGGCGCACTGCCTTCGGCGATGATGAATATCGCCAAGCTGGTCAGAACAGATGCCCTGCCGATGCAAACGGCCGGTAAGGGGCAATGGACGGACCGTTTCCCCTTGCTGCATGACGGTTATTACCGTGTGCATCTTGAGAACGAGCTTAAGGCCGGCAACCTCACGATGAAGGAAGGCAAATTCACGGCGATCCCCGATCGACCACCGCAAATCGTTCTCGAACGGCCCGATGGCGATTTGACCTTAAGCGCACCGCAGAAAGTGCCCCTAGCGGCTTCGGTTTACGACGATTTTGCACTGGATGAAGTTCGGATCGCCGTTCAAAAGAGCGAGAGCGAATCGCCTGGGATCACGACGTTGAAAAAATACTCGGGTATTGTTTGCAGCGATACCGCCGTGCTTTCGCTCGATCTCGAACCGTTTAAGCTCAAGCCGGGCGATCAGATTCGCTACCATCTCGAAGCACGCGATCGCAAGGGCCAGACTGTTTCGACGGTCGAGCGAATCATCCGCATTGCCGCCGACAATAACGCGGCCGACCAGCAACTAGCCCGGTTCGAAAAAGAACAAAAGGATCTTCAAGAGAAACTAGCCAAGTTGATCGCTCAACAAAACAAGACGAACGAAGAAAATCGCCGGATCGAGGCCAAATACGCCACGGTCGATCAGAAAATTCAGGAAGCGAAAACCGCGGCCCAAAATGCCTCGCCTGCGGGCTCCGAACCTAAACAGACGGAAGTTGATCCAGAAACGCTTAAACAACTGGAGCAACAGCGTCAGGAAATCGCCGCTGCGGCGACCGCGCAAGAGCAAAACGCGGCTGCCGCGCGGCAACTCACTAACGAGTTGAACCATTTGGCGGAGCAGGCCTCGCAACAACAAATGCTTCCGCCCGAAATTCTTGCCGAGTTCCGCGAAGCACAGAAAACGTTCGAGCATACGGCCGTTCAGCCGATGCAGCAATTGGCCGCCGAAATGAAACAGGAATCGACAGCCAAGCAGCCGGATTCGCCTCCCATGGCCGACTGGCAACGCCGCGGTGAAAATGCGGGCAAGGAAATGGAGTCGCTGGCCCAACGGCTCAAAGCATTGGAACAGGCCAGAAATCAACTCAAAGCAGGCGCCGAAGAAGCTTTGGCCAAATTGCGCAACGAGCTTTTGCGGCAACAAGCAAGTGACGCCGCGCGAGAATTGCAGCAATTGCGAAACATGATGGCCGGCCTGCAAAAAGAACTCCAGCATTTGGAAGGTCGCCAGTTGGAATCGCTCGATACAGCCCGCACCGCGCACGAATCCGCCATTCCCGAGTTAGCCAAAAAACAAGATTCCTTGGAGCGGCAAGAAGCAGGCCCCCTGGCCGAGGCCGGCGAGCTTTTACAACACGAACGACCGCGACGCATGAAACAGCCGTCACAGGCATCTGATTTGCAAAATCGGCAAGAAGGCGAGGATAGCTCGGCATCACAAGAGCAATCCGCACAATCTTCTCCTGAGGCTAAGTCGGAAGAGAAACCCAACGCTCAGACTGCCGGGAAAGAAGCACAAAAGAACGAGAAACAAGCGGAAAGGATTTATGAGCCAGCCTTAGGCGGTCCGAGTCCCAAGCTTGATCCACGTATCGCTGAAAAACAACCCGCTCCGAAGGCGGCCGATACTCCGGCCACGGCTTCAACGAATCCCGACCGCCGCGAGGAACTCCAATCGCGGGAGTTCCAAAAACTCACCGAGTTGAATATGGCCCAGCAAAGCCTCGGCTCGGACATCCATTCGCTCGACAAACTGCTGAGTCAGTTGCCACAGGATCATAAGGCGGCTTCTTCGGACGCACAACAACCCAACACACAGCAGCCGCAAGGCGCGCAGCAAGCACAAGGTTCACAGCTGCAATCGCCGGACGCTCAACAAACGCAGTCTTCACAACAACAATCTCCTTCGTCTCAGCAGCAGCAAGGATCACAGCAGCAGACGCCGGATTCGCAACAGGCGCAGTCTTCGCAACCACAAACACCTGATCCCCAGCAGACATCCGGCTCACAGCAAGCTGCGGAGATGCAACAGGGGGATCCGTCAGAGCAGCAATTATCGCAACTCATGCAATCACCGGCCATGGAGCGGGCGATGGAAATGGCGACGCGATTGCAGGCCGCCCGAGCTGCCGGCCGTGCTCAACGAAATCCTCAGCAAAGCCAAGCCGCCGCCAATCCATCGCAGGGGCAAAACGCCAACACGCCGGCGCTTTTCGGTACGCGCGGCGATATGACCAATCAAAAGCAACTGGATAAGCAGCTTCGTGACTTGGATCCCGCCACGCGAAGCATGATTCTCAAGATGCAGCCTCGCGTGCGGGAAGAACTGTTGCAAGGAATGCGCGAACAGGGGCCGGAAGGATATCGGCAATTCATCCGTGAGTATTTCCAACGTCTTTCCAAAGTTGACGACAAGAATAAGTAGAACCGTTCACCCATGATCCACTGGTTTTTACATACGATCGGCGTGAGCGACGAGATTCTCACGCATCTCGGTCAAGCGTCGCTGGCGTTCCAGCATCCGTCGGCACTTTGGATCGGCCTGCCGCTCATGCTGCCCCTGGGATGGTTCATTTACCAACGGCAGCGAATGAATTTGAGCGGGATTTCTCGCCGATTGCAAAATGGTCTCACTGCAACGCGCGTCATCATCTTGCTGATTTTGATTTTCGTGCTTAGCGGTCCCTATTTAAGCCTCGATCAAAGCGTCGAGAAGCGTCCGATTTTGGCCTATTTTCTCGATGATTCGCAGAGCATGGCTTTGCCGGCCGGACCGTTTAACGACGAAGCAGAAATGAAGCGGATATCCGAGTCTTTGGGCTATACGAAGAACGATGACGACACTCGCAAAACCGTGAACCAGCTAAGCCGTGCAAAAATGGCGGTCGATGCCTTGACCGCCAAACGTGAGCAACTTGCTACATCGTTGGCCGATAAATATGATCTGCGGTTCTATCGACTTGCGAAACGGTTGGAACGTTTGCCCATGGCTGCTCCCACCTGGACATTGCCTGAAAGCAAGACGCAAGGCACCTCCACGCGGCTTGGCGACGGCATTGCGGAAGTGATCGAAGAGGCGGCCGGCCGTGAAATCGCCGGAATCGTCCTATTGAGCGATGGGCAAAACAACGCCGGTCTTTCGCCGACCGAGGCCGCACGCGCCGCGGGTGAAGTATCCGCCCCCATTTTTTCCGTTCCCTGCGGTTCCGAGGCTCCGTTGCGTGATCTTTCGGTTGCCGATCTGTTCGCGCCGGATCTGGTTTCCGTCGGCGATACGGTCCATGTTTCCGCCACAATCGCGTTGCAAGGCTATCCCGAGGCGGCCGTCGAAGTTCTATTGCTTGACGGAACTGAAAAAACGCCGCTTAGCCGCAAAGAGTTGCTGCTTCACAATACCGAGCCGCAAACAGTGGATCTATCATTTGAAGCCAAACGGCCCGGTCCTCGCACCTTGACAGTCAAGGTAGTTCCCAAGACCAGCCTGCCCGAAAACTTGTCGGAAAATGATTCCGACAGCATCGTGGTCCGCATCAGCGATGAACAATTGCGAGTTTTGTATATTGAAGGACCGCCGCGATGGCAATTCCGATTCTTGAAGAACTCGATGCGGCGCGACCACGGTCTCGGCGGACTCCAAGGCAAAACGCCCGATATTGTTTTGGAAAATGAAGCGCGCCGACAGCCAAACGGCATGGCATCGGTGCTGCCGAAGACGCTCGATGAACTGGCAAAGTATCATACGGTGATCCTGGGCGACGCTTCACCGCAACTGATCAGCCCGAAATTCGCGGAGATGTTGTCTGAGGCCGTCCGCGATCGCGGCGTGGGCTTGATCGTGGCCTCGGGGCCGTTGAACATGCCCGGCCGCTACGGGGCGCAATTGACCGATCTCCTGCCGGTGCGCTTGCGGCGCACGACGGCCGGAATCGATGCCCCGGTCTATAAACCGTTCCGTCTAGAGGTTAGCCCCAGTGGAGCCATTCATGACACGATGCGATTGTACGACGATCCCGACCGGAACAATGCAGTTTGGACCCACATGCCGCTGTTTTATTGGTGCGCCGCAGTCGAAAGACCGTCGGCCGGCGCGACCGTGTTGGCATGGAATTCAAGCTTGAACACGCGCTATGGCAAAATGCCGCTGGTCGTTCATCATTACGCCGGACAAGGCAAGGTTTTATTCGTCGGCATCGATTCAACCTGGGGCTGGCGACAAAATGTCGGCGACCGCTTTTTCTACAAGTTCTGGGGACAAGCGATTCGTTTCGCGGCTCGTCGTAATGATGCCGATCAGAAGAAAAAAAGCTGGCTAGAAGTGCGGCCCCTCCGTGCGCAACCGGGCGAGCAAATCGAAATCGAGCTTTTTGCCATCAGTCCCGAAGGCGCTCCTCGCCAAGATCCCAAAATACCCTTGCGGCTTTACGTGGGCGATCGTGAACGCACGTTAGAACTTGTTGCCAACCGCAATGGTCCAGGGCATTACACAGGCCAATTCCTGGCCGAAAAAGCGGGCGTCTACCGCATGGCATTCGAGCCCGGCAAAGAGGGAAAAACGGTGGAAGCCCAAATCCAAGTAGCCGATTCGACTGCCGAATTGCGGCGTCCCAACATCAATATGCCCGTGCTAAGGCAATTGGGCAAGATTGTTCCGCTCGACCAATTATCTTCGATCCCCGACCAGCTTAAGGGCGAGGTCAAGCGGATCGACGTGCATCGCGAATCGACTATCTGGGACAACTGGTTGGTGCTGCTGATACTGGTTACCGTTTATTGCGTCGATATTGGATTGCGCCGCTTATCGGGATTATCCTAAGGCAGGGAAGAATCAAGATGAAAACAAGCTTTCATGCGTGCCGACGGACGATAATTTTGGGAACGATCGGATTGCTGTGTTTGTGCCGTGCAGCCGCTATCGCACAAACGCCGGCCGCGCCTTCCGGATCCGCCGCGCCACGCACGACTGCCGCCATCTTGACCGAAGCCAAGATCGTCGAACGGGTAACGGCCGCCGTCGATCGCGCGCAAAGCTACTTGGCATCGAAGCAGCGAATCGATGGATCTTGGACTGACAACCAAGCCGTCAATAGCCTGTCGATTCTCTCCTTTTTAGGTCGAGGGAATGTGCCAGGCCGAGGGCCTTATCGCGATCTTTTGGCTCGGGCGAAAAAATTCATTTTAATCAGCCAACAACCCAATGGGCTGTATGCCTCACCGCGTCCTTCGCAAGGCCCCATGTATGAACATGCGCTATCCACCTTGGCCTGCTCGGAACTGTACGGCATGGATCCGGATCCCGAACTGGAGGAGAAATTGCGGAAGGCGGTTGATTTGATCGTCAAGGCGCAAAGCCCCAACGGAGGATGGCGCTATCAGCCCACGCCTGGCGATCACGATCTAAGCGTGACCGTCATGCAGATCGTTGCTTTGCGAGCAGCCAATAATGCCGAAATCCCAGTCCCTGCTCCGACCATTGAAAAGGCAATTGCTTATGTCAAATCGTGTGCAGTTCCGAACGGCGGCTTTTCTTACCAACCGGGCCAAGGTCCTAACCCGCAGATGACGGCCGCCGGCGTTCTATCGCTTCAATTACTGGGTAGTTATGACGATCCCGCCATTCAACCTGCATTGGATTATATGGCCAAGTTGCCCATCCGATGGGAAAATTCAAGCTTAAACTACTTTTTCTATTTCCATTATTACGCCATCCAGGGCCACTATCAGGCCGGCGACAAATACTGGAACGATTGGCATCCCCGCGTCCGCGAGATGCTGCTTAGCAAGCAAAACGCCGACGGCAGTTGGGACGTCTCGCCCGGCACGGCCGAAAATGAGGGAACCGTGGGGCCCAACAGAATTTATTGGACATCCATGGCCTCGCTGGTGCTTGAGATTTACATGCATTTCCTGCCGGCCTACCAAAGGTAAGGCCCGGCTTTCTTGATGATGCACCCTTGAGTAGGGCCGACGAAACGCCCTGTTGTTTACCGCTTTTGCCCAAAACCATACTCCCGATGCGAATTTTTCTACCATCGCGGAATACCTAGAAATATGGGTGTTTTGTACTCTCTGCAATCCGTGCAACAGTCGGGCTAAGGCTGCGATTTGTAGGGGTCGATATGGCACAATAGCGATTCATGCAAATTACCGACATCCATCTTGGACGATGGTCGGCGCATTTGTAGGGGATTAGGGGGGGAATCTCGCATGATTCGAGTGCCCAACTGGCTGCCGCTCTATACCTACGTCGGGGCTTCGCTGGCTCTGCTGTTGTTCTTCCCCGAGGCAACGCAGGCTCAAGGTCAAGCACTCGCCGCAACCGAAAAACCGGCCGCGGAGCAGAAAGCCGACAGTGGCGGCAGGGCAGCGAGTGATATTCTCGGCCTTGATATTGAGCAGCTTGCCAAAACGCCAGTCGTCGTTCCCTCGATGGATATTCCTGTCACGTCGGTGACAAAGGAACCTAGCACCGTAGGCCGATCAGCGGCTGCCGTTTTCGTGATTACGCCCGAGATGATTCGCCGCAGCGGCGCCACCTGTATCCCCGAAGCACTCCGCATGGCGCCTGGTGTGGAAGTGGCGCAGGTCAACTCAAACACATGGGCAATTACCGCTCGCGGCTACAATTCGACCTTTTCGGGAAAGCTGCTGGTATTGATCGATGGCCGATCAGTCTATAATCCGAACTATTCCGGCGTCTACTGGGACATGCAAGACGTGCTGATGGAGGACATCGAGCGGATCGAAGTGATCCGTGGTCCTGGCGGAACGCTGTGGGGATCCAACGCGGTCAATGGTGTAATCAGTGTTATCACGAAAAATGCCGCCGACACCCAAGGCGTTTATGCCATGGCCGGCGGTGGAAGTCAAAAACAACTTCTCGACGGTTTCCGCTACGGTGGGAAAATCGGCAACGACGCTTGCTATCGCGTTTATGGCAAACACTTCGAGATGGGATCCGGTTACGATCCGACCGGACAGGTCGATGATGCATGGCGGCAAGGTCGTTTTGGCTTCCGGACCGATTGGCAGCCGAACGGCAACAAGGATGATACACTTACGATCCAAGGCGATCATTTCGTCGGCTCTACGAATAATAGCGCCATACCCACGAGTCCTGCTTTGCCGGAGACGCTCAACGGTGAAAATCTGCTGACCCGTTGGCGGCACGTCTACGACGAGGATACCGAGTGGACGCTGCAATTGTACTACGATAGCTGGATGCGTGACGACGTTTTGCAGACGGAGCAGGTGCGGACATATGACGTGGATTATCAATATCGTTTTTTGCTTTCCGATCGCCATAAGATCACCTGCGGTGTGGGATTTCGCAATGTTGAAAGTTATTTTGCGGGCGGTGACACGTTCGTGACATGTTTTCCCACCCCCTACTACACCACGAATTTTCCAAGCCAATTCGTACAAGATGAGATCACGCTGGTCGAGGATCTGCTCTGCTTGACGATCGGAACAAAGTTGGAAGAGAACCCCTATACGGAGTTGGAATATCAGCCCAGCGCCCGGCTGTTATGGACCCCGGATCATCGGCATTCGGTATGGGGCGCCGTTTCACGTGCGGTTCACACACCAATGCGAGCCCAGGATCAGATTGAAATCACCCTGGCGCCGATTGCACCGAATGTTTATCCGCTCGCCGAGGGACAACCCAATACCGGTTCCGAGTCGCTGATTGCCTATGAACTTGGTTATCGGGAGCAGACCACGGAGCGGCTCTCGTGGGACATCGCCATGTTCTACAACACGTATAGCAACATGCTGGGCATTGTTCCGGGAGATCCCATTGACATAGGCGGGCATACGATGGTTCCGCTTATTCTTACAACCAACGGAGCCCAGGCGCAGACCTATGGAGTCGAGTTGTCGGGCAACTACGCGGTTACCGATCGATGGCGGCTTTACGCTCAATACACATTCCTCCAATTGCAGGCACCGAGTCCGTTGCCGGAGCGTATTGAAAGCGGTAAGGATCCGCACAATCAGGTCTATTTGCGATCGGCTTGGGATCTTGGCGACAACGTGGAATTCGACCTGATGGCCCGATATGTCGACAATCTGAAGTCTCTCGTGGTGCCCAGTTATATTACGATGGATGCTCGTTTGGCGTGGCGTCCGCGGAAACATTGGGAGGTGGCCGTCGTAGGCCAAAACCTGCTGCAAGCACATCACTGGGAGTTTGCGGGAAGCAGCTACAATTCCCCAACCTATGCGACAGAGGTTCCTCGCGGCATCTATGGAACATTGACCTGGCGGCGTTAAGGCGGCAGGGTGATCGTGTTACGCCATCCCGCCGACGTTGGATTATCGGATATAACACTGAGCATGTTGGGCACATTGCCTTGAGTCGTTACCAACAACCATCACACAACCTGATTAGATGCGGATGGCAAAGCGGTCCGAGGTCGCGGGCGGCTTCTCTGCTCTTGCGCTGTCTGTTGTTGATGATCTTGACAGTGGCGCCGGCATGTGGTTTGCAGCGTTTACAGGCGCAGTATGATGAGGGCAGCGACATCAGCCGAGAATATGCCATAAAAGCGGCATATCTCTATCAGTTTGGCCGGTATGTTGAATGGCCCGCCCAAGCCTTTGCCAATGAACGTGCTCCGCTGGTGATCGGAGTATTGGGGGCAGATCCGTTTGGCAATCTTTTAGAGGAAATATCTCGCACGAAACGGATCGAGAACAGACCGATAGTCATCCGCCGTTTCGCAACGGCGGCAGAATACTCCTACTCCCATATATTGTTCGTGCCCGCCTCGGTGGATCAAGGACAAAAGACGCGAATTCTTCAAAAACTGCAAGGTACCCCGACCTTGCTCGTGGGCGAGGAACCTGGTTTCGCCGAACGCGGCGGCACAATCAATTTCTTCCAAGAGGAGAACAAAATACGCTTTGAGATCAATACGGATGTCGCCCGGCAAGATCAGCTTAAAATTAGCTCCAAGTTGCTCAGTTTGGCGAAAATTGTAAGTCGGAATTGAGACACGATGCTAATTTTAAAAACCTGTCGAGCTATGCAAAGCGGAATCTGTCGGTGCTTTTAGCGGTACCGATAGTGTGTGGTGCGTATCAAACTATTTGCAAGGGGGGGTCACTCATGACTGGAGTGCCCAATAGACTGTCGATACAGGTGAACGTCATCGCTTTGCTGGTCGTGCTGTTGATCTTACCTGTATCGGTCGCGGCACAAAGTGAGTCGTCTGTCGCGGCAGAGCAACCGACGGCCGATATGAAAGCAGGCAACGGCGGCAAACCGGCCAACGACATTCTTGGCCTTGATATCGAGCAGCTTGCCAAGACCCCCGTCGTCGTCCCCTCGATGGACATTCCAGTTACAACAGTAAGCAAGCAAGAGAGCACGGTTGGACATTCCGCCGCCGCCGTTTTTGTTATCACATCAGAAATGATTCGCCGCAGCGGCGCCACCTGTATCCCCGAAGCATTACGGATGGCTCCGGGATTGGATGTGGCCCAGATCAACTCCAACACATGGGCAATCTCTTGTCGCGGCTTCAACTCGGCATATAGCAATAAGCTGTTGGTGCTGATCGACGGCCGGTCGGTATACAACCCGGATTTCGCCGGTGTCTATTGGGATATGCAAGACATGTTAATGGAGGACATCGAGCGGATCGAAGTGGTGCGAGGTCCGGGCGGAACGTTGTGGGGCGCCAATGCCGTCAACGGCGTCATTAACGTCATCACCAAAAAGGCCAAGGACACCCAGGGATCCTACGTTTCAGTCGGCGGTGGCACCTATGAGAAGTCGTTCGAGAGTTTCCGCTATGGCGGCCAAATCGGCGATGACCTCCAATACCGGGTCTTCGGGAAATACTTTGATCGCGACAGCGGTTACGATCCAACCGGTCAGGTTGACGATTCCTGGCGGCAAGGTCACTTCGGCTTCCGCGCCGACTGGAATTTGGACCGCGACAAAGCGAATACCGTAACGATCCAAGGAGACCACTACGTAGGTACCACGAATAACAGCCTCATCCCGTTGGCCTTTGCCTTGCCCGAGCGTCAGACCGGCGAAAACCTTCTGGCACGGTGGCGACACATCTACGATGAGGATTCCGATTGGACGCTGCAAACGTACTATGACAACTTCATGCGCAACGACGCTTTGCAGACGGAACAAGTGCGGACTTTCGACGTTGACTTCCAATACCGATTCCCACTGGGCGATCGACACAAGATCACCTGCGGCGCTGGTTTTCGCAATGTGGAGGGCTACTACGCCGGCGGTGACACCCTTACAGTGTGGTATCCCCCTACGCCTTATCTCACAACCAATTACACCAGTCAATTCGTCCAAGATGAAATCGCCCTCGTCGAAGACGAGCTCACCTTAACGCTCGGCTCAAAGCTGGAACAGAATCCATACACCGGCCTGGAATACCAGCCCAATATTCGGCTGTTGCGAACTTTCGACCGCCGGCATTCCGCCTGGGGCGCGGTTTCTCGCGCCATCCGGTCGCCGACGCGCTACCAGGAGCAAGTCGTTCTGACGCTTCCGCCGGCGTTTCCAGGAGTTTACCCACGCGTTTTCGGAAATAGTAATGCACAGTCCGAAGCCGTAATAGCCTACGAGCTAGGATACCGGGAGCAGATGACGGACCGGTTCTCCTGGGACATCGCCACATTCTACAACGTTTACGACAACCTGATGTGCGCAGTTTTGCAACAGCCGGTGGAACCAACGATTATTCCCATGACCCTGACCAACGGGCCTGGCGGCGAGACCTACGGTGTTGAATTGACCGGCAACTACTCGGTGTCGGATCGCTGGCGATTATATGGACAATACACCATGTTCCAAATGCATTTGCATCCCACCGCAGAACAACTGGTCGAGGCGGGTAACGACCCGTGCCACCAGGTCTATTTTCGTTCAGCCTGGGACCTGCGAGACGATTTGGAATTCGACTTGATGGCCCGTTATATCGACAGTCTTCCCACGCTCGAAGTCCCCAGTTACATCACCATGGATCTGCGACTTGCATGGCGCGCGCGAAAGAATCTGGAGGTGGCGCTAGTCGGGCAAAACCTGCTGCAAGACCACCACTGGGAGTTCTCCGGCAACTCGATGGCGTCCCCCGTCTACGCAACACAGGTGTCTCGCGGCGTCTACGGAACATTGACTTGGCGGCGATAAGTTGGGCAAGCATTCTTGCCCCGCCGCTCAGTCGGCGTCGGAATTTTGGAAATACCGTTGAGAATGATAGGCGCAATGTTTTGAGCCGTTACAACGAGCAACCGCACAACTCGATTGTACGCGGAGAGCGAGGCGTCCGCCAGCCGTGGGCGTCTTCACGCCTCTCACGCTGTCTCTTATTGCTAATAGCGACGGTCGTGCTGGCGTACGGCGTACATCCTCTGCCGGCGCAATCCTACGAGAGTGCCGACATTAACCGCGAATATGCCATCAAAGCAGCCTATCTCTACCAGTTCGGTCGCTATGTCCAATGGCCGGCAAATTCGTTCGTCGGCGACAGCGGGCCGCTAATAATCGGAGTTCTAGGAGAGGACCCATTCGGTAACCTGCTAGAGGAAATCGCCCGCACGAAGCGCGTTGAAGGCCATCCCATTGTTGTACGCCGATTTGCGTCCGCTTCGGAATACACATTTTGTCACATTTTGTTCGTCTGCGCGTCTACAGACCCTGAGCAGAAGACCATGATACTAAAGAAGCTGCAAAAAACTCCCACCTTGCTCGTGGGCGAGGAGCCCGGCTTCGTCGACCGCGGGGGCACGATCAACTTCTTCTTGGACGAGAATAAAATTCGCTTCGAGATTAATACGGAAGTTGCCGGACAGGATCATCTAAAAATTAGTTCCAAGTTACTCAGTTTGGCCAAAATCGTAAGCCGGAACTGACACAATGCATATTTTCAAAAATCTGTCGATCAATACAAAGCTGAACCTCTCGGTTCTCTTGGCCGTAGGACCGGCAGTTTTGTTTATCATGGCGGCACTCAGCTACAACGACATCAACTTGATACGCTCTTCCAAGGTCCAGCAGCTTTCGGCATTGGCCAACGTCCTGGGGGCCAATAGCACGGCTGCTCTCACATTTGACGATCCAACTGCGGCCAAGGAGTTGCTCTCGTGCTTGAGCCGGCAGCCGACGATCCGGCTTGCGTGCATTTACACGGGCAAGGGGCACGTGTTCGCCACATACCAGAGCGATAAAGGTAGCGATTTGTCGCCCCCATCCACTCCGCCGACGGATCCGGTTCTTATTGATCGTGACTTCCTCGACATTACTCAAGAGATTGTCCGCGACGGGGAACAACTCGGATCGGTCTATTTCCACGCATCAACGTCCGATGTTAACGAACAGCTCATCCACAACGTCGCGATCATTGCGATCGTTGGGATTATCGCCATGGTCGCGGCGTTCGTTCTCTTGTCCCGTCTTCAAAGGACAGTCTCCCAGCCGATCCTTGAATTGGCTCGCAGCGCGGAAGAGATCTCTCAAACCCGCAACTATTCTACCCGAGTAGAAAAATTCGCCAATGACGAGTTAGGTACGCTTTATGATGAATTTAACGCTATGTTGGACCAAATTCAGCATAGCGAAAGGGAGTTGCAACAGGCCCACGATGAGCTCGAAATACGCGTCCATGAGCGTACCCGTGAATTGTCCCATGCTAACCTACAATTGAGTAACGAAATCAATGAGCGTAAACGGGCCGAGACCGAACTGGACGCGGCCCACCAGCAACTCCTCGAGGTCGCACGAAAGACCGGCATGGCCGAGGTGGCTACGGGAGTGTTGCACAATATTGGCAACGTACTCAATAGCGTAAATGTATCCGCCACCTTGGTCGCCGACCGAGTGCGAAACTCTAGATTGCATGACTTTACACGAACTTTGGACCTTATCAACCAACACAGTGCGGATTTGGGTGATTTCCTGTCGCGGGATGAAAAAGGGCAACGCGTGCCGGGCTTCCTGCAGTTAGTGGCTGCGCAAATGAGTCGCGATCAGACCGTGATTTTCAACGAAATGAACTCGCTGACCAAAAACATCGATCATATCAAGAGCATCATTGCTATGCAACAATCCTATGCGGGCGTATCCGGCTTAGTCGAGACCGTCTCTTTGGCCGAGGTACTCGATGATGCTCTGAAGCTGAATATCTCGTCGCTCAACAGGTGTCACATCGAAGTAATTCGCGATTACGCCGATATTGCAAACGTAAGGATTGAAAAACAAAAATTACTGCAAATCCTTCTGAATCTCGTGGCCAATGCTAAAGACGCACTGATGGAAATCGACTCCGAAGACCGCCGCCTCATCGTGCACATTCGAGTCGATGCTACATTGGATGCCCCTAAGGTTTTTATCGAGGTCGAAGATACGGGCATTGGAATTGCCAAAGAGAATTTGACGCGTGTTTTTTCGCATGGATTCACGACCAAGCGGCATGGCCATGGATTCGGCCTTCATAGTTCCGCAAATGCCGCCAAGGAATTGGGGGGAACACTCACGGCGCAAAGTGATGGGCCTGGACTAGGCTCGCGGTTCACCCTGCAATTGCCGTTCATGCCTGTTGAGGTGCTCACATGAGTAATGCAAAACCCATCCGCGTCTTGGTGATCGACGATCAAGAATCGATCCACGAGGATTTTCGCAAAATCGTATGCTCGGAGGATCACGATGACGCGGCGATCAACAGGGAAGCGGCAGTGCTGTTCGGCGATACGGCCGTTGAGAATGAGTCGGCCGACAAGTTCGAGATCGATTCAGCACACCAGGGCGAAGAAGGACTCGCGATGGTGCAACAGGCGCTGCATAATTGCCGCCCTTACCCTCTCGCGTTCGTCGACGTTCGTATGCCGCCGGGTTGGGATGGCGTGGAAACCATCCAACGCATCTGGAAAATTGACCCGGAAATCCTGATTGTCCTCTGTACGGCATACTCCGACCATACCTGGGAGGACATCGTAGCCCGGCTCGGGCGGACCGACCATCTCCTCATTTTGAAGAAACCGTTCGACAACATCGAAGTGCGTCAACTTATCCTTGCGCTTACGAAACGCTGGTATCTGGCTCGCCAGGCGGAAATGACGCTTAATTCTCTGGAACAGATGGTGTCTCAACGCACCCAGGAAGTGGAGACTCGTAGCAAGGCCCTCGAAAAGGCCACGGAGGAGCTTCGGGCCACCAACGACCAGCTTGTCGCCGCGCGAACCGCCGCCGATGCCGCGAATCGAGCAAAGTCCGAATTTTTGGCCAACATGAGCCACGAAATTCGCACTCCCATGACCGCGATTGTCGGCTACGCCGAACTCTTGCGCGACGAGATCATCAAAGCGGAACTGCCAAACGCATCCGTGGAATATGTTGACGCTATCCTTCAGAACACCGGACACCTCTTGGGATTGCTCAACGACATTCTCGACATGACAAAGATCGAAAACGGCCAACTCGATGTCGAGCGGCTCAAATGCGACCCTTGGGAGATCGTCCACACCGTTGCCGCCATGATGCGGGCGACGGCCAAGACCAAAGGACTTGTAGTAAGCATCGAACACATCGGCCCCATTCCGGAAACCATCAATACCGATCCCCTCCGGCTTCGTCAGATTCTGGCCAATCTGATCGGAAACGCCGTGAAATTCACGTCCACCGGCGGCGTGCATATCGCCGTTCGACTGGTCGCGAAAAACGGCGAACATCCACAGCTTGCTTTTGAAGTGGCCGATACCGGCATTGGAATGTCGGACGAAACACAGAGAAAGATATTCGATCGCTTTATTCAAGCTGATAATTCAATGACGCGCCAATACGGCGGTTCGGGACTTGGCCTTGCCATCTCGAAACGGTTGGCGGTCATGCTTGGCGGCGACATCACCGTACAGAGTACCTTCGGCATCGGCAGCAAATTCACGGCAACCGTACAAACAGGTTCATTAGAGAATGTTCGATTGGTCGAAAATCCGTGCGTTGCCGATAAAGCGATCAAGACGAAGGAACGTTTCATCAAAATTGCCACTGGCGAACGAATCCTGCTGGCCGAAGACTGCGTCGATAGTCAGCGCATCCTTGCGCTGATTCTTTCCAAAGCCGGTTTTAACGTGACCATTGCTGAAAACGGTCAAATCGCTTGCGATCTCGCAATAGCTGCCTTGGCGGAAGAGAATCCTTATCACTTAATCCTCATGGACATGCAGATGCCCACCATGGATGGATACGAGGCGACGCGCCGTCTGCGCGATGCCGGCATTACACGCCCCATCGTGGCTTTGACGGCCCATGCCACGGTTGAGGATCGTCAGAAGTGTTTGCAAGCGGGATGCAACTTCTACGTCACCAAACCGGTCAATCGTGCGGAACTTCTTACGATCACGGCAGACTGTGTCTGGGGACAGCAGAAAGCGGTGGAATTCTCGGGCATCGCCGCGGATTGAATTCTTCTCGGATGCGGGGCTGTGTTTCCCCCATAAACGCTTCTCTTATAGCGCGCCCCCCCGAAATGCGTCTTTTTTGGCGGAATCAGCCCATCTGTATGGGGGGGGCTTGAGTATTTTTGTAGCCGTGCTGTAAGGTTTTGTAAAATTCCGCCTACTTGTAGTAAGCCCAGATTCTTCTCAAGCAGCTTGCGATTGGAATTTGTCGGATCGTTCAAGCAGAATAAAGGGAACTTGCATTACTCCAGGGGGGCGCGGCGTGATCCATTCCGACGACGCACAAAACGACCTAAGCAATCGTGAATTCGTGCGATTGTTGGCCCTGCACGAGCGGCAGTTGTCGGGGTACGTCCACATTATGGTTCCCATGTGGCAGGATGCCGAGGATATCCTGCAAAACACGAAACTTCGCTTGTGGGAACAGTTCGACTCATTCCGCCGCGACGCCGATTTCGGCGCCTGGGCAATCGCCATCGCCAACTGCATGATCCAAACGCATCGGACGAATTGTCGCCGCCAGCGCGTATGTTTTAACGACCAATTGCTCGAAAAAATATCGCAGTATATTCCCACGGCTTCCTCGGCACTTCAAGACGATCGCGCCAACGCACTGGCTGACTGTGTAAAAACGCTTAACGAGGCCGGGCGGCGTTTGTTGCATCTGTTTTGCTCCGGGCAGCGAAAGATCAAGGATATCGCTCGCGAAATGGGGCAATCTCCCGCGGCCACTTATACGAGCTTATTCCGTATTCGGAAATCATTATTCGAGTGCGTTCAACGGCGATTGCAGGAAAAGGACGTCCGATGAACGCATTGCATGATTTCCAGAGCGATTTATTGGAACGCATCCACCGGTTCGTCGTGGCCGGTGAAGACAATACATTGACCGCGTCGCAATGGGATGAATTCGAACAGCTTATGCTCGATGACGACGAGGCTTGTCGTTTGTACGTCGAGTTCATGGGCGTGTCGGCGTTATTGCCGGCTGTCATGGATGCGTTGCCTGATAAAGATGCCTTCCTGCCATCTTGGGAAGAACCGCGGAATGCTTTTCCGATCACGGGTCTTCTGACAAATGCCTTTCATGGCACGGTCGGCTTTTTCTCGCAAGAGATCCCCTTTTCACTTCTTGTGGCAACGGTTGTGACTAGCTTGGGCTTGCTGCTCGGCTCATTGGTTTATGTCACGCATCACTCCCAAACCGCGGAAATCACGGAAAAACGTCCAACGCCATCCCTGGGGCAGTCGCTCGAAACGAATTCCAACGTTGTTGCGCGCATCACCGGCAAGTTCAAATGTCGAGGAGAAGCCACGGGATTCCATACTCGGGAAACAGTGACTGCCAATCGAAAAATATATGTCTCCCTCGGCGATCAATTCGTGCTTGCATCCGGTTTGCTGGAAATCACGTATGACACAGGCGCGAAAGTGATTCTCCAGGGACCGTGCCGGTATGAAGTTGAATCGCGTGACGGAGGATTCCTCGCACAAGGCAAGCTAACAGCTAGATTAGACAAGAGGTCAGAGGTCAGAGGTCAGGGGTCAGAGAAAGTGGCCAGTGGCCAGTGGTCAGTGGCTAGTGAATTAGACTATAAATCCCAAAATCCCGAAATCCCGAAATCCCAAATCCCAAATCCCTTGCTTCGGGGGGGGGGGGGGGGGGGGGGGGGGGGGGGGGGGGGGGGGGGGGGGGGGGG
>CAYWGR010000040.1:0-34181 GCA_964458015.1 uncultured Planctomycetaceae bacterium
AACGGCAAAATGCGCGAAGCTGATGATACTTCGCGCTTTTGCGACTTTGCGTGGAACATGAAAATCTTCACGCAAAGTCGCAAAGGCGCAAAGAAACCACCACCTTATATGCTTCCGTTCCACGGAGTAAGAACCATGCGTCATGAAAATTTTCGATTATCCCCAAGAAATCATAAATCCAGGGCGTTCACGCTCGTAGAACTATTGGTCGTCATCACGATCATCGGCATTTTGATCTCGCTGCTGCTGCCGGCGGTGCAATCGGCGCGAGAGGCAGCGCGCCGCTTGCAATGTAGCAATAATTTAAAGCAAATGGCGTTGGCCGCCTTGAACCACGAGCAGGCCCAAGGCTTTTTGCCCACGGGCGGATGGGGCTACGGTTGGGTCGGCGATCCCGACCTCGGTTTCGGCAAAAGCCAGTCCGGCGGATTCTTCTACAACATTCTTCCGTTCATGGAACAACTGGCCCTGCACGACCTTGGCAAGGGCGTGACCGACGACGCAACGAAAGATACCTATGCCCAACAAATGGCATCCACGCCGCTGGCGGCCTTGAGTTGTCCCAGCCGCCGCCAGCCCGTCGCTACCGCGGTCAGAACAGGCCACGATACGATGGTCAACCTCCCGGCGCTTTCAAGCTGCTCAAGCGGTTGGTATCATGCCGACTACGCCTGCAACGGCGGATCGGTCCTGCTGGGTTGGGGTTACGGACCTTCGACGCTTGAACTCGGTAAGGCAGGCTCCGGCTTCAACGATCTGGCGTCTTGCACCGGCATTTGCTACCAGCGAAGCCAAGTCACGATGGCCCAAATCCGCGACGGCACGAACAACACCTATCTGGTCGGTGAAAAGTATCTTAATTCCGATGCTTATACGACTGCCTCGGACTACGGCGACGACGAGCCCGCCCTAGGCGCCGACGATCTCGATTTGAGCCGTTGGACAAGTTATGCGCCCTCGCAAGACACTCCCTCGGTGACGAATTGCTACACCTTCGGCAGCGCCCACGCCGCAGGCTTTAACATAGCCTTGTGCGACGGCTCGGTCCGATCGATCAGCTATTCCATTGAGGCCGCTACGCATTTGCATCTGGGCGCTCGCAACGACGGAGAAGCCATCGACGGAAGCAAGCTGTAAAATATATTTTTTTGAATACCTGCCTGCTTGATCTCCCATCAAGCCTCGCCTATGTAGAAATATCCCGCCATGCGCATTGTTTTCCTATCGTTGATTTCGTTATTCGCCTTATGGCAGGTTGCTTTGGAATCGCTCCAAGCCGCGCCCCAGGATTCGCAACCGACGACCTCCGAAACCCTGAAACATCCGGAAACATCGATTCGTCTTCTCTTCGAGAATTACATGCGCGACCCATCAATCTGCATGGGCCCCGACAACGTCTACTACCTGACCGGCACCACAGCAGGTCAAAACTGCATCCGGATTTGGAAATCGAATGATCTGAAGAAATGGGAACCGCTGGAATTCAGTTGGAAATACGGCGACAGTTCTTGGCATAAGAAATACAAGGATTCCGACAGCCACCTTTGGGCCCCCGAAATCCATTACGTAAAGGGCACATTCTGGCTCACCTATAGCATGCCCGGCTACGACGGCACGCCGAAAACCTCCGGCTCCGGCTTGCTGAAAAGCACAACCGGCAAGCCCGAAGGCCCCTACATCGACGTGCAGCCCGAGGAACGCTTGGGCGACGAGATCGATGCCTCGCTTTTTCAGGATGATGATGGAACGGTTTACTTCCTCTGGCACTGCGGCAAAATCGCCCGCATGAAGCCCGATATGAGCGGTTTCGCGGAGCTTGGCCGCAAGCTTACGATCAGCAAGGGCGACCCGGCTCCCAATCATCACGGCGAGTTATGTCAAAAAATTCATGGAAAGGATTCCTTCGATCATATCGGCTATGAAGGAACGTTTTTGTTCAAGATCGGCGATACCTATTTTCTTTCGGCGGCAGACAATTGCGACGGTCGCTATAGCTGCATGATGACCACGTCCAAAAACATCTACGGCCCTTACAGCCCCCGTTACGAAGCGATACCCTACGGGGGACATAATACGTTCTTTCGAGATCGCCGGGGAAATTGGTGGTCTACCATCTTCAACGGCCCCGTGTTCGAGAAGCCGGCCATCTTGCCGATCAACATCGAAGCAAGCGGCCAAATCACTTTACGCAAGGAAATAAACTGAACGACCCGCCGACAAAACTGAACTCTGTTTTTCGCAACTATCTTGAGCCTTATTGATTGAATCACAACGACACTTCCGCTAGAATGCACACACGCCTCCTAGCAAACATTCCCACCTTACTTTGGAGCATCACGATGAAGAAAATGACGGCAACATTCTGCACTGCTGTTTGCAGTCTTTCGTTGCTCGGCCAAAGCCTCTCGGCCGAACCGTGGCAACCGGCCAAAGGGTCTTTGATGACACGTTGGGCGAAGGACGTTTCGCCCGATAAAGTCCTGCCCGAATATCCGCGGCCGCAGATGGTTCGTCCCGAATGGCTCAACTTGAACGGTCTCTGGGAATATGCGATCACTGACAAGAAGGCCGACGCTGCTCCGCAATCCTTCCAAGGAAAAATCTTGGTTCCATTCCCGGCTGAATCCGCTCTCTCCGGCGTGATGAAGGCCGTCAAGCCCGACAACTTGCTCTGGTATCGCCGCACGTTTGACGTGCCGGCCTCCTTCGCCGGCAAGCGAATATTGCTCCATTTCGGCGCGGTCGATTGGCAATCCACGGTTTACATCAACGATAAGGAAGTGGCTTCGCACAAGGGCGGATACGACAGCTTCACCATCGACATCACCGACGCCCTGAAGCCAGCCGGACCGCAACAATTGGCCCTCAAGGTTTACGATCCGACCGAGGGCGGACAGCCGCGCGGCAAACAATCGCTCCATCCCGAAGGCTGCTTCTATACGCCCTGCTCCGGCATCTGGCAGACCGTCTGGCTCGAGCCGGTCGAGGCAGCCAGCATCGCCGATCTTCAAATCACGCCCGACGTCGACGCCAGCGCGTTGAAGCTGATCGTCGCGGGCCACGGCACAGCCGCAAGCCAATCGGTCGAAGCCGTCGCCCTGGAAGCGGGCCGCGAAATCGCCCGCGTTTCGGGCAAATTGGGTGAAGTAATCGCGCTGCCCATCAAGCAACCGAAGCTTTGGTCGCCCCAAAGCCCATTCCTGTACGACTTGAAAGTAACGCTTCTCGACGGCGGCAAACCTATCGACTCGGTGGATAGCTATTTCGGGATGAGGAAGTTTTCGCTCGGCAAAGACGCCAAGGGCGTGCAGCGGCTTCTGTTGAACGGCGAGCCCGTTTTCCAGACTGGTCCGCTCGATCAAGGCTTCTGGCCCGACGGCATCTACACCGCCCCAACCGACGAGGCCCTGCGGTTCGACATTGAAATGACCCGCAAGCTCGGCTTCAACGTGACGCGCAAGCACGTCAAGATCGAGCCCGAGCGTTGGTACTACTGGTGCGACAAGCTCGGCCTGCCCATTTGGCAAGACATGCCCGCCGGCGACAACGTCACGGCTGAAAACAAGGCCCAATTCGAGGTCGAGCTGAAGCAAATGATCGCACAACATCGCAATCATCCCTCGATCGTCATGTGGGTTGTGTTCAACGAAGGTTGGGGCCAGTTCGATACCGAACGGCTTACCAAAATGGTCAAAGAGATGGATCCCAGCCGACTGGTGAACAACGCCTCGGGCTGGACCGACAAAAACGTCGGCGATGTGATCGACATGCACAACTACCCCGGTCCCGGCGCACCGAAAACCGAACCGACTCGCGCCGCCGTGTTGGGCGAGTTCGGCGGACTTGGCGCTTTCATCCAAGGTCATCTCTGGACTCCGAAAACCTGGGGTTACCGCGTCGTTGCGCCCGACGCTCTGACGCGCAGCTACGCCAAGCTGTTGACCAATGCCTATGGGCTTGAAGATTCGGCCGGTCTTTGTGCGGCGATCTACACCCAAATCACCGACGTGGAAACCGAATGCAACGGTCTGTTCACGTATGATCGCCAGGTGCTGAAAGTCGATCTCGAAAAAACCGCCAAGGCCAACCGTGGCGAACTGCTGCCCACGCAATTGTCGGTCGTCGTGCCGACGGCGCGTCAATCGTCCGTCGTATGGCGTTACACGGCGGAACGTCCCGCCGATAATTGGTTCCAACCCGATTTCAACGCTTCCGCCTGGAAGGAAGGCCCCGGCGGTTTTGGCACGAAGGCAACTCCCGGCGCCGTCGTGGGCACAGAATGGAACACCGGCGACATTTGGCTCCGCCGCGAATTCCATTTCGACAAGGAGCGTTGCCCCCTTCCCGTTTTACTGCTGCACCACGACGAAGACGCGGAAGTTTACATCAACGGCATCTTGGCCGCCAAGTCCCCGGGCTTTCTAACCGACTACGAAGAAGTCAGCATCACGCCGGAAGCTTTGGCGGCGTTGAAGACCGGTAAAAACCTAATGGCCGTCCATTGCCACAACCGTGAGGGCGGGCAATACATCGATGTCGGCATGGGCCAAGAGTTGACACTCAAGCCCGCGGCCCGCGCGCCCGCCGTCCCATTGGTAGTACATGATCCTTACTTCAGCATCTGGTCGCCGAGCGACAAGCTGGCCGAAAGTTGGTCGCGTCACTGGACCGGTGGTGCAATCCATGCCCTGTGCGGCATGGTACGAATCGATGGTAAAACTTACCGCATCATGGGCGCGAAGCCGCAAGAGGTTCCGGCAATGGAGCAGACGAGTTTGAAGATTCTGCCCACGCGCACCATCTACGAATTCGAGGCCGCCGGCATCCATCTGACGTTCACGTTCACAACTCCCGTATTGCCGAACGATTTAGACTTGCTTTCCCGCCCCGTGACGTACCTGTCGTGGGACATTCGATCGCTCGACAACCAAGAGCACCAGGTTTCGCTCTATTACGACAACTCGGCCGAGTTGGTCGTCAACACGCCCGACCAAAAAGTGGTCTGGTCGCGTCCGGAAGTGCCCGGCCTCAAGGTTCTTCGCATCGGCTCCCAAGATCAACCTGTCCTGCAAAAGGCCGGTGATGATCTGCGGATCGACTGGGGTTATCTCTACGTGGCTGCACCGGCTGCCGACGGTCTATCCACCGTCATTGCGCAAGACGAGAAAGTCCGCAACTCGTTCGCCCAAAGCGGCCGCTTGCCCGAAAGCGATGACACGCGGATGCCGCGCGCCGTTAAGGACGAATTTCCCGTGGCCGCTTATGCGTTCGACTTGGGTAAAGTCGGCGGGCAATCGGTCGCCCGCCATCTCATGCTTGCCTACGACGACATTTACAGCATCGAGTATCTCGGCCAAAAGCTGCGTCCCTATTGGCGTCGCAACGGTATGGAGGCGGCCGAGCTTCTGCAAACCGCCGAAAAACAATTCGTCGAGCTGGCTGGGCGGTGCAAGGTATTTGACGAAAAGCTTGTAGCCGATCTAACCCGTGCAGGCGGCGAAGGCTACGCCAATCTTTGCGCATTGAGCTATCGTCAAGCCATCGGCGGTCACAAGTTGGCCGCAGCGCCCGACGGCCGTCCGATGCTGTTCTCCAAGGAATGCTTCAGCAATGGCTGCATCGCCACGGTCGATGTGATCTATCCGGCCGCGCCGATTTTCATGTTCTTAAGCAATGATCTGCTGAAGGCCTCGGTCACGCCGGTGTTCGACTACGCCGCCATGGACCGCTGGAAGTTCCCCTTTGCTCCGCACGACCTGGGCACCTACCCCAAGGCAAACGGCCAGATTTACGGCGGCGGTGAAAAAACCGAAGAGAACCAGATGCCCGTCGAAGAGTCAGGCAATATGCTGATCATCGCGGCTGTGATCTGCCAACTCGACGGCAACACGACCTATGTCAATAAATACTGGCCGCAACTGGCCCGCTGGGCGGCCTACCTCAAGGAAAAAGGGCTCGATCCGCCGAACCAGCTTTGCACCGACGATTTCGCCGGCCATTTGGCCCACAACGCCAACCTTTCGATCAAGGCGATCATGGCCCTGGGTGCCTATGCGAAAATGTGCGACATGGTCGGCAAAAAGGACGAGGCCGTGCAGTATCGCCGCACGGCTGAAACGTTCGCCCGCGAATGGCTCAAAATGGCCGACAACGGCGACCATTACCGGCTGGCCTTCGACCGCGCAGGCACTTGGAGCCAGAAATACAACTTGGTCTGGGACCGTCTGCTCGGCCTGAACCTTTTCCCGCTCGATGTCGCCGCCAAGGAAATCACTTTCTACAAAACGAAGCTCAATCGCTATGGATTGCCCTTGGACAATCGGGCCAATTACACCAAGACCGATTGGGAGACCTGGACCGCCACCTTGGCCGCCACTCGGGCCGACTTCGACGCTCTGATGAAGCCCGTCTATGAGTTCGTCAATCACACGCCACAACGTGTTCCGTTGACCGACTGGTATGAGACCAAAGACGCCCGGCAAGTCGGCTTCCAAGCCCGCACGGTCATCGGCGGCGTCTTCATTAAGATGCTCGACGACCCGGCCGTGTGGAAAAAGTGGGCAGGCAAAGCTCCCTGACGTTTCATACGGCTAACAATCCTCTGCTCTTTGCGAGAATCTTTTTGCCCTGAAGCGTGTTCGGTATAGATATGTCGTCTTGGAAGCCCTGTTCACGCGTTATCGTGGGCATGGCTTCCTGTTTTTTTTCGCAAAGCGTACTTTCTTTGTCCGCCGTGTCGTTGGCGTTTTAACACGGCCGCCGAACCCCAACACCCTCCTTCCCCAAGAGGGGGCTCGTCTACAAAACTCTCGTTGCCTATAATTGACGATCAAAATTCGCCCGTGAATGCTTCTTCGCCAAACGGGCCGGCATCGTAACGAGAGGATTGTATAATGAAACGCACTTCGTTGCTCCTATTGTGTCTGATGATCCTAGCTTGTCGGTATGTTCGTGCCGATGAAAATCGCAATCTGCAAAAAATGAGCGACCATGTCTGGTCCTATACGCATGTTTCGCCCATGACGCCCGCCAGAAGCTTCGGCGCCAATGCCGGCGTTGTTGTAGGAAGCAAGGCGGCGTTGGTCGTCGATACGCTGACTTCCGCCAAGGAAGGTCAACTGTTGCTCGCCGATATCCGAAAAGTCACCAAGCTGCCGATTCTTTGGGCCGTCAACACCCACTACCATCTCGATCACGCCTGGGGCAACTGCGTTTTCACGGCCGAGGGCGCTACGATCGTCGGCGCGTCACCCGCACCAAAACTCTTGGCCGAACGCGGCAATTATGCCTTGGCCCATGCCGACCAACATGGCCTGACGCGCAAGGATATTGAAGGAACCGTGCTTGCGCCCGCCACAGTCTGGTTTACGGGCACGATGAATATCGACCTCGGCGGAGTCATCGTCGAGTTGCGGTCCCTTGCCCACGGCCACTGCCCCGACAACCTCGTGGTCTGGGTGCCATCCGACAAGGTCCTCTTCAGCGGCGATCTTCTGTTTATCGACTCTCATCCCTTCATGGGCGAAAGCAATGTCCAGGGTTGGCTTGCCGACCTCGATGTCGTGGCTTCCTTCAATGCCAAGAAAATCATCCCCGGCCACGGCAGTCTTGCCGGTTTAAAAGACATCGAGGATATGAAAACATATCTCAAAACCTTTGACGAAAACGCAACCGCCTTGACCAAGGGCAAGCAACTGAAAGACGCTCCGGAACTGGCCAAAAAACTGCTGAAGCTGCTGCCCGACCAGGGCCGAAATGAACTTCCGATGATGTTGGAATACAATCTAAGGGTCAAGTATTTGCCGCAGGAGAAGTCTGCCCCCTGATAACAAGCAGCCGGGTTCTCTCGCCGCCGATCTTACCCCTGAAAGCCATTCAGTCGTGAGGACATGTCATGCGAGTTGCCGCAACTTTCCTGCTCTTGGTTTATTGCAAGGTCGCGCTGCCCGCCTTGGGTCTTGCAGCCGACTACAATCCTTTACTGACCGCAAAAGCCAAGCTGGAACAAAAGGAATTGACCGTCGTCGATCGAGAGCGGTCGCGTGAGATTCCCCTTCGCGTTTATCTTCCTGCCGATAAAAAACCGGCGGCCGTGGTGCTCTTTAGTCATGGTCTCGGCGGATCGCGAAACGGCAGCGCCTATCTGGGCGAGCATTGGGCCTTGCGCGGCTATGTGGCCGTGTTTTTGCAACACCCGGGCAGCGATGCCGGCGTTTGGAAAGACAAACCGTCCGCCCAACGCATGACCGCCCTCCGCAATGCCGCCAGTCTGGACAATTTCCTGCTCCGCGTGAAGGATGTTCACGTTGTTCTCGATCAATTGGAGCGTTGGAACAAAGCCGAATCCCATGTTCTGCAAAATAGGCTGGATCTTCTGCACATCGGCATGTCGGGCCATTCGTTCGGCGCAATCACCACACAGGCCGTGAGCGGCCAAACATACCCTCTGGGCCGTGACTTTACCGACCTGCGGATCAAAGCCGCCGTCGTGATGAGTCCCAGCAGCCCCCGCTGGGCCGCCGATCCTCAAAAAGCGTTCGGATCGGTCAAAATTCCCTGGTTGTTGCTCACGGGCACCCAGGATGATTCGCCCATCGGAGACTCTTCCGCCGCCTCGCGTCTGAAGGTATTCCCCGCGCTGCCCCCTTCGGAAAAGTACGAACTGGTTTTAGACAAGGCCGAACATTCCGCCTTCGGCGACCGACCTTTGCCAGGCGAAAAACATCAGCACAATCCCAACCATCACCGAGCGATTCTCGCCGTCACAACGGCCTTTTGGGATGCTTATCTTCAGAGCAATTCCCAAGCCAAACGATGGCTCGACGACCCCCAAGTGCGCACCCTATTGGAGCCTGACGACCGCTGGCAAAAGAAATAGCCGTGCCGCGTTAAAACGCATACGTCAGGCCAAGATCAACCGCCGTGAAGTGTCCTCCGCTTGAATATTCACCGTTATACCGGGCGAATAGGGAAGTGCGTCCGCTGGGGATCGCCGTCAGACCAATTCCATAATAGCCCGCATCGCGGAACAATCCCCCGCGATCCGTCGAGAACGGAGTCACGCCGCCGACGAATCTGGCCACCAGCGGATCGTTGCCCAAGTATTCGTGCGCCCAACCGGCAAAAACTTCGCGTACCACCTTCACCCGGCCGCGTTGAACCATGCTCGACAACTGCCCGCCGAACCGCGACCGCAACGAATTGGCGTTACGCGGATCGACAACATAATCCGCCTCGTCCGCGCCCGTTTCCGCAAAATAGTTCTGACGATAATAAATGTATTGCAGCGATGCCTGCGGCGTCAGGGTATAGGCCCCCATGCGGTAATCGCGGCCAAGTCCGTAATACAGCGACAAATCGTTGGCGTGATAGTCGCCTTGGGCCGTTCCGTTCATCTGGCCAACGTCTACATAACGGCTCAAACTGTTGTCATGAAAGCCGCCGGTCAACGACATATCGAGATACCAGTCGCCATCGTACCATGTCGCATAGGGGCCTACGCGAAATGTATTGATGGTGCCGGCCGATAGTTGGTCATTCGTATCGAGATGGGTCTGGCAGTATCCGCCGCCGATGCCTGCAATCCAGTATTCATCCAGTTGTTTGTCGATGCCGAACTGAATACCCGCCACGTTCGATTGAAAGCCCAAATGGTCTCCGCTCGTGCGTTCTCCGTAGAAAACGCCGAACGGGTTCGCCCAAACCGACCGCGTTCGGTCGAATGCACGCGGTTCGAAGTCCGAATTATTTTCGTTCGCACAGTACTTTATAATGCCGGCCATCTCCGTCGGGCTGCCAATGGCTCGGGCCAGGGCCGTTGAACCTTCATAGGTAGACCTTTGGTAGAGGCCCGGATTGATCTGCCCCGCGCGGCGTTTGCGTAGATAGTCGCCCGTGCTTTCCGCCATGTATTGCGTCGTCCGGTCCGTCGCGGCATAGGCTGTCAAATACGTAGCTGGACTCAGTTGCTGCAAGATGCTGTTGAAAGTAGCCGAGTCGGTAAACAACAGGTGGTTGATGAAGTCTGCATACGCGCCGGACGCCGAAGCCGCATCGCCGTCGAGCGCGCCGCCCATCGCGGCGTTATTGCCCGAAGTTGCGGCCGAGCGGAATGTCGCCGAGCGTGTAAGCATCAAGTAGTAATTGCCACCGCTCTCCTCGCCGGCAAACGTCAGGAACGCGGAATCCGCAGTGACGATTACGCCGCTGCCGCTGTCCTCAAGCACCCCGGCGCTGATGATCTCGAACGTGTCGCCCGTTTGAAACACGCTGCTGCTCTCGCCGTTGCTATATCGAACGTCGATAATACTGTTGGCTGCCAAGTTGGCCGTGCCGCTGATGATCAATTGATCGTTCAGCGTAGTGCCGCTCGACGACCGAGCCACTTCGACGATATACCGACTCCCCGCCACTTGCTCATAATTGCCCGCGATATCAATCACGCCAATGCTGTTGCCGGGCGACAAGATGCCTTCATTGGTCAAGAGCCCTGTCATGCAGAAACTTCCGCCCAAAATACCTTCGGCCCCAATCGTCACGTGGGATGTTACATCGCCGCCAAACTTCACGGTGCCGGTGTTGATGTTCACATCCGTCAAGTTTTCGATCGCATCCGTGAAGAGAAATGTCGAGGCATGAGGCAGATTGAAATTCAACGTATTCGTGCCGGTGCCGCCGTCGATATTGCCCGAAATCGTGCCGCCGGTCACGTTGATCGTATCATTGCCGCCTCGTGTAAGGATATTACCGAGAATCGTGCCGTTGGTCGTAATCACGTCGTTGCCGCCACCCGTCTGGATCGCACTGACCGTTCCGGTGATCGTGCCGCTGTTGGTGATCGTAATCGGCCGCGTGCTGGCATCGTCGCCCAGCACGCCATAGGCGTCGCCTGTGATGATGCCGTAGTTATTCAAGGTTCCGCCTGCATTGACGAATGTCATGCTGCTGCCGTAGAGCGTGCTGCCGGGCCCCAGGATTACGCCGCGGTTATTGATCACCCAATTGCTCGGTTGGCCCGATAGATCAGTGACCATAATCCCATCGCCATTGTTGTTCGTATCTTTACAGATCGTGACGTTTGCGGCGATGTCCAGCGTATTGCCCCCCGCGGTGGCTGGAAGGTATTTCGTTCCAAGCCAGATCGTTTCGCACCAGTCGGTAACGTTGAACGAATCGGTTTCTCGAATGTAATAAAGATACGAAACAGGGCTAAACACTGATCGGACCGTGATCGGCATTCCTCCCGATTCCGTCAAACTCTTGGCGACAAACTCCGACAAGCCGACGTGATCGCTCGTGCCGGTTCCCCAATCGTAGGTATAGCCCGCGCGAGTCCACGGATACGGCGGATTCTTCGCGTCTCTGTAAATATCCGCTTTGCGGGCTTTGTACCAAGCACTCGCTTCACTTTCATTGATATTGGTTACCGGGTTGGTAAGGCTCTCGTCAACGGCAGGCCGGAATAGCGAAGATGGATCGACCCAAAATTCCACAATCCAATTCCCGTTATTATTCGAGGGCAGCCCAAGCAACTGCTTGGTTCGCAACAATAGGGTTTCCGGCGCGGTCTGGTGCGTTTTATAGAACTGCCATTGCTCCCCCGCCACGGTGCACCAAAGTTGTCCGCGATGCGTGTTATCGACATACGACCGATCGTAGTGCGCCCAATCGGTGAAGCACGTCATCAACACCGGATCGGTGCTAGTGATGGTGGTCAGATGGTAATCGATATCTTGCGTGGTCAATTCCGCTTTGCAGTAGTTAACCGCGTCGATATACGCCTGATCGTAGCCTGTGGGATAGTCTGCCCAAGCCAAGGTGCTTAGAAAAAGAATGCCGCAACCGCCAAGCAACGCTCGCAGTCGAATCCTTGACATGCGTATGCCCTCCCCGCATTCTTGGTTGCGCTAGAAATAGGCGATGCCGAAATAACGACACCGAAGCTGTGCCGCACCCCCACATCGAAAGCGGTGTTCTTAGTGCATCGATCCTGGCAATGCCCAACAACGACCTGTTGATGCCGACATTGCCAATGTTCCAGCTTCAACCGCAAACACACGGCTGTTTCAACCGAGTTTGCCAGCCTGCTTGGCCTCGGAACGGCTCATCAGCAACGCAGGACGCAACAACATCCCTGAAGACTTCCCCCCCCATATCCTTTGCCTGCGTCAGTCTCCCCGAACATCGTAGCCCAACGCTCTCTTCTTTCTTTCTCGACGCATAAAAAAACTTACATCCACTACAATCCCCGCGATAAATTCTTGTACAGAATTACCCGCTGAACGTAAGTCTAAGCTTAGACTGGAGATCCGGCGTTCGTTAAGATAGGATGGTTTTGCGAATCTTATCAATTACGTTACGGATAATCAGCAATTCCCAGCCCCCCATCCTTGATGTAGAATAGCAAGTAACTTTCCAAGCGAGAGTGGCGGAATTGGCAGACGCGCTGGACTTAGGATCCAGTGGGGCAACCCGTGCAGGTTCAACTCCTGTCTCTCGCACTTGTTTATCTGGCAAGGGTTTACGGTCGCTCGCTTCACTGCGGGCACTCTTGCCGCTAGGCTCATTGTTACCTGAAATGTTACCTTGGACTGAGCTTTCACCCCCCAACTTGGCCCATAGGTCTACTGCCATTTCGTCGGCGTCCATATCGACGTAGTAGCCCATCGTGGTTGATATGTCGGCGTGACGCATCAGCCGTTTCAAGACGGCAGGCATGACCCGCTTGGCCCAACGGGTGCCGAAGGACCGCCGAAGGTCGTGGGCGCTTGCATACTTCTTTGTCGCCTTATCGACGATAACCCCAGCATCGTGGCATCGACCGTAGATGCACGCGATGGGGAGACTGAGACGAGCAAGTCGACGAAAGGCTATTGTGTTCAGAGAACGGTCCTTTAGCAAGAGAATCGAGAAACGCATGAGTTGATGACGCAACGCCCTATTAGACGCGGCCTTTTTACAACCAAGCGAATCCGATCAAACGATCTAGAAGACCAACCGAACATGCTAGTTTCCGAGCCTTAATCATCCCAATGAGCGACAAGGACTCTCAATTGCTCACCAATCTTTTCAAAAACCTCTTCATACAGTTTACGGCAGCGTTCCCAGTTGGCCATCGCTCCTTGGCGGGTAATATCATCCTTTTCATCGCGCAATCCGCCAATCGTCGCCTGTGCGCCGGCTTCCCACCATTCCTTTGTCTGATGGCGAAGGCCATCATTCAACACTCGCACCCGCAGCCTATTGAAGTTCCTTGCTAGGTCGGATGATACCTCACCACCAATTTCGTCTGGGAGTTGTCTTCGGCCCCATGTGCCATTTTGCCCATACTCGATCTCAGAACAGTGAATTACTAATGCTGTATTTCGCATCAAAGATGCCATTGCATCTTGCAGTTCGATGAGCGTCTCCCGCTCGAATGCACGACGCTCATCCTCACGTGCCGCGTTTAGGGCGTCGTGGCGGGCCTCGCGATCCTTCTTTAGAGATAGCCATCCACGGAGGAACTCAGTCGCAACTGCCACGGCGTATCCAAGAAACGGTAACGAGATCGTAACCCCAAGCGGCACTTCGTGATTCATGTAAGATCGCTCCTTTCAGTTTTGACACAAGCGTTATCGGAATCGCCTAACACTACAATGAATCGGCGGTTAACAATCGGCGTACTGCCCCGAGATTGTAAGCATATAGGAAAGTGCGAATTGCGCGAAGTTGGGGACCGCCGCACAAGAAGTCATGGCGGAGGCGGTCTAGGGCCTGCATATCGGAATGGCTTTCAATTTCATCGCTCCCGATCCATATTCCCGCCAAAGGTCGGCGGCAAGGTCGTCGACGTCGAGGTCGGCGTAGTAACGCAACGTGGTCTCGATGGCGGAATGACGCATCAGCTTTTGGAGAACGGCGGGCATGACCCGCTTAGCCCACCGGGTGCCGAAAGAGCGGCGGAGGTCGTGGGCGCTTGCGAACTTGTTGGTGGCATTGGCCAACGAGTTCCTTCGCTTCGCTTAGGATGACGGTTTCTCCGTGGCCAAGGACTTTCCAATTCGCCTAGCGATTGAACCCGATTTACGGACTTTTGACTTTCGGCCGGTCTGACGTTATCATAGGACAATGGATTTCCAGAAGAAAAGCCGTTTGCTCATTACCTGTGCGCCGAGTCTGTCGGAGTGGCTGCAAAAGGAAATCGAGGCTCTCGGACATAATATCCTGCTCGTCCGCAAGACCGGCATCGAGATAGAAGGCACGCTTGCCGATTCGATGCGGCTCAACCTCTGGCTGCGCACGGCATTCGCCGTGCTATACCTGCTCGATGAGTTTTGGTGCCGGGATCCAGAGGCCCTCTATCGGGCGGCTGTGAAGCTGCCCTGGGAGAACATCATCCCGGCCGATGAGTACATTTCGATCGTCTCGTATGTCGATAACCCGACGATCAACAATACGATGTTCCCCAACCTCAAGCTCAAAGATGCCATCGTCGATCGCATCATGAAGAAGGAGCATCGGCGGCCCGACTCGGGGTCGAAGCGAACGAACATCGTCATCAACCTCTACTGGAAAGACGACCGGGCGTGGCTGTACCTGAACACAACGGGCAATAAGCTTGCCGACCGCGGATATCGCCGAATCCCGCACAAGGCGCCGATGCAGGAGACGCTGGCCGCGGCAGTGATCATGGCCGCGGGCTACACCGGCGAGATGCCCCTGGTGGCGCCGATGTGCGGCAGCGGCACGCTCGCCATTGAGGCGGCACTGATGGCCCAAAACCGCGCGCCTGGCCTGTTGCGTGCCAACTATGGTTTCATGCACCTGAAGGGCTTCAACGACACGTCGTGGAAGGCTGTCCGCCGTGAGGCGATCAATGCCGGGGAGAAGAAGCAACCCCCTCGTATCATCACCACCGACATCGACCCGGTTGCGGTCAAGGCTGCAAAAAAGAACGCCGCCACCGCCGGAGTAGACCACCTCATCGAGTTCGGGGTCTGTGACTTTGCCGAGACGCCCCTGCCGCCGGCGCCGTTCGTCGTTGTGATGAACCCGGAATACGGTAAACGAATGGGTGAGATATCGCAACTCGAAAAGGTCTACGAGCGGATTGGCGACTTCTTCAAGCAGAAGTGCCAGGGCCAGACCGGATACGTCTTCACAGGCAATCTCGACCTGGCAAAAAAGATCCGCCTGACGCCCTGCAGAAAATTCCCCTTCTTCAACGCCGACATCGACTGCCGGTTGCTCAAGTACGAGATGTACGCCGGCTCCCGTCGCAAGGACCGCAATCCCGATCCCTCCGAAATGCAAGATTCCTGAAAAATACTGCGGAAAATCGGGAACGCCGCAAATCTCCAACCACGCGATTGTCGGCGGTTCTGCCCTGCGAAGTCTCCGGCGGTTTGCCTGGCAGCGACAGAAACTTCGTGGAAAACCTAAAAGCCTCGGCGAAAATGGTTTGTCCCTCCCCCCCCGTTCAATTCAACTTGACGCGCGTACCATTGTGAACGTATAATCACAATAGAGGTTCAACATGGCCGAAGCGAAACTTGATACGCTGGTGCGGCGCGAGCAGATTGTCGAGGCTGCCTTGGATTTGGCGGCCGAACAAGGGCTCCGCCGGCTGAGCATCGCGGCGGTTGCCCGGCGCGTGGGGCTCGTGCCTTCGGGCATTTACCGTCATTTCAAAAGCAAGGACGAGATCCTGGCTGCCTTGTTGGATCGCGTGGAACAGCGATTGCTGACCAATGTGACATTGGCGCGAAAAGAAAACGCCGATCCGCTCGAGTGCCTCAAGGATGTTTTGTTGCGGCACATTCGTTTTTTGCGAGAAGGAAAGGTAATTTTCATCCCGCGAACCATCTTTTCCGAAGACATCCACGCAGGGAACCCAAAACTCCGGCAACGTGTCCTTCAGATATTCACAAACTACATCGGGCAGATCGGCGAGGTGGTTGCTCAAGGCCAAGCGCGGGGATGCATCCGGCCGGAGCTCGACGTGCAAACGGTCGTCATGATGTTTTTCGGGGTAATCGTGCCGGCCGGCATCCTTTGGCACTTAACCGACGGGCGATTCGATGTGACCCAACATGCCTTACGCACGTGGGATCTGTTCCGGTCGGCCATTACAAATACCGCAATTTCTCCTATTTAGCATAATTGTGAATAATAATTCACACGGAACTCGACAATGACCGCGAAACTTCGACTACTCGCCATCGTGATTTTGCTGGCAGCAGCCGGCGTCGCAGCCTACTGGCATTGGGGGTTGAACCGCGTCGGCAACAAGGACGAAATCCGCGTCTCGGGCAACATCGAAGCAACGGAAGCCCAAGTATCGTTCAAAATCGCCGGCCGGGTTATTCAACGACTCGTTGATGAAGGCGTTTCGGTAAAAAAGGGGCAGCTCATCGCCCGACTTGATACGGCCGATCTCCAGTGCAATGTGGATTTACGCCGGGCCGAGGTGCAAGCGGCCGAGGCGGCGCTGGCGGCATTGCTGGCCGGTTCACGACCGCAAGAGATCGAGTCGGCCAAGTCGGGCATGGAGCGGGCGGCCCATGCCCTGGCCGATTTAGAGGCCGGTTCTCGTCCTCAGGAAATCGCGACGGCCGAGGCCGCCGTGCGCGCCACCACGGCGGAAGAAAGCCGCCTGCAATCCGACCTGCGCCGCGCTACCGAATTGTATCATCGGAAGGTAATTTCGGCCGAGAACTACGATGCCGCCCGAGCTGCGTATGATGTCGCCGCCGAGAAAAAAAGACAAGCGGAAGAACAATTAAAACTGTTTCAAGAAGGTTCGCGCAAAGAACAAATCGAGCAAGCTCGTTGGGGGTATGCTCAATCCAAATCCCAATATGATCTGGTAAAGACCGGGCCGCGTCAGGAAGATATCGCCCAAGGCCGCGCTCGGCTGACGCAAGCCAAGGCCGCGCTCAAGCTGGCGGAAACGCAACTGAGCTATGCCGAAGTCTTTTCGCCGATCGACGGCGTGGTGCTATCGAAAAACATCGAGGAGGGCGAATACGTCGCCCCCGGTACCGCAGTGGTCACCATCGGTGATATCGTCAACGTCTGGCTTCGCGCTTATATCGAGGAAGCCGACAAGGGGCGCGTGCAATACCACGGGCGCGCCTGGGTCACGACCGACACGGACCCCAACAAACGCTACGAAGGGATCGTGTCGTTTATTGCTCAAGAGGCGGAATTTACGCCAAAGAACGTGCAAACGCAAAAAGAACGGGTCAAACTCGTGTATCGGATCAAGATTGATATTAAGAACGAGAAAATGGAACTCAAACCCGGGATGCCGGCCGATGCCGTGCTAGAAGCAAGCATGGGCGAAGAAAAGGGAGGAACAAGAGAAGGAAACTCGATAAATCCGCAACGAAACGTCAATCAATCGGTTCCTCAATCCACGTTCTCTCTCCCCTCTCCTGCTACACCTCACTCCTAATCATGGATGCCATTCGCAGCGAACATTTGACGAAGCGATTCGGCAGCATGACTGCGGTGGACGATCTTTCGTTCAACGTGGCCGAGGGAGAGATATTCGGTTTGGTAGGGCCCGACGGCGCCGGCAAAACCACCACGATGCGGCTACTGACCTCGATCATGGAACCCAGCGCCGGCGAAGCCTGGGTTGCAGGTTGCCATATCGTCGAGCAGGCCGAAACCATCAAGGAACGCATCGGCTACATGAGCCAGCGGTTCGGGCTCTATGCCGACCTTACGGTCATGGAGAACATCGAGTTCTACGCCGACATCTATAACGAACCGCGGCGCGGACGCGCGGAGAAAATCGACCGGCTGTTGCATTTCAGCAATTTAACACCGTTCCGCCGTCGATTGGCCGGCAATTTGTCGGGCGGCATGAAGCAGAAACTGGGGCTGGCTTGCGCGTTGATCCACACACCTCGAGTTTTGTTTCTCGACGAGCCCACCAACGGCGTCGATCCTGTTTCACGGCGGGATTTTTGGCGGATTCTTTATGAGTTACAACATGAAAAGGTGACGATTTTCGTTTCAACCGCTTATCTCGACGAGGCCGACCGCTGTCATCGCGTGGGCCTATTGGATCACGGCCGACTGCTGGGCTGCGGCACGCCCGGCGAAGTGAAAAAGCTGATGCGGGGTGTGATTCTCGAAATCCGCGCTCAAGACCCTCGACAGGCGGCGGCATTGCTCAAGTCGCATCTCCCCGACATGTCGGTCGGGCTGTTCGGCGATCGATTGCATGTCGTGAGTCTTGATCCGGAGCGGACGCAAGCACAAGCAGAGGCGGCTTTGGCGCAAGCCGGCATCCCTATCATCGGCATCCATACGATCGAGCCGTCGTTGGAAGATGTGTTCATATCCATGATCGCGGAAGCGGAAAAAGCAGGATAGCAGAATAATGGAACAAGGAATCACAGGTAAACGCAAATGAACATGGATACGATTGAGGATATTGAAACCCGTTTGGTCCTCTTGGTATTCATCCGCGTTGATCCGTATTGAGTCGCGGTTCCCTTGGCATTTGTCATGAACAATAACGCGCATCCCCTGGCCGTCACGGTTGAAAACCTGGAAAAGAGGTTCGGCGACTTCGTGGCCGTGGATCGCGTCAGCTTTGAAGTGCATCAAGGCGAGGTCTTTGGATTCCTTGGGCCGAACGGAGCAGGCAAATCGACCACGATCCGCATGTTGTGCGGCATTTTACAGCCGAGCGGCGGCCGAGGCACCGTGGCAGGCTTCGATATTTTCACCCAACCCGAGCAAATCAAGGCCAACATCGGCTACATGAGCCAGAAGTTTTCGCTTTACCAAGACTTGACTGTCGAGGAGAACATCGATTTTTACAGCGGGATCTATTGCATCCCGCGCGAGAAAAAAAGCGAGCGGAAAGAGTGGGTCATCGAGATGGCAGGCTTGACCGAGCATCGGCATCAGCCGACGGCCATCTTGTCGGGCGGATGGAAGCAGCGGCTCGCCCTGGGCTGTGCGATCTTGCATGAGCCGCCCATCATCTTTTTGGACGAACCGACCTCCGGCGTCGATCCCATCAGCCGTCGGAAGTTTTGGGATTTGATCTACGAACTGGCGGGGCAAGGCGTGACGATCTTCGTTACCACCCACTACATGGACGAAGCGGAATACTGCGACCGCTTGGGAATGATCTATCGCGGCGAATTAATCGCGTTGGATACGCCTCGGGCGATGAAAGCAGCCCTTACACGGGAAAATAATGCGACGCCGACGTTGGAGGATGTATTCATCTCCCTGATCGAAGCGCGTGATCGGGCCGAGCAGCCGCAAGAGGAGGTGCAAGGATGAACCCCCGTCGCGTATCGGCCGTCGCTCGCAAGGAATTTTTGCATGTGCTGCGCGACTTCCGCAGCCTGTTGATGGCCATTGCCACGCCGGTGCTTTTACTGTTGCTGTTCGGCTATGCGCTGACGCTCGATGTGGATCACGTGCCGCTGGCCGTTTGGGATCAAAGCGAGACCGCCCGCAGCCGCGAGTTGATTCAGCAATTCGCCGGATCCCGCTATTTTTCGCTTCGGATGCACGTGCATAATTACAAGGAATTAGAGCGGGCGATCGACACGCGCGAGGTGATGATGGGCCTGGTCGTGCCTCGCGATTTCGCGCAAAACGTGGACGCCGGCCGCAATGCTCCCGTGCAGTTGTTGGTCGACGGCAGCGACTCGAACACGGCCACGATCGCCATCGGCTACGCGGATTTGATCGCGCAAATCCATGCGTTAAGCCTTATGAACGAGCAATTACAGCGCCGGGGGATTCGCGAATTAACGATCCCCTTGGACGTTCGGCCGCGCGTCTGGTTCAACGAGGAGCTGGAATCGCGAAATTACATCATACCGGGACTGATTGCCGTGATCATGATGGTCATCGCGGCCATGTTGACATCATTGACCATCGCGCGGGAATGGGAACGCGGCACGATGGAGCAACTGATCTCCACGCCGGTGAAGCCCGGTGAGTTGATCCTGGGTAAAATCATTCCCTATTTTGCCGTCGGCTTGTTCGATGTTCTATTGGCCGTGCTTATGGGCGAGTTTGTATTTCATGTTCCCCTGCGTGGCAACGTCGCGCTGCTGTTCGGCTGCTCGGCCATCTTTCTGACGGGCGCTTTGGCAATGGGGATCCTCGTGAGCATCGTCACTAAAAGCCAGCTTTTATCGAGCCAAGTGGCCGTCGTGGCCACTTTTTTGCCGGCATTTTTATTGTCAGGTTTCATTTTCACGATCGCCAACATGCCGCGCGCGATCCAAATCGTCACCTATTTCGTCCCGGCGCGGTATTTCGTGGCGATTCTCAAAGGGATTTATCTGAAAGGCGTGGGGCTCGAAATTCTGGCGGGCCAAGTTGTTTTACTCATTATTTATGCAACCGTGATGGTGCTGTTGGCCAAAATCAAGTTGAAGAAGAAGTTGGTTTGAAAGCGGATAATCAATGTTCGAACGCATTCACCAAATGCTGATCAAGGAATTTATCCAGGTCTTTCGCGACCCGCGGATGCGCATCGTGATATTCGTGATTCCATGCTTTCAGGTCTTGATCATCGGTTATGCGGTTTCTACGGATGTGAAGCATGTGCGCACGGCTCTGTTGGATTTGGACAACAGCCAGACGAGCCGCGATCTGACGGCTCGATTCGTCCGCTCGGGCTATTTCGACATCGTATCGATTCTGAAAAACGACGAGGGCGTTCGCAGCGCGCTCGACCGGAACGATGTGACGGCCGTCCTGCGCATCAATCACGGATTCGCCGAAGATCTAAACGCGGGCCGCACCGCACGGCTCCAGATCCTCATGGATGGGACCGACTCGAACACCGCCAGCATCGCCTTGGGCTATGCCATGAAAATCGCTTCCGCCTACTCGGAACAAATCATGCTCGAACGCATGACCCGGTCGTTCGGTCCGGCGGGAAAAATCGGCCGGTTGGATCTGCGCACCCGCGCATGGTTCAACGAAAATCTTGAAAGCCGCAATTTCTTCGTGCCGGGCGTGTTGGTGATCGTCGTGGCGCTTACCACGGTCTTGCTAACCGCGATGGCCGTCGTGCGCGAAAAGGAAATCGGCACGATGGAACAGATCATGGTTACGCCGATTACGCCCGCCGAGTTCATCTTGGGCAAAACCGTGCCCTTCGCACTGATTGGTTTCGCCGATGTTTTTCTCGTCACTCTGATTTGCGTTTTTTGGTTCGAAGTGCCGATCCGAGGTAGCCTGTTGCTGTTGATGCTGGGCACGACGTTCTTTCTCATGAATACGTTGGGCACCGGCCTGCTGATCTCGACCTTTAGCGAGACGCAGCAGCAGGCCATGATGACCACGTTTTTCTTCTTTTTCCCCGCCATGTTGCTGTCGGGCTTTGCATTTCCCGTGGCCAACATGCCTGTGCCCGTGCAGTGGCTAACAAGGTTCAATCCGATCTGTTATTTCTTAATTGTCGTGCGAGGGATATTCCTAAAGGGCGTCGGCCTCGATGTATTATGGCCGCAGATGTGGCCGATGTTGGCGATGGGCACTGCCTTGCTTTTTTGCGCAGTCCGCCGGTTCCACAAGACGCTGTAACAACAGTTATTGCAGATCAAGTGTTTTTAGCAAAAACGCCCTGCTGATTTCGAGGATGCTTTGAGTTTGGTCGGCGTCGTCCTCGCCTTCCGATTCGAGCGACAATACCCCCGTGTATCCGTGCTGTTTCAGCACCTGAATGCAGTCGGCAACATTGACATCGCCACGGCCAAGTGCAACGCATTTCGTGCCGACGATGTCTTTCACATGGACGTGAACCACGCGGCCTACGACGGCCTTCAGCGTGGCCACTTCGTCTTGGCGTTGGCCGAAAGGCGTCCAACCATAGGCGCCGGCCACCGATTCGACGTAGGTGGCGCGGTGGACATTGGCGGTGTCGTAGTTGATGCCCAGCCATTTCGAATTCGAGAGAGCCATGATTTTTTGCAAACCTTCGGCCGTCAGAGAGAACGTGCCGTGCGGTTCGATGGCCACATAGACACCGCATTGGCCGGCCACTTCGAGGATCGCCGCCAACCGCTCGCCGAGCAATTTCAAGGCATCGGCATCCGACATCGCGGCGGGCTTCTGGCCGTCGCCGGCGAACACGGCGGGAATGCCCGCCTCTTTGGCCCAACGAATGGCTTGCGAGATGCCCTCGACGCATTTCGGGTCGGGCAGAATCGCGCCATTGGGAGACCACATGCCGGTAGCGCCTTTGAAACCGAAATCGCTCACCGTCCGGCGGAACTTCGCGGGGTCGTCTTTCCATACGTCGATGTGCGGACACCAGGGGCCCGTGGCCTGGGGCTCGAAATACTCGTAGCCCGCCCGGCGGATCCGCTCCAGAGCTTCGTGCAACGTACACTTGCGGAAGTTGACGGTTCCGCAACCGATTTTCATCGCAGCTTTGCTGCACTCGGCAGGCTCCGCCATCGCCGGACAAATACCGACAGCGGCCCATCCCGCAGCCGCCAATGCCGTGGTCAATGCTTCGCGTCGGGTGAATGTTTTTGTCACGTTCAACATGGTAAGCTCCTTGTGCTGTTCTATCAAAATGCCTTGGTGACGCCGGGAATCGCTACGGGATAATTGCCGTCGGGGCCTGCCTGAACGGGAGCGGGCGCGTCGTAATCGTATTTTTTCGGCCCCAATCGCAAGGTAGAGTTCACGGCCGTGTTCCAATCAATCATCTGGCCTGAATAGCTGGCCATGCGGCCCATAATCGCCGTCATCGTACTCGTTGCGGCAATATCGACTTCATTTTGAGGGCGATTGTTGCGAATAGCATCGAACAACACGTCATGCTCGACCTGGTAGGGATTCGTGGCCTGGCCGCGGAACTTCCAGGCATTAGCGCCTTCGATCAAGCCGCGTCCCACATCGGCCGCTCCCTTCGGACCGCGTACCTGCGTGCCGGTAATGCTCCAGCAGCCGCCGATCTCGCGCGTTTGTGCAAACAATTTCGTTTCGTCGGGAAATGTATACTCAACGCAATGGTGGTCGAAGATATCGCCGCGCTGCGTTTCCGATAAAATGGTTCGGCCGCCTTGCCCCTGCGCGTTGATCGGATGCACGCCTTTAAGCCAGCAAGCAACGTCCAGTTGATGCAGCAACGCATCGACGATGTAATCGCCGCTGAGCCACAAAAAATGATACGGATTGCGCAATTGGTAACGCATTTCAGACATCTCGGGCGGACGCAGCGGCGTGTCGCGCAGGAAACCGGTGTTCCAATAACATTGCACCAGCAACACGGGGCCGATCGCGCCGTCTTGAAGCCGCTTCACCGTCTCTTGAAAACAGCGATGATGGCGAAACATCAGACCGACCGACACCTTGAGGTCTTTTCGCTTGGCTTCTTCATTCGTCTGCAAGATGCTGCGAACGCCCGGCGCGTCCAATGCGATGGGCTTTTCCATGAACACATGTTTGCCCTGTTGAACGGCGAACTCGAAATGGGCGGGGCGAAAATGCGGATGCGTGGCTAAAATCACGACGTCCGCGCCGCTGGTGATCGCCTTCCGATAGGCGTCAAATCCCACAAAACGCCGCTCCGGCGGCACATCGATGCGATCCTTCAGACTGCTGTTCGCATCACGATCGTAATCGGCGGCCTGCCCTTTGATAAGATTCGCCAGGCTGCTTTCCAGCCGATCCTCGAACAGGTCGGCCATGGCCCAAAGCTTGACGGGCCCCTTGGTTTGCAACGCTTGGGCCGCGGCGCCGGTGCCGCGCGAACCGCAACCCACCAACGCGATCTTGATCGTTTCGTTACTGCCGGAAATGTTGGAGGATTTCTCCGAAAACATCGGCGGCTCCTTTTTTATTGGAAGGAATTATTTTTGTGCCAATTTTGCGGCGATGGCGTCGGCCGCTTGTTGGATCTGGCGTGCCACTTCTTCCCGGCGTTTTTTGGGAAGCCGTTCCACAGGGGCGGATATGCCGATCGACGCGACGATCTGCCCCGCGGCGTCGCGGATCGGTGTGCTCATGCAGCATACGCCCTCGGCATTTTCTTCGTCGTCCAGTGCGTAGCCGCGGCGCCGCGTTAGTTTGCAATCTTGGGCAAGCGTTTCGATCGAGCAGATCGTTCGTTTGGTCAGCCGTTCGAGCGGTTTATTGCCCAAGATGGCGCGCAACTGTTCAGCGTCGCAATCGGCGATCAGGGCCTTGCCGACGCTTGTGCAGTGCAAAGGCACGCAAAAGCCCGAGCCGGTCGAAACGCCGACCGGTCGATCGGTCAATTGGTGGTCGATCAACGCGGCCTGGGCTCCCTCGCGGATGGCCAGGTGGGCTGTTTCGCCGGTCAGGGCGGCCAACTCCTGGACATGTTCCTTGGCTACTTGTAGCAGCAAATCACTAAGCTGAAACGTGCCGGCCAATCGCCGGGCGGCAGTTCCCAACACGTAGCCCTTGCCCCCGGGCAATTGCACTAAAAAACCATGTTGCTTCAGTGTATTGACCAGCCGAAACGCGCTGCTGCGGTCGATTTTCAGCGCGGCAGCGAAGTCGGTCAGCGCAACGGGCTGGCGGGCTTGGGCCGTCAGTTCCAGGATGGTCAAACCCCGGTCGAGGCTTTGGATAGTCGAGGCAGGCATGGCGGTTGTTGCGTATTATGCAATAGTTGTTGCATCAGTTGATACGCTTAACATATCCTCATGCCGCCGGCTTGTCAACAGGCCGCGAAATGTCCAGAACAAAGCGGGCCGCACCAAGAACTCGGCCAGGGTGCTGGTCAGAAGTCCGCCGATGATGACCGTAGCCACCGGATACAGAATTTCCTTGCCCGGTTCGCCGGCCGCCAGGGCCAACGGAATCAGCCCGACGCCCGCGGTCAATGCGGTCATCAGCACCGGGGCCAAGCGTTCCAGCCCGGCCCGCACGATCATCGACTGCGAATAGCTCTCGCCCTCGCATTCGACCAGATGCAGATAATGGTCCAGCAGCAGGATGCCGTTGCGCGTGGCGATGCCGCAGAGCGAAATGAACCCTACCAGGCTGGCCACCGAAAGCGTTTGGCCCGTCAATACGATCGAGGCCACGGCGCCGACCAAGGCCATCGGCAATGCCGCCATCACCTGGAGCGCTAAGTTCACCGAGCGGAACATGGTATAGAGCACAAGGAACATGCCGACCAAGGAAACGATCGACAGCGCGGCGATCATCTGCGTGGCCGATTGCTGGCTTTGGAACTGACCGCCGTATTCAATGAAGTATCCGGTGGGAAGTTTTTCGTGGATCGGTTGAAGGCGTGTTTGGATGTCGCGCACCACATCGACCAGTCCGCGGCCCGCGACATTGCACTGCAAAACGATCCGCCGGCGCACCTGTTCGCGGTTGATCGTATTGGGACCGCCGGCCGTGTAGATTTTCGCGACGGAACCCAGCGACGTGGTGCCGCCCTCGGGCAATTCGAGCGACAGCCGGGCCAAGGTGTCGATGTCCTCGCGATAGGCTTCGTCGAACCGCACGAACAGATCGATGGTGCGCTGGTCGATCAAAACCTCCGACACCACCCGGCCATGCATGGCCGTTTCTATATAGCCGGTCACATCGCCGGGCGTTAGTCCGCAGCGGGCAAGCCGATGACGATCCAACTCGATCCGCAATTGGGGAATCATCACCTGCGGCTCGACCATCAAATCCTTCACGCCCGGCGTGCCGGTGATGGCTCGTTTCATATCGTCGGCCTTCGTGCGGAGAATGTCCAAATCATCGCCGTACAGTTTGACGGCCACTTGCGACTGGACGCCGGAAAGCATCGCGGAGATCAAGTGGGCCATCGGCTGCTCCACGCTGGTCACAATCCCCGGGATTTCCGCCATGGCGCAGCGAATATCTTCCAATATTTCCTCGCGGCTGCGGCCGCAATGGGGATTGAAGCTCGCAATGACTTCCGTCATGTTGACCCCGATGATGTGTTCGTCGAGTTCCGCGCGGCCGGTGCGGCAGACGAAATTTTCGATGCCTTCGATTTTTTGCAGGCGCGATTCGACCATGCCGGCTACTTCCTTGGAACGCTTGAGCGACGTGCCCGGCGGCAGCAGCACGTTTATCTGCGCGACGCCTTCATCGAAGGGCGGCATGAAATCGCTCTGTAAATGCAGCAAAACGAACGTGCTCAACGCGACGGCCAGTAACCCGGCCGCCAAAATGGTTTTCGAGAATCGCAAGCTTAGTGTAATTACACGCGAGGCGACGGCCTTGAGCCCTCGCAGTACGAGCGATTCGCGTTCGCGTTGAACGGCCGGCGCATTCGAAAGCAACCAGTACGAGAGCACCGGCGTAACGGTCAACGAAACGATCAACGAGGCGAGGATCGAAACGATATAGGCGATGCCCAAGGGCGTAAAAAGCCGCCCTTCCATGCCGCCTAAAGCGAACAGCGGAATAAATACCAACACGATGATGATCGTACTGAAGACAATCGAGTTGCGAATTTCCGAACTGGCCTCGTAGACGACTCGAATCGCGGGTTTGGGATTCGGCTGGCTGCGGTTTTCGCGAAGACGCCGAAAGATATTTTCCACATCGACGATGGCGTCATCGACTAGTTCGCCGATGGCGACGGCTAAGCCGCCTAGCGTCATGGTATTGATCGACATGTGGAACCAGCGAAAAATGATGGCCGTTGCGACGATCGACAAGGGGATGGCCGTCAGGGTGATGAGCGTCGTGCGGAAATTGAGCAAAAAGATCAGTAAAATGATCGCAACCAAAATTGCCCCGTGGCGCAGGGCCGTTTCGACGTTGCTGATGGCCAGGTCGATGAATTTTTTCTGCTGGTACAGATCCGGCGCAATACGGATATCGGGCGGAAGCGAGGATTTCAATTCTTCGAGAGCCTCCATCACTTCGTCGGTCAGACGCCGTGTGTCGGCGTCGGGTTGTTTGTTCACGGTCAACAACACGGCCGGACCACCGGCGAACCGTCCGTCGGGCCGGCGAACGCGCGCCATGCCGTCGCCCCGTTTGACTTCCGGTCCCTCGATTACACGGGCCACTTGGCTGAGTAAAACAGGACGGCCGTTGCGAATTTTGACGACCAGCTCTTGAAGATCTTCAACCGAGCGGATGCGGCCCAGCGCGCGAACCAAATATTCGTTAGGACCTTGTGCATCGAGATAGCCGCCGGTCACGTTCGCATTGCTTTTTTGCATCGCCGCTTCGACTTCACCCAAGGTGACGCCGTAGGAGAGTAACGACTGCGGATTGACAAGCACTTGGAACTGTTTTCGGCCGCCTCCGATGACGAATACTTCGGAAACGCCGCGAATGGTTCGCAGCCGCTGCCGCACGACCCAGTCGGCCAGTGTGCGCACTTCCATCGGATCCGTTTTATTGCCCTCGCTCCATAGACCGACGATCATGATTTGGCCCATGACCGACGAGATCGGAGCCAACTGCGGTTTTACGTCGGCCGGCAGGCGATCGGACACCAACGAAAGCTTTTCGGCGACGATTTGCCGGTTGACGTAAATGTCGGTGCCCCAGTCGAACTCGACATTGACGACCGAGACGCCCACGCCCGAACTGCTGCGCACGGCCTGCACGCCCGTGGCCCCATTCAGCACCGATTCGAGCGGAAATGTGATCAGAGCCTCGACTTCCTCGGGCGCCATGCCGGGCGCTTCGGTCATCACCGTGACGCGAGGGCGGTTCAAGTCGGGAAACACGTCGATCGGCAACTGATTTAGTTCCCAGCCGCCATAGCCCAGGGCCACTAAGGCCAACGCGACTACAAGCAGCCGATGATGTAACGAAAAACGGATGATGGAGTTGAGCATGGGAGAAGCTATCAGTGGTCAGCGGTCAGAAAAAGTGGCCAGTGGTCAGTGGTCAGTGGCCAGTAAAGAGGGATCAGGGGTCAGAGGTCAGACCTTAAATCCCAAAATCCCGAAATCTCCAAATCCCAAATTTCTAATCCCTAATCCCTACTCTCTAATCCCTAGTGATTATGTCCTGCATGGGGATCGGGTGCGCCGCCGGATTTGTTCTTCAACGCAAGGAAAATTTGATAGGCCCCGGCCACGACGACGGTTTTTCCGGGCGTAATCACTCCTGCGTTGGCCAATACGGCCGAATACTGATCGCTGTATTCCACGCGGACGGCACGACGCTCGAAATGATCGCCAATCTTCTCGAACACATAAGACTCGGCGGCATCTTGGATCACGGCATCGCGAGGCAGCACGATGCGGTTGTTCCAACGTTCGACGGGCACGAGCAATTCCAATCGCTGACCCGGCTTGAACTGCCAGGCGCAGAAACGGCGCCCATCCGTGGTTTGCCGGTCGCGGATGCGCTTGTTCGGCAGTTCGACATAGAACAACAGCGCCCGGGATTCGGGATCCACGGTGTTGGCCAGCGAGAGAATTTTCAGCCCCGTGGCCATTTGGCGTTTTTGATTGTCGCCCGGCACTACGGCCGTGACGTGCCAATCCTGGTTTGCCGCGCGGTCGAGCACCGTTACATCCTGCTCAAACGCCTTGCCTTGGATATAGAGATCGGAATAGTCGGCCAAGATGCAAAGCAAATCGCCCGCCTTGACGTGCTGGCCGACATCGACTTTCAAATCCTCAACCTGGAACAGCGGGGCATCGGCGCCAGCAGGCGGTTTTTCCTTCGCCGGTACGAAAACGGTCATCTCGCTCAAAAGCGTGCGATGCGACAGAATGCCATCGACTTGGCTTGCGGAGAGGCCGTGCAGAAGCAACCGCTGCCGCTGGGATCGCAGATGGGCATCGAGTTTTTGCCGCTCGTATTGTCGTTCCAACAGTGTTTTACCCGCCACGGCGCCATTGGCGGTGACTTTTTCCAAGCGTTCGATTTCATGGCGGATAACGTCCAGCTCTTCGGCCGTTTGAAGAAAGGCGGCCTGGGCCTCGACCACTTCCTCGTGGGTAAGCCGCAGATCGAACATCGGCTGGCCCGGCGCGACGGCCTCGCCCTGCGAGGGATAGATCCGTGTGACGACGCCTGTCAACGGCGCGGCGATTTGCATGTGCGACCGGCCGGGCCGCTCGATTACAATTGCCGGCACAGTGATGGTTCGCTCGAAGGGGGCCAGTTTGATTTTGGCCGTGCGAACGCCGACGTTCTCTTGCGCCGCTTGGCTCAGACGGACCGATGCGGCCTCGTTGTGTTGATGGCCTCCGGCCGCCGAATTGTGCGATTCGGCTTCTTCCTCGTGTTCGTCGTGTTGATGACCATCGGCGGCCGTCTTCGCGGGCTCTGATTCGCCTTGGTGTTCCTCATGGCCGGCTTCTTTCTCATGTTCGTCAGCCTCGGTATGTTTGCCTTCGGCTTCTTCCTTATGAACATCTTTTATTCCCCCTTCGTGCGAATCGTGATCCGCCTCGGCATGTTCGGCGACAACAGGCGGGCCAAACAATTGTTTTGCTTTGGGCATCCATTGCCCCGACGTAGCAATGCCCGCTGCAATCAACAGCAACAGCAATAATAGGGATGCCCAGCGAGTGCCGGACGATAAACGGGATGGTAATGTAGCAGCCATAATGTTTGGTTCTAAAAGTCGAGGAACAATAGCCCGATAGAGAACGGCTTCCGATGCGATGAAACAAATAACGCACATTCCAGGAACGGTTAGTTCCCGGCTAGCGACAGTGGTGCAATAGCAAGAAAATGCAACAGCGTCAGACAGAGATGCCGCGTTAAATCAGCAGGACGCTACAGAGAAGATGACGCCGCAACGGCGGCATTGGTGCGTCGAGAGATTCGTGCGTTCGCACGCCCTCGGGATAAAAGCCAGCCTGATTTGCATTTGAAGCAAGCACGGCCGGCGCATTAATGCCCAAAACCGCCGTCTTGGAAAGCTGCGTTTTCAAAGCGCCCAAGAATACGCAAGTATTGCCCAGACATTCGTGCCCGTGATGTTCGTGCCCTTGGTGTTCGTGCCCTTGGGCATGGCACGATGTTTCGACGGCATGTTCGCAATCGTGATCCGACGGAGCGGCTACCGCGACGATTGCCTCGGCATCGCAGGCTTCCGCGCAACGGTGGGCATGATGGCCACAGCAACCCAGCACGGTATGCACTGCGAGCAACGTAGCCGTCAAATTGGAGAGGAAGCCCTTCATATATGCATCATAGGCAATTCATGTCCACCGGTCAACGCTGTTGCAAGCTGTCGCTCAGCAGATTGCCTTCGATGGCCACCGTGGCCGACCTCAGTTCGCGGATAGCATCCACATAGGCCAGATTGACTTGGAAGAATGTCCGCTGTGCAGTCAAAAGCGTAACGTAATTGAATTCCCCTTGGCGGTAGCCGGCCGTCACCAAATCGAGCGAGGATTGAGCGGCGGGCAGAATGTCGGAGGCGTATTTTTCTACCTGGCACCGCGCGTTTTGGTATTGTTCGAAAACACCTGCCAAACGCTGCTGCAATTCCAGTTCGGCGCGCCGTACCTCAGCCCGTGCCGCGGAAACCTCGGCTTGGGCCTTGCGGATGTTGCCTTGATTGCGATTGAACACAGGCAGCGGCACACCCACCTGCACTTCGGCAATCGAATCGCGCGTGGCATTGTCGTACAACACGCCTGCTTGCAGATCGATGTTGGGCGTACGCTCTGCACATTGACGGCTAAGTACAGCCTCGGCACGAGCGACGCCGGTCTTCGCCTCGGCCAACGCGGGACTGTTGGCCAGAATGCGCTGGACGCCGTTTTCCCAGGTCAGTTGTGAGAGATCGTCTTGGATGTCGCCTATAAGAGGTGCGGGAGCCATGTTGGGTTGGCCTGCCACAACGGCCAAGTTGCGCCATGCGGCAACATGACGGTTGCGGGCTTTCTCGGCAAGAATCCGAGCCGCATCGGCCTCGATTTTCGCTTGCAGTACATCAACGCGGCTGACTTCTTTGGCTTTCTGCAACTCTTCGGCCGCACGAACGCCTTGTTTGCCGATGTGAACCAATTGGTCGGTCAAGTCGATGCTGCGTTGGGCAACCAAGACATCGTAGAAGGCGCGACGAATATCATTGCGAACCCGTTCGCGTTGCGCGGCGAGCGCCCATTGCGCTTGTTCGACTGCTTGACAAGCGGCATCTTTTGCAAGCCGCAGCTTACCGGCCGTGACGATCTCTTGGCCGAAATAAGCGCCCTGCTGCCCCGAACGGCCTTCATCGCCGATCTCGCTGGCCTTGTAGCCTGCGCGAGGATTAGGATAGAGTCCCGCTTGCAAGGCTTCACCGCGCAAGGCCTGCACCCGCGCGGAAGCTTGCGATACGGTCGGGTTGTTCTGCTCGGCCATCTCCACGAAATTGTCCAAACTCATCCCTTGCGAGTTGGGCGAGTCTTCAGAGGATGGCGTGGGAGCTTCTTGTACGGCTTCGGTACTCCCCGCCGCGCCGTCGGCCTTCGGAGCCCAGCGTAAATAACGAGCCCCCAGCCGAAGCGAGTCCAAATTTGGATTCTCCTCGGCCCAAGCGACAAGTGACGACAAAACGAGCGTCACCACAACAAATAGAAAGCCCCCCCGGCAATGTCTCATAGAATCTGTTTCGGCAAATTGTGCCGATAGTATGGATAGATTCCATAAAACAGAATGGGCAATATGAGCGTTTCTGGAAGCGTGGCGAAATTAGCCAGATTCGCGCACGATCAGCTTCGGGGTGATTGCTACAGCCCGCTCTTCGAGGGGCAAAGGGCCCTGGGCGATCATTTTCGCCATCATTTCCACCATGCGCCGAGCGGCCTCCGTATGCTGAAGGTCGAGCGTCGTCAAGGCGGGATCGGTCCAATCGGCTAGGTAATGGTTCAGATATCCAATAATGGCCACGTCGTCCGGCACCCGCAGCCCCCGGGCGTGCAGACGTTTGATCAAGGCTGCGGCCCAGAAATCATCGTGGGCCACGATGGCGTCGGCCTTATTTTCGATGACAAGCCGGTCGATGACCGCGTCGATGGCGTCCAGGGGGAATTCCCAGCGGTTGATGCGTTCGTTGTACTTGGCAAAGGTTAGCCGAACGACGGCGCCGTTGAAGATCAAACTTTCGTCAATGGCCAAACCGTTCGCTTGCAGTTCTTGTTGGTAGCCATGCAGTCGGGCCAAATGAGGACGGCGGGCCAACGTCATCACGGCCAATCCGATGCGCCGTCGCCCGAATTCAAGCAATCGCCGCACGGCCATCCGCGCCGCTTCTTCGCGGTCAACGCCCACATACGTGGCCCCGGGAATACCTGGATCTTCGTAGAAGATCGTATTGGGATGGCGAGCCATCAACCGTCGCCGGTCGCCTTGGAACCAATGATGAACGGCACAGAAGACGCCGTCGACGCCGCGCCTCGCAAAATCCTCGACATAACGATCGAACTGGTTGGGGCCGATGGCCGGATTGCCGATCGTGTTACCGATCAACACACTGCAACCAATTTTGACCGCCTCGGCGTCGAGATGCTGCACGAGAAAGGAACGCAGTGGATCACCGGCCGAGGCCACCAGGATGCCAAAGGTTTGCGAGCGGCGTCCGCGCAGCAGCAAGGCGGCGTGGTTCGGATAATAATTGAGCGTTTTGGCGGCTTTGCGGATGCGCTGGGCCGTCGCGGCAGCAACGCGCGTGTTGCCTTGGCCTCCGTTCAGCACGCGGCCCGCCACCCAGCGCGAAACGCCCGCCGCCCGGGCGACGTCGGTTAGCGTCGCCGGCTTGCCGATTTCTTCACACTCTAAAGGAGGGGGCTGTTTCGCCATATCCTCGATTTTCGCACAAATTCCCGCCCAGGTCGAGCGAGGGGCGTGCAAAAAATTTGCATGGCTCTTTAAAAAAAGCCAAGACCGTGGAAACTCACCGGAAAGACCAGGCGGCTTATTCCTTGGGCACGGCGTAAAACAGCGATTTATTGTCGGGGCCGATGACGACCCGGATTTTGCCCCATGTCCAGAGCTTGCAGGGAAATTCCTTCTGTTCGTTGCCTTCCTGCCGTTTGAGGGGCAACTTGACGATTTCGTCCGGTTGGCCGAATTGCTTGGTCAGGTCTTCGCTGGTCTCTTGCCGAGACGGGATGAATTTGATCTCGCCGGCGGGCGATTGAACGGAGAAACCGCCCGGCAAGGGTTGATCGCCTGTTTTTAACAGGTCGACGAGTTTTTCGGCCGGATCCAGCTTCTTGGCCGGCTCTTTTTCAGCTTCAGGCTCTTCTTTTTCTTCTTTCGTTGCCTTCGTGTCGCGCGACCCGCCGGCCTTTTCACGCAAACCCGGCTTGCCGGCCACGCGGCGCGCGGTTTTGTCGGGTGTTTCGATCTTGCACATATTCAGCTTGCCTTTCTCGCTGTCGATTTTGAACGAGAAATGCTTGAGAAAGCTGAGCCCCAGCAGCGGCTGGGCGTTCGGCATATCGGCCGGCATGACCGCGCACTCGACATGCTCGACCGTGAACTTGCCGACACGCACCGAGGGAGCGAATACCTGCTTGGCCTGGACCACGCGGCCGTCGGCCAGACTGATATTGATCGTCGGATCTTGCGACGAGGGTTTGAGCCCAGCGGCTTCGGCCACTTTATTAGGCAAGGAAATGATCGAAGCGCCCGTGTCGATCGCCATGTCTTGCGAGGACTTGCCGTTGAAGACGACCGTCACGTGCCAAAGGTTGCCATCGCCCCGGCGCAGCGAGATCGTTTCCGAAAGCACATTGCCTTCGAGCTTTTTCAGGCTGCGGTCCAGTGCGGCGAACGAGCCCGTCGGTCCTAATTTGAAAGTCTTTTCACTCTCTTGGTTAATGGCTTCAAGGGCCTGTTGAACTTTTTCATCTTCCGCAAGTTGGTCATACTGTTCGTCGAGCTTGTCGTATTGCTTCCGGAGTTTCAGCAAGAGTTCGATGTATTGCTCCGAAGCGGCAACGGCGGCGGCACGTGCCGAGGTCGCCTCTTTTTCCTCCTTGTCCGACTTTTCCAAGATGACCGAGCGATCGACCAACTCGTTCGACATATTGATCAAACGATTTTTGGCATCCACGGATTTCGCGGCCTCGATCTGCATGCGAAGAACTCGCCGCTTCTCGGCGTAGTCGAGCATGACTTTTTTCTTTTCTTCCACTTTGTTTTCGGCAACGACGGCTTTTTGCTGGGCGTCGGCGGCCTTTTTGCGTAGCCCATCAAGCTCGCGGAATTTTTTAGTAAGCATCGCCTCGTCGGCCAGCACATACGATTGATTGACT
>CAYWGR010000041.1:0-33913 GCA_964458015.1 uncultured Planctomycetaceae bacterium
GGGTTGGGGGGGTCGAGCGACGCGTGGGCCCGCCATTTTGCTAATAATTCAGGGGGGGCCTTCGCTTCGCTCCACCCGCCCTACAAAAAACATTGCTATAGTTTGGCATAAACAATTCGTATCGCCTTGGGGTGAAATTTTGATTATTTTACCAATATTCGCCTAAAGTCAGCGAATTACCGGGTGTCTATCAGTCTGCGCCCGCATCTCGACGAGAGAGACCCGCCATGAAAAAAACCACTTTGTTATTGCTAGCCGGCTGCTTGCTGCTGTTGGGCGGCTGGCATCTTTGGGCCGCCGGTTCCGACGCGCCGAAAAAACCGAAAAACCTCAAGCCCGTCGCCATCGTATGCATAACAGGCTACGACAAGATGATGGATAACGTCGCGATGCTCGGCCGAGCCTCGGGCAATCGCGAAGCAGCCAAGGATGTCATTGTCGTTCTGAAACTTTTGGCCATCCAGCAAGGAATGAAAGGCCCCGACAAAGCCAAGCCCTGGGGCATCTGCGTCCAAGCCGACGGCGAGGCGTTGACCGGCTGCGCGTTCGTCCCGGCTCCGGATCTCGCACAACTGGCGGAAACCGTAGCCCCGTTCGTGGGCAAGGCGGAATCCATCGGCGGCGGCGTTTACAGACTCCGCGGCGAGTCGAATCCGGTCTACGTGAAGCAGCAGGATGATTGGGCCTTCTTTACTTACAGCACCGACGCTCTCGACAGTTTGCCCGAAGACCCTGTTGCCGCGCTCGATGGGCTGAACACGCAGTACGACGCAGCCTTCCGGCTTTATGCCAACAATATCCCCTTCAAGCATCGCGACGAAATCGCTGCTTGGTTGAAATCGACTATTGAACCCTACGCCCGGCAACAATCGTCCGAACCGGATTGGGTTTATCGCATGCGCAAGCAGATCGACGACGCCGTGCTTCGGCCGACCGTAGCGGCGGTGAACGACGCCAACATGCTGACCGTCGGTTGGACATTGGATACGACCGCGAAAAAAACCTATTTCGATTTGGCGCTCACCGCGAAAGAAGGCTCCTCGACCGCACAGGCGTTGAATGACGTGCTAAGCGTGAAAAGCCAGTTCAGCGGCTTCCGCCTGCCCGGCGCAACGCTGACCGCCAATTGGGCTTTCCGATTTCCGCCGCAAAAATTCCCCACGATAGACAAGCTTGTCGAATCGTTCCGCGTATTAGCGGTCGATGAGGACAAGCTGGAGGAAAAAGATAAACCGAAAAGCACGTTCCAAACAGCAAGCCGGCTTTCGGCCGATTTGGCCGATTTAGTTCGGGCCGGCATCGGCAGCGGCATGGCCGACGGCGGCATGGCCGTCGTTTTGAAGCCCGACGCCGTGACATTGCTCTCGGGCGGATACGTGGCCGACGGCGCGAAACTGAACGATGCCGTGCGATTGATTGCGAAGACGGCCGTGGACAAGAATCCCGGCATTGCTTCTTGGATCAAGTTGGACGCCGTCGAAGTGCATTCGGTGCGCATCCACACGCTGTCGGTTCCAATTCCTTCCGACACCAAGGATCGCGAGAAGTTGGTTGCCTTGATCGGCCAGAATTATGAACTGGCCGTGGGCGTGAGCGAAAAGAACGCTTATCTGGCGGTCGGCCGCAATGCCGAGGCAACGCTCAAGCAAGTGATCGAGCAATCGGCGGCCGGCACGTATCAAGGCGAGCCGCCTTTGGAATTATCCTTGGCCGTCGGGCCTGCCGCAAAATTCCTCGCCGCAACCAGTCCGTTCGACAATCTCCGCTACGTGGCCAAGATGATGGCCCTGGGGCTCGATTCCTCGGCGGGGCGCGACCACCTGAAACTGACGGCCGCGCCGGTGCCGAACGGCGTCCGTTATCGTATTGAAGCTGAAGAAGGCGTGTTTTTCCTGTTGGGCCGGCTTTCGAAGGCGGCCACGTTAGAAGAACAATAACAAATTTTTTGTCCGCACTCGCTACAAAGGAGAATGAACGTGAAAAAGATGTTTCTGTCATCGTTGGCGCTGACGGTATTGCTGGGACTTGCGAGTCTTTGCCATGCCGCGGATAGCGCGGCGAAGCCGCTGGTTACGGTCTCGTTCGCCGGCTACGACAAGCTGGTGGCCGACATCGGCGCGATCGGCAAGATGGGCGGCAACCCCAACCTGGGCAAGCAGCTTGAAATGATGGCCTTGATGCTGCCGCAGGGCGAAGGCTCGAAGGGGCCCTTGTCGTTGGACACGAAGCAGCCTTGGGGCGCGGTGGTGTTCGGCGGCAGTGAGACGCAATACTATGCCTTCCTGCCCGCCAACGACATCAAGCCGATGATGGAACTGGCCAAGGCGCAGTCGGGCCACGACATCAAATCGGAAAAAGGCATCTATGAAATTCCGATCGGCGAAAAGACCATGTTCGCCACGCAGAAGGGCGATTGGGCCTATATCGCTGATTCCAAGGAAACCTTGGGAAAAATCGACAAGGATCCCGCCGCTTTGCTCGGCGATTTGCCCAAGAAGTACAATCTGGCCATCCGCGCTTCCGTCAAGAACATGCCCAAGGAATATCGCGACCAGTTGCTGGCCCAACTGCGAGCAGGCATGGAATCGGGAATGCAGCAGGCGACCGGCGAGGATGCCGAGGCCTTTGCGGTTCGGCTCAATGTGGCCAAGCAGGGTGTCCAGCAATTGACCACCATGATGAACGATCTGGACGACGTCTTGATCGGCTGGAACATCGACGCCAAGAGCAAGAGCACCTATCTGGATCTTGAGTTCACCGCTCAATCCGGCTCGAAGCTTGCCGCGCAGTTCGCCGAGGTCAAGTTGGGCAAGACCCAATTCGCCGGACTCCAATTGCCCAACGCCGCCGTTACTTTCAGCGCAACGGGCGTCATCACCGACGAGAAAGTCGCTCAGGCCAAGGCAAATCTGACTTCCGTGCGGAAGACGATTGCCAAGGAACTGCAAAACCAAGGTCTCGGCGAGGAAGACCTGAAATTGGCCAAACAGTTGCTGGGCGACGTGATCAGCGTTCTGGAGAAGACCATCGAGTCGAAGAAGACCGATGCCGGTGCGTCGCTGATCTTGGATCCCGCGGCGGTCACCTTGGTGGCCGGGGCGACGATCGTCGACGGCGACAAGCTTGAAAAAGTTTATAAGAAGGTCGCCGAGGAAGTTAAGAAGAGCGGCGATGTGGTCAAGTTGACCGACGAGACCTATCAGGGCGTCAAACTGCACATCGTTTCGATCCCCACGCCCGACCAAAAATTAGCGCCGATGGTCGGCGATACGCTGGACGTGGTCGTAGGCATCGCGGGCGACAAGGCCTATCTGGCCGCCGGTCGCGACGCCGTGAAGACGCTTAAGAAGGCGCTCAAGCCGGCGAAGTCGGCAGCGGCCGACAAGGAAGTGCCGCCGCTCCAGGTTACACTGGCGCTGAAGCCCATCGCCAAATTCCTTTCGGAAGTCGGCGAGGACGAGCAAGTAAAGACCTCGGCGGAAATGCTCGCGGGCTTGCTGGAAAAGGTTAAGGACAAGGACCGCATCACCATCACCAGCTCCCCCGTTAAGAACGGCGTCCGCGTACGCCTGGAGATCGAGGAAGGCATCCTGAAGGTGATCGGCTCGCTGAGCCAGACGCTCGGCGGCGTTCCCTCGGGCAACGGCGGCTTCTAAAGAAGCTTCCGTTAGCGTAAAAACCTATTTCACCGGCGGTCCTGACAAGACCGCGTCCGGGAAGTATAATTGGGGGCGGCGGTTTTTCTCAAGGAAACCGCCGCCCCTTCTGTTTTTTCGGCAACTTCCACGAGATTCACGGTTTATGTCCACGCTACGCACGGAAATCGCCGGCCAATCGGTCGTCGATTTGGCTCGACGGTTCGGCACGCCGACCTTCGTTTACGACGCCTCGATGATTCGCCGCCGGATCGCCGATCTGGCCGCCTTCGACGTGGTTCGTTATGCACAAAAAGCATGTTCCAATCTGGCCATTCTCGATCTAGTGCGCCGCGAAGGCGTTCGGGTCGATGCCGTCAGCGCGGGCGAAATCCGCCGCGCGTTGGCCGCCGGCTACACGACCGCCGGCGATCCGCCGCCGATCGTTTACACGGCCGATATCTTCGACGCCGAAGCGCTCGATCTTTGCGTGCAACATGATATCCACGTCAATTGCGGTTCGCTCGACATGATCGACCAGTACGGCAAACGAAAACCGGGTGGACAGATTACGCTGCGCATCAACCCCGGCTTCGGACACGGACATAGCCAGAAGACCAACACGGGCGGCAAGCAATCGAAGCATGGCATCTGGCACGCCCAGATCGCCGAATGTCTCGCCAGGGCCAGGCGCTATCAATTGACCGTCTCGGGCTTGCACATGCACATCGGCTCGGGCACCGACTTGGAGCATCTCTCGCAAGTCTGCGGAGCGATGGAGCGCGCGGCTCTGGAAATCGGTCCTTCGGTGACATCCCTCAGCGCCGGCGGCGGATTGCCGACGATCTATCGCGAGACCGATTCTTATGTCGATCTCGCGGCATACTTCTCGTTTTGGGACGCCGCTCGAAAGCGGTTGGAAGCACGTTTCAGCCATCCCGTGCGATTGGAAATCGAGCCGGGCCGTTACCTGGCGGCGGAAAGCGGATACTTGATCGCCGAGATTCGCGCCGTGAAGCGGCAAGACGACAATCTCTTCTATCTGCTCGATGCCGGATTCAACAATCTTGCCCGGCCGATCCTCTATGGTTCCTATCATCCCATGTCGATCGCGCCGGCCGATAGCGCGGCGAGTCGGCCGGAATGCGACGTAATCGTCGGCGGGCCGTTGTGCGAGTCGGGCGATATTTTCACGCAAGAAGAGGGCGGTTTCGTCACGACACGGCGGCTGCCCGAGGCCAAGGTCGGCGATTTTCTGGTGATCGAGTGCGCCGGCGCTTATGGCTTCGTGATGGGCTCGAATTACAACAGCCGGTCGTTGGCTGCCGAGGTCTTGATCCGCGACGGCGTCGCCCATCTGATTCGCCGCCGGCAGACCTTCGAGGACATTATCCGTGGGGAAGAAATTCCCGCTTGCTGAGCGTTAAATTTTCATACTGTAAAATCAGGAGTTCTTGTCATGTCGTGTTTTCCGTTATTCCGGCCGTGGGTTTGGTTGGTTTTGGTGAGCATGACGGTCGCCTCGGCCGCAACAGCGCGGGGCGCGGAAAAGAAAGGCAAAATCATGTCGTATGGCGAAGCACGCGATTATCTGAACAAACACACCAAGTTGATCGAACTGACCAGCCCAAACGGCAGCGCTCGAGTGGCCATTACGCCCGAGTGGCAAGGCCGCGTGATGACCTCGACCTGCGGTGGGCTGGAAGGCCCAAGCTTTGGCTTCATCCATCGCGACTTCATCGACGCGGGAAAAAACGACCTGCAATTCAATAACTACGGCGCGGAAGAACGCATGTGGCTTTGCCCCGAGGGCGGGCAGTTCAGCCTATGGTTCAAGCCCGGCCAAAAGCAAACGCTAAAAGACTGGCGCACACCGCCGGCTTTCAATGAGGGCGGCTGGACGGCCGTCTCGGACGAAGAAGGCGGAGTTAGTATGACGGCCCACATGAAATTCCAAAATGCCTCGGGCTCGTCCTTCGACTTGGGCGTCGTCCGCAACGTCAAATTGCTTTTAATGAATAATTTCAAAAGCATGTTCGGCGAAGAGGCCGCGGCGATGCTCGACGAAGACGGTGTAAAAACGGTTGGCTATGAAACCGCCAACACGATCACCAACCGCGGCCCCGAATTCTCGAAAGAAAAGGGGCTCGTCTCGATCTGGATTTTGGGCATGATGAACTCGTCGCCAAAGTGCATCATCCTGGTTCCCTATAAAGCCGGCCCGGAGTCGGAGCTTGGCCCGACGGTTCAGTCCAACTATTTCGGCACTGTTCCGGCCGATCGTTTGAAGGTCACGCCCGAGGCCGTCCTGTTCCGCGCCGACAACAATTATCGTTCCAAGATCGGCGTTTCGCAAAAGCGAGCCCGCAACGTGTTGGGTTCGATCGACTTTGCCTCCGGCGTACTGACGCTCGTTCAATTCAACATGCCGAAAGATCCGACGAAGCACAACTACATCAACAACATGTGGGAAATGCCGCAGGCCGAGCCGTTCAAGGGCGACGTGGTCAACGCCTACAACGACGGGCCGAACGATCTGGGCAAACAATTGGGGGCCTTTTATGAAATCGAGTCGATCTCTCCCGCCCCCGTGCTGAAAACCGGCGAATCGCTGACGCATTGCCATCGCACGGTCCATATCCAGGCCGATGCCGCAACGCTCGGCAAGCTTGCCCAAGAGATTTTGGGCGTCGACTTGGACGCCGTTCGCAAGGCCATGCTGAAGGATTAAGCCGGACGCAAGGATGCGGAAGTCGGGCGACCTGTACTGAACCCGGATCGGAAAATCATCATGCAACCGCAAGATTCGCCTCCCGATCTTGAACGCGGCACGGTCGGCATGACCGAAACGGAACTGGCCGAGGCAAAACGCTATGGCCGGCTCGATTTGGCGTGCGCCTTGAGCGATAAGGTGATTGACGTCGCTTATTTAGCGGTCGCGGCGTTTTTGTTGGCCTCGCCGCTCGACGCCTGGTTGCAAAACAGCACGCTTTTGGCCGAAAACTGGTCTCTGCGGCTCTGTTCGCTGTTGTTGATCCTGACGGCCATCCACATTGCCGTCTCCTTTCCGCTCTCGCTTTATTCCGGCCACATTTTAGAGCATCAGTTCAAGCTCAGCACGCAAACGTTCGGCCGATGGCTTTGGCAATACACGAAACGAAACTTGCTGGCCGTCGGTTTTTCGGCGATCATGATCCTAGGGCTGTATTGGCTCATCTGGACGGTCGGTCCGACATGGTGGCTCGTGGCCGCGGCGTTGTTTTTCGCCGTCAGCATCGTGCTGGGACAACTAGCGCCCGTGCTGATTCTGCCGCTCTTCTACAAGATCGAAAAACTCGACTCCCCCGAACTTACCGAACGCATCGCGCGCCTGGCCGAGGGCACGGACCTTTCGATCGAGGGTGTTTACCGCATGAATTTGAGCGACGAAACGGTCAAAGCCAACGCGATGTTGGCAGGCCTGGGCCGCACCCGCCGCGTATTGTTGGGCGATACGCTTCTTGACGGCTTCTCGCCCGACGAGATCGAAGTGGTCTTCGCCCACGAGATCGGCCATCAGGCGTTTCATCATATTCGCAAAATGCTGGTGATGGGCGTTTTGTACAGCACGGCCGGTTTCTGGCTTTGCGACCGATTGCTCACGGCCTGGGTCGGTCGCAACGGCGGCGCGTTCGACTATGCCCATCTTCCGATTGCGACGCTGCCGCTTCTGCTGTTGATCCTGACGTTATTCGCCATGCTGCTCGAACCGCTTCAGAACGCCGTTAGCCGTCGCTTCGAGCGTCAGAGCGACCGGTATGCCTTGGAGCGAACGGGGAAGAACGACGCTTATCTATCGGCGTTTCGCAAGTTGGCCCGACTGAACAAAGACGATCCCCAGCCCCATTGGCTCGACGTGCTTTTATTCCACAGCCATCCGCCGGTCGCCGAACGGCTGGCAATGGCGGAAGGCAAGGCGGTCATACCCACGTCAGGCCCGTCTCGTCCTTGATGCGGTGTTCGAACTCGCCCAGCAGACCGCCGACGAGATCCCACCGGCTGGCGCGGCGAACTTCGATATCGCCCTGGCGGTTGATGCGCACGACGCTTTCGTCGGTGATGCCGAGCTTTGACAATTCGCGGGGATGCAGTTCGTCGTCGCGGACGATTCGCCGCAACGCCTTGCCCGACATTTCTATGAATTGCATGACGGAAATCCTCGTGGGTCCACCGCTGCATCGTACTAGAACCCGACAAATCGGTCAATCAGGCTGACACATGGGAATGACGCATGGGGACATAGCAACCGATTGCAGCGGAAATTCGGTTGCATATTTCACGAAAAATAGCCGGGAGCTAACAGCTCCCGGAGGGAACTGCGGATTAAGGCACACTCCGGGAGCTGTTAGCTCCCGGCTATTGTGCATGAAGAATTCTTCGCAAAAAAAGGCTGTTAGCTCCCGGCTACTCTGCTTGCAAGACAATTATCCTATTATGCATGAAGCCGGACGGCTTCGCAGAGGGCCAACATGGTTTCGACATCGAGCGATTCGGCCCGGAGGGTGCCGTCGAGACCAAGTCGATCGAGAATGGCGTCAACCTCGGGTTTGCCTAGCCGGCCTTTCACGACGCTGACCAATTCCGACCGCAGGAACTTGCGCCGGTGCAAAAACATCGCCCGAACGAATTCGTGGAAGTACTTGCGGTCGGGAATTCGCCGCCGGAGGCTCTCATCGAGCGTGATTTGCAGGAAGGCGGAAGATACCTTCGGGCGAGGCCAAAAGACGCCGGGCGGCAAGATCCGCAAAATTTCCGTCCGACATTGCGATTGAATCCAAATGCTGAGCGCGCTGTAGTCCTTGCTGCCCGGCGGGGCTGTGATTCTTTCGGCCAGTTCCTTCTGTATCGTCACGGTCATCGTGACCGGCGAAGGGTCGAAATACAGCAAATTGCTGAGGATCGGCGTAGCGATGTTGTACGGCAAATTGGCGGCTAATTTCAGCCGTCGTCCCGGCGCGGCCGCCAACTGCGCGGTCACAGCTTCCAACACAACCGGATTCAGGTTGTTCTTATTTTTCAAAGCATCGACTTGAAGCATCACCACATTGTCGAAGTTGTGCAATTCCTCGCTGGCCAATTGGTAGAGCGGCGGATCAATCTCGACGGTGACCACGGCCCCGGCGCGTTTGGCCATTTGAGCCGTGAGCGAGCCCGTGCCCGTGCCGATCTCGAGCACGACGTCATCGCGCGTCAGCGCCGCGGATTCGAGCAATACATCGAGCAAATTCAGGTCGATCAGAAAATTCTGGCCGTACTTATTATGCGGCCGAATGCCCGTTTCCTCGAATCGCTTCAGTAGAAACGAGAGCGTCTGGCGGTTGGCCGCTTCAGCGGAAATGTGATCTACCATTCTTTGGATTCCACCAGTCGTTGCACGTATTTCGCCAGCAAATCGGTTTCAAGATTTACCCGGCCGCCCGGTTGCAAGCGACCCAAAGTGGTCACATCGAGCGTGTAGGGAATGAGGGCAATGCTGAAGCGGTCGGGTTCGCTGGCTACGATGGTCAAGCTGACGCCATCGACGGCAATCGAGCCCTTCGAGGCCATCTGGACGGCCAACTCGCGTGGAACGGCGAACCAAAACGTCGACCACTCTCCTGAATCGTCTCGCTTCAAAAGCGTACCGACGCCGTCGATATGTCCGCTGACGAAATGGCCGCCCAAACGCTGGTTGACCGCCAGCGCCCTTTCAAGATTCACGCGGCTACCGGGCTTCAGTTCGCCCAAGTTGGTTCGGGCAAGCGTTTCGGGGCCTGCTTGGAAAGCGAATGTGTCGCCTTGCCGCTCAACAACCGTCAAACAGCAACCGTTCACCGAAATGCTATCGGCCACATTCGTATCCGCGGCAATCTTCGGCTCTCGGACGAACAGCCGGCAGCCCGGCGGCTCGTCGCGCAGTTCGACAACCGTCCCCAACGCTTCAACAATTCCAGAAAACATCTTTCACTCCACTCTTTCTAATCCCTGATCTCGAATCCCCAGCCTAAAACAACGGTTCTTCGGGCGGACGACGCTCGACCCACTTGCGCCAAGCGACGTGGATCGGGCCGTAAAGCACAAACGCGCACGCGGCGATGGGAATGGCGTAGCCGCGCACCACCATGATCGCCACGAAGAAAAACACAATCGACACCACATGGCCGAAACTGCGGTGGCCTCGCAACACGCGATTCGTGACATGGGGATAGCGAATCCGCGAAACCATCAACAACGCCACCGCAAGGCCGAAATACGGCAATACGTATTGCAGCGCCATGTCGATCCATTTTTTCAAGTCCGAAACCCAGTTTTGCATGTCGCTGGGGTTATGACGCAATGTGTAGAATGCAATGGCGAAACCGGCCACGACCGCCGCGGCCGCGGGGCTGGGCAATCCACTAAAATACAGATGATCGTCGTCATCGTTGGTCTCGACATTGAACCGCGCCAACCGCAACGCCGCACACGCCGCAAACGCCGCCGCGATGACCCACACCGCTTGATCGTGCATATAGGTGAATTGCGGGCACATCTTGACCAGCAAAAAACCCGGCGCGACGCCGAAACTTACCACATCGCACAGGCTGTCCAACTGCGCGCCGAAATCGCTCGACGCCCGCGTTAAACGAGCAACGTAGCCGTCCAAACCGTCGAACACCATTGCGAGAAATATCAGGCATCCGCTCTGCATCACATTGCGCGTATCGAGCAGAAAGTTATCGCTTACAAGCGCCTCGGGCTTTTCGATCCGCGCCGCCACGACGATCGCGAAGAACCCGCAAATCAGGTTCCCCAGCGTCAGCAGGGTCGGAAAAACGGCGATCGTGCGAATGGGACGCATAAAACAACAACAAGGGGTCAGGACGTAGTATTCGACGCAGGAGGAACGGCTTGCTGCTTCGTATGGTATTGGGCCATCACGGTTGTTCCGGCCATGATTTTCTGGCCGATGGCAACTTCGATTTTCAACTCTTCGCTGTCGGGAATAATCAGTTCGGTGCGCGAGCCCAGTTTGATCATGCCGAGCTTCTGCCCTCGTGCAAGCGATTCGCCCGGCCGCAGGTCGCAAACGATTCGCCGGGCGATGGCTCCGGAAATCTGCCGCACGACCATCTTGCGATAGGGCGCGGCATCTTCTTCCAATCCGATCCAGGCGTTTTCGTTTTTGATCGCGCTCTCGGGATTCAAGGCATTCAGAAAACCGCCCGGATAATAGCGCAGCTCGATCACCCGCGAGGCACAGGGGGCCCGGTTCAAGTGTACGTTGAAAATCGAAAGGAAAATACCGATCCGAACGGCCGGACCCCCGACAAATTCGTCGTGCGGAAGGTGGGTTATTTCCACCACCTTGCCGTCGGCCGGCGCGACCAATAGGCCAGGCTCGCTCGGCACTTGCCGCAAGGGATCGCGGAAAAAATAGACGACCAGACACAGCAACGCGCCGGGGATGGGTGCCAGATACCAGCAGAACTGGGCCAAGAGGAGCGTGCAGGCCAGCAAGGGAAGCCCCATCAGTTGCAACTCGGCCAAGCCCCAGCGGGCGAAGGGCAAACGATCGCGATATCGAAACGGATCATCGGCCGGATCCCAATAACACGAGCACCGGTTGCGGCAGAATTTCAAGTCGCGCGGATCGAGAATTTCATGAGGAGCGCCAACGGTATCACCATGGCGCAAGGCAGCCATGCGGCGGACATAGCCCGGCCGAAACCGCTTCAACCACCAGCGGCGCAAACGCCCCCAGGCCAGCTCGATGCTGTAGCACTTCCCCCCCCCTGGTTGCACGGAAACAAAGTTCTCGGGCAACGGTTTGGGATTCGCACGGAGGGAAGGGATTTCGGGCGTATTCATGCCCCCTATCCTATCGCGTTTTTCCGAGCATGGAAAGGTGGCGGAAATGTAAAAATAGGCAATTTCCAGCCTTCAACTCATGGCATTGCCTAAATGTTCCCGTCCAACGGTAGAGCTATTTCGCAAACTTGATTCCACTACGCAAAGACAAAATCAGCAGCGGGATTTTGCGATGGAATCTGGGACATTGGCGCATCAATAAGAACAGTAACTAACATGGGATCTGATAACAAAACATGGCAAATAGTCATTCTGACACGAATCCTAATTTGAAACTATGCGACCTATAGCCCAACGGGCTTACGGAAGATAGCCCAGGGTTGCCGCGCCGAGCGGCTACCCTGGGGAACGTGGGATATCATACAATGAACCCTGCAAGGGTTCCGTAGTATAACAGTGTACTCTGAAACCCCGTTGGGGTTTGGAGTTGAGAAAAATTCCGGTTCCTAGGGTAGTCGCTGCGCGACAACCCTAGGCTGTCTTGCTAAAGCCCTTCGGGCTATGGAACAGGTAGTTTGCAAAGCGAGAGCAAAAATGTAATCGCGGCAATATCCGCGCAATATCAAATTAGAATCCGTATGCTCACCGGAATCGCGAAGATTCTTCGCTTCGCTCAGAATGACAGCCCAGAAAAATTGCTGCACCCGATAAAAACTACATGCCGGTCGTTACCGGCTGGTTGTAGCTAGCCGGTTGGACGCCGACGGCAGCGGCAGGCTTCGGCGTTAATGTCAGAACGCCTGGATTGGTCGAACTACGCGGCGTATAGCTCGTGGTGCTGCCGGGCCGATAATCGGTGCTGTTGTTGCTGGAAGGCGCCGAGAAACCGCCGGGCGGTGCATAGTTCGAAGCATCGGGCGTTCCCGGGGCCGTGCTGCCGCTTGTACCCATTGGATTTGTATCCGCGGCCGGCGGCGTATAACCGCCGTTGCCAACAGCAGGCGAGGCGCTCGGCGTTGCATAGCGATTGCCTACCAACGATGCCGAACTGCTATCTTGATTCGAGTAGCGGTCGCCGACCAAAGCGGCATTCGCACCCGATGAACCCGTGTTGGATGTTGCATTGCCATAGCGCGCGCCGGCATCCGCAGCCGCATTTGTACTTGTCCCATATCCTGATCCTGCCGGAGCGGCGGTTGCACTGCTATACCGATCGACAGATGCGGTGTATTGGCTAGCGCCCGTGTTGGGTGCAGGATAGGAAGCAGCAGGGCGTACGGGGTTTTGATCGGCCGGAGCCGTGTTCGTCGTGGGATATCCACCCCAAGGAGCGGCAGCGCCGTTATTAGACGAAGCCGGAGCAGCATTGTACGAGGAAGTCGAGGGCGATGCTCCGTAGCTGGGCGCAGTCGAATTGCCGTATCCGTTGTTGGCGCCAGTGCCTACGCTATACGATGACGTGGGAGCGGTATTGGAAGCACCATAACCACCGGAGCTTGCGGGTGAGGCGCCGTATGCGCCTACGCCGGGCACGCCCGCCGTGCTGGCCGTATAAGCCGGAGCATAGCCGCCCGACGGCGATGTCGTCGAGGCGGTATTCGTCGGCGTTGTGGGATACGAATACTGCGGAGAGGATGAGGACGTCGGGTAGCCTGAATTCAACACACCAGCCGTAGCGGCCGTGCCTTGCGCGGTAACAGGCGGCGTGGTGGCTGAATTATTGAATGCATAACCCGAGGGTGGAGCCATCGAGTTGCTCTTGCCGTTCGCGGCAATCCCCGCCGGCTTTTGCGGCGAACCGACAGCGCCGGGGGTAACGCCTTGCGTGGATTGGAAGGGACTGCTCTTCCAAGGCATTGTCCATTGACCACCGCTATAACAGCCGGAGATGATCAACATCGAAACGGCGAGTAGACATCCTGCTACGTTGGTACGCATGGCTTCCGTGCCCTTCGAAGAGAACGTGTTATTAACAAATCACACTCGGAACAACGCATGAACTTCGACGAATGCTTGCACTCGGCTTGTCGGTGACAACACACGACGTCAATCAAGCGTCTCAAGAATTAAAATCGAAATCCACAACGCAATTGATTATTTGTTTTTTGCAAACTTTCCCGATTAGGCGATTTTTTCCACCCAATCCAGGGGACCCCGCCATCCTTGGCGTGCTAGACAAAAAACTTCGGCGGATTATAGATACCTTAACAGGTGGGTCAATGGCAAAATACGAAGTTTTTTTCGAGGTAAAAAATCCAGGAGTCGTGCAAATATTGCGCAGTTCTCACTAGACCCGTTTTTTTATTGCCTTCTTAGGCTTAAACACCTGCGGTAGAGCCCTCTAACGTGCGGCTAACCACAGCTCCACCCTCTTTCATCCCTGAAGAGGCATTCTCCCAGATAGGGGCTTTCCGTATAATGGATAAAGTAATCCCCACTACAGGATACTTATTTCGGCGGTGTAACTTTTTTGTTTGTTTTGGTCACGTTTCTAGTCGTCCTTAAAGGTGTTGTGCATGAAAGCTGCCTATCTTGAAAAAACAGGACCGGCTGAAAATATTATTTACGGGAATGTGCCAAAACCCAAACCCGCTGATAATCAAGTTCTCGTTAAGGTCAAAGCCGTTGCCGTAAACCCCGTCGATACCTACATCCGGGCAGGCATGTATCCGATGGATCTGCCTAAGCCGTTTGTAATCGGCTGTGATCTTGCCGGCGTTGTCGAGGCCGTTGGGCCGGCCGTAAAAAGATTTCAGAAGGGCGATCGCGTTTGGGGAAGCAATCAGGGCCTGCTGGGCCGTCAAGGCACCTTCGCCGAATATGCCGCCGTGGATGAATGCTGGCTCTATCCGACGCCGGAAGACGTGGCGGATCAAGATGCCGCGGCTCTTGCATTGACGGCAATCACCGCGCACCTCGGATTGTTCCGCGATGCCCAACTGAAGATGGGCGAAAGCGTGATGGTCAACGGCGGGACGGGCGGCGTCGGGTCGTGCGTCGTGCAGATGGCGCGCGCCGTCGGCGCGCGCGTGTTCACCACAGCCGGCAGTACCGAAAAAATTAAAATTTGTCGTCAACTGGGCGCAACCACGGCGATCAACTATAAGAACGACAACGTCGATGCCGAATTGAGCAAGTTTGGCGCTATCGACGTTTGGTTCGAGACCTTGCGCGAGCAAGATTTCGATCTGATCGTCAAACATCTGGCATTTCGCGGTCGCATCATCATCATGGCAGGGCGAGATTCACGCCCCCAATTCCCCGTCGGGCCTTTCTACGTCAAAGACGCGAAGCTCTTCGGTTTTGCCATGTTCAACGCGCCGCCGGAAGAACAACGAAAGTGTGCGGCCGAAATCAACCGCTGGATGGCCAAAGGCAAGCTCAAGCCGCAGATCGGCCGCGTGATGAAACTTTCCGAAGCCGCCGCGGCCCACCGCCTGCAAGAAGACAACACGTTGTGGAAAGCAGGCACGTTGACCGGCAAGATCGTGTTGACGCCGTAAATCGCCGCTATTTTTGGAATTGGGATTCGAAGGCGGCAAACGTTTCAGGGCCATGTTCCTTGCGTTCGCGGACCGCTTGGCGAAGCGAGTAAACGCCTGTCGCAATCACACCGGCCCCGCCCATCCAAAGCAATGTGACAGGGCGGAACTGTAGCGATAAGAGCGCCATGCCCGCGGAAGCTGCGGCAATCTTCGCTATGCCGTTGATGAAGACCATAATGCCTGCATAGCGGCTCGTGTCTTCGCCCGGGGGAGCGAAGTGCGTGACGCCGATCTGCCACCATAGAACAAACCATCCGCCTTGAACGCTGCCTCGCAGCAGGCGACCTAGAATGGGCAAGACAAAAACCAGCGGAGGCAGAATGATTGCCGCCGCCGGAGTCAAGGCGAGCAATAGTGCGTCGAGCCCGAAAGCGAACCGGACCCACGCCCAGGATACCCAAGGATTCGAGCGATCGAACCACCAGCCCAGGAGTCCGGTGGTTAAAAAAGCCGTGATCGTTGGAATGCCGTGCATCAAAAGCGCGCACCAAAGGTAATCGAAGCCGAGCGTCTTGCTCAACAATGCCATAATCGCGGGCATGTAGAGCATGTAGAAAAACGCTTCGATCAAGCACCCGGTAAGAAATCGCCGATAACGCCCGTCGTGCCATACGACGCCGGCCGCTTCACGAATGTTTTCGAAAAATGCCAATCGCATCATCGGCCGACCATCGGCAGGCGGTGCTTTGGTGGGAATCAATCGGAAACACAGATAACCAACGAAGCCGAGCAAGGTCGCAAACGCCATTTGAGATGCGGCGACAACTCCGACCGAGGATTTGTCGGCCAATCCAAGGAAATACGCCGCCGACAAGTTGACGGCCACGAATACCAGCGAGGACCATTGCCGGACGACCGCCGTGACGTGGCCGCGTTGTGCAACGGGATAGTTTTCACGCAAGACGGCCGTTATGGCCGGGCGAATCATGGCATCCAACATGGCCCCCACGCCGAAAAGCGTGAGCATCCAGAAAGCGCTGCCGGCCAGCGTCATGGCGGCCATGACAAGCGCGCTCAAACATGCGAGAATCCCCGGTATGAACACGAACGGCATTTTACGACGCGACGCCATCCAGCTACCGAGATACAAGGCGGGCAACATGCCGATGCCTGCCAAAAAATCGCGGATCGGCAGTTGCCAATTTTGCCCTTCAATAGCTCGCAGGGCCACAAACGGCGCATTCAGCAAGATCCCACCGCAGGCAGCATCCAGCAAGGCGTAGGTGAGATGGAATCGAAACGTTCGGCGAGCGTCGGCGGGAAGGTTTGCGGGAGGGAATAATGCTTTCATCCATTTTAGTGTAACGTATTCAAGGCATTTTGCTAGTGCGCGCCCTCCACCGGTTCCGCGCATATGGTCAGCGTGAAGGTGCTGCCTTTGTTCCATTCGCTGGTCACTTCGATGTCGCCGCCGAGCATATTGGCCAATCGCTTGGAAATCGCCAAGCCAAGCCCCGTACCTCCGAAACGCCGCGTGGTGGAAACGTCGGCCTGGGTGAACGGCTGGAAAAGCAAGCCGATTTCTTCGGCTTTCATGCCGATGCCGGTGTCGGATACCGCAAACTGCAACTGCATCTTATCGCTCGCCGTTTTGCCGTATCGCACGTCGATTCGTATGCCGCCGCGCTCGGTAAATTTAACGGCATTTCCCACCAAATTGATCAAAATCTGACGAAGCTTCGCGGGATCAGTCCGAATCACTTCCGGCAGAGTAGAATCATAGTCAACGGTGAGATCCAGATTTTTTTCCCGTGTGCGCATTTCCACGGTTTCGACGATATCGTCGATGAGCCGTCGCAAGGAACAAAGGGCATACTCGACGGCCATCTTGCCCGCCTCGATTTTCGACAAGTCAAGAATATCGTTGATCAATGCCATCAAGGCTTCGCCGTTGCGGCGAATGGTTTCCAAAAACTCGTGATGCTCCTCGGGCGGAAGATTGGGGGTCGCCAGCAGATCGGCGAACCCCAAGATGGCCGTCATCGGCGTGCGGATCTCGTGGCTCATATTGGCCAGGAAGGTGCTTTTTGCGTAATTAGCCGCTTCGGCCTCACGCTTTGCCCGGATCAATTCTTGCTCGACTCTCTTGCGATTGGTGATGTCGCGAATGACGGAGATTAAAGCCTTGGGATTTCCCTCGGCATCTCGATGGACCGAAGTGCGAATTTCCGCCGGCCAGCGCGTGCCGTCTTTCCGCAAAAGACAATACTCCAACGTCCGGGTAATATCCGTGGCGATGACCTTCTCGATGTCCTCCTCCACCCGCTTACGATCTTCGGGCGCAATCGTATCAAAACACGTCTTCGCCTGCGTCAGTAGATCCTCTTCCGTTTCGACGCCGTACAATCGGGCAGCTTGATGATTCACAAGAATCAATCGGCCGTCCAATTCCATGATGGCGATGGCATCGGGAGACGTTTCAACCATGCACCGGAACCGTTCCTCGCTTTGACGCAACGATTCCTCGGTTCGTTTCCGTTCGGTGATATCCTCGCCGGAACTCAGCGTGCCGATGCAATTGCCGCGATCATCCCGCAGCACGGTATTGTGCCAAGCGATGATTCGTTCCTCTCCCGATCGGGTCAAGATCGCGTTCTCGGCATACTCGACCAACTGGACCTGATCGGCCATGATTTGGTGGAATATCTCCGCGACCTGGGAACGATCCTGTTTTGGAACGCACGTTTTGATCCAGTTTTTGCCGATCAAATCGTCTTCCTCATGGCCCAGCACTTCATGCCCTTTGTGGTTCATAAAGCGGATATTGCCCCGGGCATCGAGGACTACGAGAATTTCTCCGGCGATTTCAAGAGTTTTCTGCGCAAGATACGTCAAATCCAACTGGAATGTCTGCGCAACTGTTTTCGCCAGTTCTCTTGCATTCGCGGCATTCTTGGCTTTAGAGTCTTCCATGAACGACATCTCGCAATTCAGAAAACGCCATTTCTTGTGGCCGACGTTACTTATTAAGCGATGCCCTTACTCAAGGATAGGTCATACGACGATAGCTAACGGTTATACGACGTTTTCGCAAGAAATGCGAAAGCAAACAGCACCATTGCACGAAAAAGGCACGAAAAGAAGCGGATTATTTCGCCCTGCCGTGAGGTTTACCAAGCGGCTTATCGCCTCGGCATGACGAGAAACGAGGCCGAAGGCCCTGGGAACGCATGTCGGCAAGCCGCTTGGCCGTACGATCTTTAATGGCCCGCAAGATCACGCAGTATCGCTTCCACGACGGCATCTTTCTGCATATCGACCGCCACTTCCATGTTATGACGCCAAGCCGGCACGCGACGACGATCGAAAACCGTCGCGCCGACCGTCAACTCGCCCTGCGTCTCCACGTCGCCGGCCATCGACTTCGTGGTAAACAGCTCGGGATGCACGACGGCCATCAAGGTGACGGTATCGTGAACATGGATGCCCTCGAGCCCGAATTGCTGACGATAGCCGCGATACGCCGGGGGCAAAAGCAGCCGCAACAAATGTCCGATGCGCGTGGATTCGTCCGGCAACTGGTTGAACAGATCGTAGCTCAACTCAACGCGGTTGGTCACATCGAGCGGGATGAGCGTTTTGGTCGAGGGTGAACGAAAAACCGTTTGGGCCGAAATCGGATCGCTGAACATATTGAATTCGGCCGCCGGAGTAATGTTGCCCGGCCCCGAAACCGTTCCGCCCATGATCACGATGCGGCCGACCAACGTGGGCAATTCCGGATCGCGCACAAAGGCCCTGGCGATGTTGGTCAGCGGTCCCAGCGCGACGATCGTCACTTCATGCGGAGCGTCGCGCACCTGGTCGCAGATTACTTTTTCCGAAGGCAGCAGATGCTGGCGTTCGGCCACCACGAAATTGGCGCCGCCCAGGCCATCGCTGCCGTAGAGATTGCGACGATCGAACGTCAAATGGCTGTCCGGCTCCGAGGCTGCCCCCAAACGGGGCCAGCGCGGCGGATCCAATTGTTCGATGATCGCCTGCACATTGCGCGTCGATTGGGCCGGCGAGACATTGCCCCCCACGGCCGTTACAGCCACGACGTCTAAATCCGGATTCGACAGTGCCAAGCACAAAGCCATGGCATCGTCGATGCCCGGGTCGACGTCGAGGATAACCTTCCTGGCCATCACATCCTCGTATCTTGAATTGGCGTTAGACTTTACGACTTTTGGACAATTGTACGTTCAGAAATAAGCCAATGCAAGGCGGAAATCCCCACCGCCATCGGTGGGGGGCATCCAGCCGGAGGAATCGGGAAACGCCTGAATTACAGGGCGCACCAGGGACGCTGGTTTCCCGACGCCGCTGAATTGTCAAAAAATGTCGGCAATTCTAGCTCGGCAGTTCGGTCGGCCGTCCAATATGCATCTCGTTTTCGCCGTTATCACCGCATTTCCGTGGAGTTTGCTTGTCATTCGCTGCGGGCGGCGAAGTTTGTTGGAGCAGGACAAATCTGTTAGCTTCAGCCGCTGACATATCATTGTCCTCATCTTCCCACACATGAAAGACGCCAAAGCGTGTTCTACCATCCGCCTCTGTAGCACTCGCTAGGTCAAGAAGGTAATCCTCTATGTCATACTTAGCCAAACGCTCTCGAAGCATTTCGCACCATACGACCTCTTCCATCTTCAGGCCAATGGTCCGTACCGTCTCCGCAACCTGTGCCAAGCACTCGTCGCGCGAGTGTGCTACGGCTATCGCAGTAACATACGCACCCAAGCAGCCCTGCAAGTACGTATTGGCTGGAGGGCCTGTTACGGCAACGAGCATTATCCATGGTATTGGACGTTGTTCAATGTGTTCGATATGTGACATTTCGAATAGACATTATCAAGAACAAATGGCACTTTTTCCGCTCATATTTTCAATTTCCAGAGGCCTACCTTCCTTCTTTAGGAATTGCCTTAATACCTCCGTGACTTTGTCTAACAAAACAAGGTCATGTTTCGATCTGTGGTCGTCTACGCCTTCAACATGAGAGCAGCCCCTCGCGCCATAGCCAAGGGACAGCAGATATTCATTGTAAAGCTGCGACTGTTGTGGATCGTTGAGAATAAAAGCTCGTAGGTTCTCAATAAATTGTATGGTATTCTCCATCCCAACGGGAGATGGAGAATACATGCTGGGCCGCTCAAGCATATGGATGTAATACTCATCAAGGTATTTCAGTATCTCGATTGGCGACCTCATTTGACGGTCTGAATAACTGGACATACTCCCGTCTCCTTTTCAAAAACAGCGGTGTCAGGAACTCATGGTAATTCCTTAGTCGTAAGTACCTGTCACCTTATTCGCTCGTCACCCCTTTCCTTCCTACGCTTTAACATCCCTAGACGGGAAATAAAATCGAAATGCTGTAGCAACCAGCACGATCAGAAAAAGATTTGCGGATGCAACAAAAGGTGCGGTCTGCAAGAAGTACAGCACATGAATTACACTCACCACAAGAAATAGGCAGAATACCCACTTCCATCCCCTCACCAGTCCCGTGATGAAAAGGCATTTTGCCAGGAACCACCAGAGTGCCGCTGGGACCGTGGGTATGAGAAGAAGGTTACCGATACCTTCGATCACAAGCAATGCCGAGACAATCCAAATCTGCCAAGGAACTTTCCGTAGCCGTTTTGGAGAACAGACGTCACTGTGGCTTGCAACCTCCTGAGTATTCAATGCGATTAACCTTTCATCGCTTGAGGGTACAAAAGGAACATTCAAACCATCTGCCGCATCGCCTGAACCTCATGCAATTGCCCTTGCCTTTCAATCATTGGGCTCGGCCCCCTTTCCCTTCTCCATTTCAATTGCCTGGCGTTCACGCTGCAATTCAGCAGCCAATTCCGTTTCCGTGGGCAAGTAGAGCTTGTAGCGAGAGGCAAAAATCTGCTGATTGTCTTCGGGCAACGTGTATCGCACGACGGCTTCACTCCTGTCAGTGCAGAGCACGATCCCGATGGGCGGATTTTCATCGGACGCAGCAATGTCGCGTTGGTAGTAGTTCACATACATCTGCATCTGCCCAAGGTCTTGATGTGTGAGCGATCCGACCTTTAAGTCGATCAGCACGAACGAACGGGTGAGCCGGTTATAGAACACCAGGTCGATCCAGTAGTGTTGGCCGTCGATCGTGATGCGCTGCTGACGGGCCATGAAGGCAAATCCCTTGCCGAGTTCAAGCAGGAACTCGCGAAGTTTGTTGATAAGAGCTTGCTCAAGGTCTGATTCAAGGTATCGCTCACTCTGCGGCAGGCCAGTAAACTCCAACACGTAGGGGTCTTTGATAAGGTCACTAGGTTGGTGAATTTCGTGCCCCTTCTCTGCCAGCGCCAGCACACCTTCACGATCCCGACTGAGCGCCAAACGCTCGAACAACAGAGAGTGAATCTGCCGCTCCAGTTCGCGGGTAGACCAACGGGCATTGACGGCCTCGGATTCGTAAAAGGCCCGCGCCTCAGGCTTTTCCACCCGCAGAAGTAGCCGGTAGTGGGTCCAAGACAATTCTGGACGCAGTGCGTCCAAAATCGGGTAGAGCAGATAGAACGCCCGCATCTTGGCCAGATTTGACGGATCGAACCCCTTACCAAATTCGGACTTAAGACGACTAGAAAGCTCCTCAAGGATGGCTTGGCCATATTCAGCCCGCTGTTGCCCCCGTTGTTCCTGCTCAACAATAACCCGCCCTATCTCCCAATAGGCCGCCACCATTGCCGTGTTGATAGCACGGTAGGCCTGCAATCGAGCATCGCTCAGGATCGTACGGATTCGCTCGTAGCTGTACTGTAAATCAGACGGTGTTGGCAGTTGATTGTTCATCCCATGAGTGTAGCTCTTGGCCTTGATTTTGTTAAGCCTGGTCAGAGCGCGGTCGAGGCGGTTGGCATGGCCCACTTGTCGGTTCCCGAATCATGAATGCCGCCTCATTTCCCCTGTCTCACATATCTTTCAATGCAACTATCAAACCAACCAGAATAAGAATGCCCCCTATAACAGCGATGACCCATTCCGAATTCCCAATATCTTTATCACCAAATCGAAATCCAAAAAAACTATTCTGGAAGTTAATAATTAGGCGAGCATAAGGTTTCCGAAGAAGCAACAGAGTGCATCCCAAAACAAACGGGCCAAGAGCGCCTATCCATGGACTATTATGCACAAAGTTTTTCCTTCAAACCAGCCAACCAATGATTCGTTCCGCCAGGGCACATAAGAATCACTTCCCGCGTTGCTCTCCGGCAACGCCTTTGGTGTATTCGCGGAATTGCTCGGCCCAATCGGGCGGCGGGACAAAGCGACTGGCGTCGCGTTGCTGTTGCGGTTTGTCGGTCGTGACGCCGCCGTGTTTCAGTTCTGCGCCGCGAGGACGGAGCCCGAGGCTACGCAGGGCGTCTTCAAAACGTTTCCGTGCAACCTCGCTGTTGGCGCCCTTTTCGCCGGCCGACGCGCGCATCTGCTCCCAACGTTCGAGAAATCGGCGAGCATCGTCTTTCGTCCAGCCGAGTTTTTCAAGCAACTCGGGCTTCTCTTTCGCTAATTGGTCGCGCAGATGCTCCAACGCCAATTCCGTTTGGCGGCGCGAATAATCCAAACTCGCTTCATCGGCCAGATTGTCGGCCGGTTCGGGCGGCGTTGCTTCTCCAGTTTGCTCGCCGGGTTTGCCGCCGCCGGTCGGCGGGCCGGAGCCGCGAGTGCCGGGGCCTTCCGAAGTATTTTTGCCCGCCTTGCCACCTTCCGAGGTTTTATCTTGCGGCGTGCCTTGGCCCTGATCACTGGAATCGGAAGGTTTGCCGCCTTCGGCCTTGCCGTCGGGTTTCTGCCCGGTGCCTGTCCCGTTTTCACTGGATTGTTTGGCGGCGCTGCCGGTTGGCTTTTTCGAAGCGGTCTGATCGCCGGCCTTGGCGCCGGTTTCGCCCTCGCCTTGTTCGTCGGCCTTCGAGCCGCCTTCATCGGCAGGCTTATGGGAACCGGCGCCGCCTACGCCTTTCTTGTTCGACTGTTGGCCGCCGCCGGCCTCACCGCCGCCAGACCGGTCGCCTTCGGTCTCACCCTGCGAATCGGATTGCTTGGAACTTGTGCCCGGCGATTCCTGTTTCTCACCCTGTCCCTCACCGGGCGCGTCGGCGGCATGGTCGGGCTTTTTCGCGCGGTCTTTATTCTCATCCTGCGGCGTTGTACCGCCCGAGCGATTGTCGGTCTTCTTGCCGGCCCCTGGCGTGGATTGATTATCCGATTGCGGTTGCCCCTGTTGGCCCTCCTTCTTCTCGCCGCCCTCTTGCTTTTCTTCGCCTGGCTCTGCGCCTTCGCTCTTTTCAGCCTTACCTTCCTCGCCGGGTGCTTTTTGTTTGTCGCCCTTCTGACCTTTGCCTCCGGTCTTTTCGCCTTCTTTCCCTTGAGCGCCGCCCTGTTTGCTGCCGGCTTTTTTATCGTCGGCATTCTGCTTGTCGGAAGGTTTGCCGCCGTCTTGTTTGTCGCCTGCGTCTTTTTGGTCCGAGGACTTACCGCCGGGTTGATCTTTGCCGGCCTTCTTGCCCTCGCCCTTCTTACCTTCGGCGTTCTTATCGCCGGACTGGTCCTCGCCGGGCTTTTGTTCACCGGCTTCTCCAGCGCCGTCTTTCCCGGCGTTCTTTCCACCGTCGCCTTTCTTGCCGGGTTGCTGCTGATCGCCGGAGGGTTGTTTTTGCTCGCCTTCTTGCTTTTCGCCCGGCTTTTGGCCATTCTCCTCGGACGGCTGATTTTGATCATTGGCTTGGTCTCCCTTCGTGGAATCCTTGCCTTGCTGTTTGTTCTGCTGCTGTTCTTTTTGGCGATCATTCAGGATTTCCTGCATGGCATCGCCGGGTGCGGTATCGGGATCAACCCGCTCGTTGGAGTTGTCGCCGCCTTGGGATTTTTGCTGCTTATCGCCGGATTGTTGATCGCCCGACTGTTGCCCTTTGTCTTGTCCGGTGCTGTCGGAACCTTGCTTGTTATCGCCCTGGCCTGCTTTGGAGTCGGACGATTTATCGCCCTTCGAAGACTCGGACGGCTGCTGCTGATCTTGTTGCTCTTGCGGTTGATCGGGCTTCTTTTCGCCGGGTGGCTGCTTATCATCGGGAGCATTTTCCGCCGGCTTTTCGTTCGCGTCGTTTTTATCGCCTTCTTTTGGAGAATCGCTCTTTTGCGATTGATCGCGGGTTTCGTCCTTTGGTTTTTCGCTTTCGTCTTTGGCCGCCGGCGATTGCTCTTCCGCTTCTCCGCGATCTGCTTGCTTATCTGCTTTGGCATCGACCACGGTAATCCATTGCCGGTTGCTAAGAGTGCGGCCGGGCATCGGTTCGCGATTGTCGTCAGCCTCGACCCAATACTCAACGCGGTCGCCGGCCTTGAGGCCCAAGCGGCCGGGCTCAAATACATAGGTTCCCGTGAATTTGCCGGTCCATGCCAACTCGGGTTTCGGCCGATCCAATAGCGGCGGGATCAACAAACTTCGTTCCTCGCGTTGCGCCCGAACGGCCACGGTCCTGAGCCCGAAATCCGGATCTTCGGCCTGCACCTTGATCGCCAATTTGCCCCGGACCGCCACCTGTACGTCGTCCTTCTTCGGCTCGACGATCTGGACATTGTCGGGTGGCAGATCGCGGATTACGTCGATGCGGTGTCGGATCGGCTGATTCTCGCGTCCCTGAAGGTCGGCAAAACGGATTTGATACGCATCGTATTCGGCCAGCGCAGGATCCTTGGGATTCAAACGCAACGTGAAGCGCCCCGTGGCCGTGCGGCCATCGACCGACATCCGAAGCCCTTGCCGGCCCGTGCAACCGAGATCGATTTCGGCGGAACCCGGTTTGATATCGGTGTTGGCTGTCGCCTTAATAGTAATCTCGGTCCCCTCGATGGCGCGTAGATCGCCCTGGCGATCCACCGTTTGATCGGAGATGCCTGTGTAAGGCGGATAGTGATAGGCCACGCTATCGACCACGATTGCCGGTGCGACTTGAACGTTGACGCGATAGCGCTCGGTGCGACAGTCGCCGGCCGCTAGATAATAGATGATATCTTGCTGCATCCCGAGTTTGCCGGGCGGGAGCTGGCACTGATGGCGATACTCGCCTTCGGATTGCGTAAGCGGAATGCTTTGATCGACCGTTTGGCCGTCGGCGGTGCTGTAGATCAATTGCGGAGCATCCGCCTCGTTCAAACCCGTGATCTCGGCCGAGACGATAACGCTTTCGCCATGAAAGGCAGCGGCATTGCCCGGCTGCACGTCGAGAATCATAACTCGCGTAGGCGCGGCGATGTTCGACCACGGCAACAGGACGCGAGCGGCTGAACGGATCGGATTTTTCGGCGAGATGACCAAGTACAAACTAAAAACGGCCAGCACGATCGCGAGCGCCACGCCCATGCGAATGACATGCGAACGATCCACGACGACGTCGATTTCGACATGGTTCAAATCGTCGGCCGCGCGGCGTTCCATCGCTTGATAAACCGGCATCGCCAGTTCTCGCTTATGACCGCGAAGCAGAAGAAAGTTGATTAAACTGTTCTTCAACGTCGGCTGGCTATGCTCGATCGTGGCAGCGGCAAAAAGCGGATTGATGCGGCGCACCAACGGCGGCAACACACGCCGAGCGAAGTATACGCCCGCAATACCGACCAGGGCCGCCCACAACCAGAACCGTCCGGCAAAACCAAGACCGCCCTCGACCAGCCAATGATCGATCATGGCGGTAGCCAGCAGGTAGGCCAGAATGCCAACGGCCAGGGTGACCAATCCTTCGGCGATATCGACCCCTTTGACGTGCCGTTGCGTCTTGCGCAGCCGCTGATCGATCACCACTTCGCACTCGTTCAGCGGCATGACCGGCACTTCGGCGACTGGCAGCGGAGGTGTTGCTGTACCGCTCGACATGGGGGTATTATCCTAGACTATTGCCCTGGCTTCCTCTCTTTATTATAGACGCAATCACCCCCGCACGGATTCCAAATTTTTTGGTTTTATCGCATTATCCCGGCGGCCAGGTGAATTTTCGGCCGGCCAGCAGATGGAGATGGAGATGCGGAACCTCTTGGCCCGAGTCGCGGCCGACATTGGTGACGACGCGGTAGCCGTTCTTGAGCCCCAATTGGATGGCAATGGCTCGAATCGCCACGAACAAATGCCCGACCAGGGGGGCATCCGACTCTGTCACGTCGTCGACCGACTCCATTTCCCGCTTGGGAATCACCAAGATATGAACCGGCGCAACCGGATGAATATCCTCGAACGCCAAGCAATGCTCGTCCTCGTAAACAATCTTGGCAGGAATTTCCCGATCGATAATCCGTTTGAAAATGGTTTTTTCGGGCATGGTAAACTGTCCTTCTTCTTAAACAAATCTTCCATGGATGCCAGTATAGCACTCGTTCTGCTAAAATAGTATCCATGACAACTTCACAACCGACTGACTTGCCGCTCGATGGTCTTCGCGTCATGGTGACGCGCCCGGCCGATCCGCGCGATCCATTGGTCGCACGTCTTGATGCTCTGGGGGCCGAAGTCATTCGGCAGCCGGTCATTCGCATCGAGCCGCCTAGCGATTGGCAGCCGGTGGATGCGTTCTTGGCCCGGCTGGATGAGTTCGACTGGCTGGTTTTCTCCAGCGCCAACGGCGTGCGATTCTTTTGCGAACGCATGCAGCAAAAGGGCATCCACTCACCTCGCGCGAAAGTGGCGGCCATTGGGCCTGGCACGGCCGACGAGCTGATGCGTTATTCGCTTCCTGCCGATCTTGTGCCCGACTCCTTCCGTGCCGAGGCCCTCGCGGAAGCATTGCTCAACGAGGCCCGGGGACATCGTTTTCTATTGCTGCGTGCCAGTCGCGGCCGCGAAATTTTGGCCGAACGGCTTTCGGCCGCCGGCGCAACGGTTGAACAAGCAGTGGTCTATTCCAGCGTGGATGTCGAACAGCCCGAGGCGACCGTTGCCGTACTGCTTCGCGAGGGCCGCATCGATTGGACCACAGTCACCAGCTCGGCGATTGCCCGGTCCTTGGCGAAACTTTTCGGCGAAGACTTGCGCAAAACACGCTTGGCGAGCATTAGTCCTTTGACATCCGGCACGCTTCGCGAGCTTGGGTTTGAACCGTCGGTCGAGGCGACCGAGTATACAATGGAGGGCTTAGTGTCGGCTATTGTAGAGAATTGCTCACGCTAATCTGTTCCAATAATTTTCGAGGCGTTCCGATATCGAGGACATGCAAACGCCCGATATAAGGAACCGCCGAGGGCATCGAGAAGCCGATTTTCGCAGCCACGAACGTACACGTTTCCGCGGCACGAATCGTATGCTTGGCCGGCCGTCCGGTATCGCAATCCAAACCGCTGGGCAAATCAACCGCCAACTTCGGGGCGGCCGCGGCGTTGAGTTGATCGATCACCGCATCGAGCGGCGGCCGAGGCTCGCCTCGCGCACCAGTGCCCAACAAGGCATCGACGATCCACGCGGCATCGTCGATCAAGGAAGCCAAACGATCGTGGTCGGCCCCGTCGAAAACCGTGATGGGCACATCGGTTTTTGCCAGGATGCGAAAATTCGCCGCCGCATCACCGGCCAATTCCTCCGGCTTGGCCCAAAGCAACACGCGCGCCATATGGCCACGTAGATCAAGATGCCGGGCAATGACAAAACCATCTCCCGCGTTGTTTCCCTTGCCGCAACAGATGGCGACCGGCCCCGCGATGCCCAGACGGCACAGCACATCGGCCGTTCCTCGCCCGGCATTTTCCATCAATACCAGCCCGGAAAAACCGTACTGCTCGATAGCCAGTTGATCGACCAGTCGCGATTGTTCGCGTGTAAAAGCCGTTTGTTGGGTCATGATCGGCAGCTCTCGTCCCTTTCCTATCGGATTTGGGTACAGTATAATAGGGGTTGGAACAGGAGACCAGCATCCATGCCTATTTATGAATACGCTTGCAAGAAATGCGGTTGTGAGTTTGAGGAATTGATCCGGAACGACGAACAGCCCGCGTGCCCGTCGTGCGGTTCCAACAATGCCGAGCGGCAGATGAGCGCTCCGGCCGGCCATGTGGTCGCGCCGGCGGCCGGTTGTCCTTCCCGAAGCTCATGCGCCATGGCCCACCAATGCGGCGGCGGTTGCGGACACGCCCACTAAACCCATCCGCATAAGCATGGCGGGGCAATATCGCAGCAACGGCTTGCCATTTGCCGCAGGTCGATCAAGCCAAGATATTCACGCTCTCGAGCACATTCACGTCGGAATTCTTGAGGGCCTCAATGGCTGCATCGGTATTCTCAAAACGCAACACGAGCACCGCCTTGTCGTTGCGTTTTTCGGCAAAGGCGTACATATACTCGACGTTCATCTTGGCCTGCTCGATCACTTTGAGCACGTCGGCCAATCCGCCGGGCCGGTCGGGCACTTCAACGGCCAACACTTCGGAAACGTTGACCAAAAAACCGGCGTCCTCGAGCACCGACTTGGCCTTCTGCCAGTCGGCGATGATCAGCCGCAAGATGCCGTATTGCCGCGTATCGGCCAACGATAGCGTGGCCAAATTGATGCCGGCGTCGGCCAGCACCTGGCAAGGCGCCCGCAGATGCCCGGGGCTATTCTCCACAAAAACCGAAAGTTGATGGATTTTCATTATTTAAGCTCCCGTTTGTCAATGACTCGTTTGGCTTTTCCTTCGCTACGAGTAATCGAATGCGGTTCGACCAGCCGCACCGCCGCGCGGATGCCGATGGTGCGTTCGATTTGACGAGCGAGTTTGCTCTGCAAGGTTTCCATGGCCCCGACGCGGTCGCTGAACACATCCGAAGTGACCTCGACCCACACTTCGATTTGGTCCAGATCGCGTTGTCGGGTAAGCACGATTTGGTAGTGGGGCAGCGTGCCCTCGGCGGCCATAAGCGCGGTTTCGATCTGCGACGGAAACACGTTGACGCCGCGGATGATGAACATATCATCGCTGCGGTGCGAAATGCGGGCGATGCGACGGATCGTCCGACCGCACGCGCACGTTTCGGTCTTGATCGACGTGATGTCGCGCGTGCGGTAGCGAAGCATGGGCATGCCCCGCTTGGTCAGCGTGGTGAAAACCAGCTCGCCTTCGCGGCCGTCGGGCAACGGTTCGAGAGTGTCGGGGTTGATGATTTCGGGATAGAAGTGGTCCTCGAAAATATGCAGGCCGTTTTGATGTTGGCATTCAGCACCGACGCCCGGCCCGATGATTTCGGTCAGGCCGTAGATGTCGAACGCCTTGATGCCGGCCGAGGCTTCGATCCGTTGCCGCATGGCGTCGGTCCAGGGCTCGGCGCCGAAACAGCCCGCGCGAAGCGGAAGCTCACGCAGATCGACGCCCATTTCCTCGGCCCGATCCAGGAGATGGAGGAAATAGCTCGGCGTACAGGAAATGGCCGAGACGCCGAAATCCTTCATCACCATGATTTGGCGATCGGTATTGCCGCCGGAAATGGGGATGACCGTCGCGCCCAAGGCTTCGGCTCCGTAGTGGAGCCCCAGGCCGCCGGTGAAAAGCCCATAGCCGTAGGCGTTTTGCAGGACATCGCCCTGATGCAGGCCGTAGCCGGCCAAGGCGCGGAGCATCACGTTCTGCCATACGTCCAAGTCCGACTGCGTATAGGCCACGACGATTGGCTTGCCGGTCGTGCCGCTGCTGGCATGAAGCCGTACCACTTCCGCCATCGGAGCGGCGAACATTCCGAACGGATAGGTATCCCGAAGATCGGTTTTCACGGTCATCGGCAAACGCACCACATCGTTGATCGTGTGAATGTCGGAGGGCTTGACCCCCAACACGTCCATACGATCGCGATAGAGGGCCACGTTTTGATACGCTAGCTGCACGACCTCGCGCAATCGAGCCGATTGCAGCTCACGCAGTTCGTCCCGAGGCATGAAGTCGGGCTTACTGGCCGGATGAGGAATCCCCGCGGGAGCGGATGATGGCGTCATGTTTTTTTCCTTTACTCCGTCGTACCTTTGCGGCCAAGTTCAAAAGCTTGGCAATTAACTTCCAATAGTTCGGGATTCATGTTCATGCGAATCGCCTCATGCCAGACCGCGGGGTCTATCGCAAGATGGCGACTCAAAACGCCCAACAACGCCACGTTCGCACTGCGGCGGTTGGGCAACGGCAATGCTTCGACTTCGGCCGGAATGATCAACGTGCCGCCCTCGCGCAACTTCGGCCGATTGTAATCGACCTGATCCTCGGCCAATACAACAAGATAATCTGTTTCGCCCGGCGGCACCATCGGGCTCAAGACCTTTGCCCCCAGGCGAACGTCGCAAGCGACGGATCCGCCGCGTTGGCTCATGCCGTGTACTTCCGCCTTTTTTACGTCGTAGCCGGACAATACGGCCGCATCGGCCAAAATATCCGAAGCCTTCAGCACGCCCTGCCCGCCTAGACCGGCGATAACGATGTTCAGCGGCGCTCGCGGGAGACCGCTGCCGGCTTTTTCAGCAGCGTCGCCCCGACCGCCGGCATCCGGCCCCTGACCTTTGATTCCTGATCCTTGTGCCTGGGCGCCGCTACCGGCTTGTGCAGCAGTGCTTTCCTGTGCCCTGCTCTCGGAACTTTGCGCTTTCTTATCGCGGGCCACGGCCAAAATACACGGCCGCCGGGCAATGATGACCGATAGTTCGTTGCGGGCCAAAGCGCCGCGCAGCGATTGCTCGAACTGCTCCTGGCGGGTTGCAGGATCCAAAATAGTGACGTTCTCGATTCCCAACGAGCGAACGAGGTTTTCGATAACGACGCGGCCCGACGGCTCGTGGCCCAGCGTGCGGCCTGTGCCCGGGTGTTCTTGCAGACCGGTCATGGCCGTGATGCTATTGTCGAGAATCACCACCACGTGGCCGGTCGCCGGGCGATTGTAAACCATTTCAATCAGGCCGGTCACGCCGCTATGCCAAAACGTGCTGTCGCCGATCACGCTGACGACGCGCCGGGCTTCGGCTTCCGGCAGCACATGGCGCAGGCCCAGACCCATGCCGATGCTCGCGCCCATGCATAACTGCGAATCCATTGCCTCGATCGGCTTCATCGCACCCAAGGTATAACAGCCGATGTCGCCCGCGACGATGCAGTTCAGTTTTTTCAGTAAATCAAACGTCGCGCGGTGGGGACAGCCCACACAAAGCGCCGGTGGTTTGCCGGGCACGGGCGGGGCCTCGGGCGATGTGTCGTTGGCAAGGATGCGCCGCACCCGAGCGACGTTCAACTCGCCAAACCGATACATTTCCGGTTTCTGTTCAACTTCCATGCCCGCCGCCCGAATCTGCTCGAAGAGATACGGATCGTTCTCCTCGACAATCAAGCATTGCTGAACGCTGCCGATGAACCGGCGAATTTCCTCGAACGGCAAGGGGTAAGTCATGCCTAGTTTCAGCACAGCGGCCTTGGGCGCCGCCTCGCGAACGTGCATGAACACGATGCCGGATGTGATAATGCCCAGGTCGCGGTTGCCTTCGACGATTGGGTTCAGCGAACCGGCTTCATTCCAAGCGGCAATTTCCGCCAGCTTCTGACGCAAACGCCGATGGGCCGGCCGTGCATGCATGGGCACCATCACCCGACCGGCGATATCGCGCGTGAAATGCGGTTCGACCGGTTGCCGCACGGGGCCATGCTGTTCGACCAGACTTTTCGAGTGGCACACGCGCGTCGTCATTCGCAGCATGACCGGCAAGTGCCATTTCGCGGAAATCTCAAAGGCCGCGAGCGTAAAATCGTAAGCCTCTTGCGAATCGGCCGGTTCGAGCATCGGAACCCCCGCAGCCACGGCATAGCGGCGGTTGTCTTGCTCGTTCTGGCTCGAAGCCAAGCCTGGATCATCGGCCGAAACCAACACCAGCGCGCCAGGCACGCCGGAATAAGCCGAGGGGAATAGCGGATCGGCGGCCACGTTCACGCCAACATGCTTCATGGTCACGAGTGCGGCGGCCCCGCCAAAGGCCGCGCCGAGGGCCACTTCGAACGCAACTTTTTCGTTCGGCGACCACTGGGCCCGGCCGCCCAAAACGTCAAAGCATTCGAGAATTTCGGTCGAAGGAGTGCCGGGATAGCCGACGCCCAGGGCGACGCCCGCATCGCGGGCCGCCAGGGCCACCGCTTCATTGCCGCTCAATAGTTGCATAGGTGTTTTCAGTTTGTCCATCATGCCATCATACGTCGAATGGTTTCAATCTTCCACACGACCCTCGTGTGGGTGGTGCTCATCCTAGATGCGTCAACCTGTTCGATACAATCCGTGGGTCTCGATATACATTTCGACCGAGCGGGGAACGCGGTAACGGATGCTTTGGGCCGCCTGAATCCGGCGTCGCAATTCGGTCGAACTGATGCCGCACTCGGGCATCTCGACCTGACACCGGCGGATCTCTTCGAGTCGCTCGGGCTTGACGATCTCGCGCAGGCAATCGAAATCGACCGGCCCGCAACCGGGGCGACAAACCACGACCGGGACGGCCAGCTCGCATACGCGCGGAGCGTTGCGCCAATGCGGCAAATCGGCGAGCATGTCGGCCCCCAGCAGGAAAAACAGCTCCCGGCTCGGGTCTTCCTCGTAAAAGTGCGTCAACGTATCGACCGTGAAATTCACGCCGCCGCGGTCCGTCTCGTAGCGACACACCGAAAACGCCGGGTTGCCGGCCGTGGCCAGCTCCAACATTTCGATACGCTGTTCGGCCGACGTCCGCTCCTGATCCTGCTTGTGCGGCGGCACGGCCGCCGGCAGGAACCACACGGCGTCCAGCCGACACTGCTCGCGGCAGCATTCCGCCAGAAGCAGATGCCCACAATGAACCGGATCAAAACTGCCGCCGAAAATTCCGAGTCGCATTGGTTCCGTAATATTTCTATTGCCCAGAGGCCATTCGCAATTGCAGTCGTTCTTCAGCATTCAGTTGCATAACCTCAATCGTGACGCGCCCGACGGAAGTTTTGCCGACAATCATTGCACCCCGATGCTCAAAATGCTCCTGCCATAGTTGGTGTCGAGGGTGAAACAAATCCATCAACTGTCCCGTTTCAGGATCAAACCCTGCCACATTACTTCCTTTGTGCAAATTGCAGTCGATGCAAGCTAAGGCAAGATTATCTAGGTCATCGCTGCCGCCGTGTTTTCGTGGAAGAATGTGTTCGACATGCAAGGCAGCCAACGGGGACGGTCCTGATGCAAACCGCAATACTCGCAACGGAAATTTGCCCGACGGCAAACCTGGTTTCGCGTAGCGACGTTCATGCGAGTCAACCGTTTTCGAGAAGCTTCTTAGCCTTCGCCTGCAGAATGGCAACAAACTTATTGGCCTGAATATATCCTTCATATTCGGCCCGCTCGGATTCGGTCAACTCACCTTCTGTGTTTTTCGAGGCCAATTCCTCGATTCTTGCTCTCAGCGCGTCATCGCCGCGGTAGGCCGCCAGCGCACGGGCTTGCTCGACGCTGAAAAAATCGAGAATCGGGTCAACCCCCCGATCAAACGCCGTCAAGTCCGCAATAGTTGCCATGATAGGCTCCTGATATCGTTTACTTTCGATACTGGTATTCTATTCGGTTGTTGTTGCGGTTGGAATAGTGAAAAGTTGAACAACTCGCCCCCTCAGTTGAATATAAAAACGCGATTCATTCCCCCCTAACTATACCAAGTTTGAGATTTTGTGAAACATTCACCACCAAAAGCATTGTGATTTTTAGGGGGAGTGGTAAATTCAAGCTGTTCCATGAATGAGAATATCTATGAATAAAAAGATCACAAAAGTCCTCTGTACATCCATCATTACCTTGGCTGCCTTCGAAACAGGGTTAAATTTTTCACAGGCAGAAGGTAACCTCGATCAGTAACAACTCGTCTACAATCACTAGTGTCCGAACGTTTTTATAAAACTCACGTGTAAGCGTTTGCTAATCAA
>CAYWGR010000042.1:0-13104 GCA_964458015.1 uncultured Planctomycetaceae bacterium
CGAGTGTACTGGCCTTCTTCCTTAATTGCACCCCTCTCTACATGATGACTTTGCGTGAATTCAGAGTTGTGTAGATACCAATGCTTGGCGGGCGAGGGGAGTTTTTTAATGCCGACATTGCTAATGTTCCAGCCGTAGGTCAGGTACTCCCGTACCTGACGACCAACCTTTCAGTCGGTGCCCGGGCTTCGGTTCATTGGCTGACTAGAACGCAATACAACACCGAAAAGCAAACCGTTACAAACACGCTTTGAGGTAGCGGCCGGTGTGGTTGGATTCGAGAGCGGCGATTTCTTCGGGGGTTCCGGTGGCGATGATTTGGCCGCCGCCGGCGCCTCCTTCGGGCCCGAGGTCGATGATCCAATCGGCCGATTTCATCACGTCGAGATTATGCTCGATCACCAGGACGGTGTTGCCCAAATCGACCAGACGGCCGAGGACGACCAGCAGTTTGCGGATATCGTCGAAGTGCAGGCCGGTGGTGGGCTCGTCGAGAATGTAAACGGTTTTGCCGGTATCGACGCGGCTTAGCTCGGTAGCCAGCTTGATGCGTTGGGCCTCGCCGCCGGAAAGCGTCGTAGAGGATTGCCCCAACGTGATGTAGCCCAGGCCGACTTCCATGAGGCTGTCGATCAGCCGCCGGATCACGGGGAAATTCTCGAAGAACTCGGCGGCTTCTTCGACGCGCATGTCGAGCACGTCGGCAATCGAGCGGTCGCGATAGCGGATCTCCAACGTCTGGCGGTTGAATCGTTTTCCTTCGCAAACGGGGCAATCGACATAGAGATCTGGCAGAAAATTCATTTCGATCCGCCGCAGACCTTGGCCTTGGCACTCCTCGCACCGACCGCCCTTGATGTTGAAGCTAAATCGCCCCGCCTTGTAGCCGCGTTGCCGGGCGTCGCGAGTGTTGGCAAACACCTTGCGGATTTCGTCGAACACGCCGGAGAATGTGGCCGGATTGCTTCGGGGCGTTCGGCCGATGGGCGACTGATCGATTTGAACGACCTTGTCGATCTGGTTGACGCCGCGCAGGCTGAGATGAGGGCCCGGCTTCGGTGCAACTCCGCCCAGGCGGCGGACCAAGGCCCTGGCGAGCGTTTCATCGACCAGCGAGCTCTTGCCCGATCCGCTCACGCCCGTCACGCAGACCAAGGAAGAAAGCGGAACTTGCAGGCTGACGTTTTTCAGATTGTTGGTCGTTACGCCTTCGAGCGCGATGACGCGCGATTTGGCAAAGCGCCGCCGCGTTGGCGGAAGGGGAATTCGTTCGTTGCCCGAAAGATAGCGGCCCGTCAACGATTGGGGATTGGCGGCGATCTGTTCCGGCGTACCTTCGGCGACAAGCTGCCCGCCGTGGCGGCCCGCACCGGGGCCGAGATCCATGAGCCAGTCGGCGCAATGCATGATCGTTTCGTCATGTTCGACCACGACGACGGTGTTGCCGCGCAGTTGTAGATCGCGCAGGGCGTCGATCAGCCGCTGGTTGTCGCGTGGATGCAGCCCGATCGACGGTTCGTCGAGTACGTAGCACACGCCGACCAAGCCGGAACCGAGGCCGGCGGCCAAGCGAACGCGCTGCAATTCTCCACCGCTTAGGCTGCCGGCAGGACGGTCCAACGTGAGATAGCCTAGACCGACGCGATCTAGAAATTCGAGCCGGGCATTGATTTCAGAAAGAATTGGATGGGCAACCGGCTGCTGATTTTCGGTGAAATAAGCCTTCCGATTCTCTGTGGAAACCGCGGCATCGGATTCTTCTTCCGAAGAAGCGGGAGAAACCGCAAGTTCTTCAAAAAAGCGGCGAGCATCGGCCACGGAAAAGGCCGTGACTTCGTGAATCGCTCGGCCGGCCACGCGAACGCTCCGGGCCTCGGGCCGAAGGCGTGAGCCGCCGCATTCCTTGCACGCCACCTCGCCGCGAAACGCTTCGAGCTTCTGCCGTTTCGCTTCGCTGGCCGTCGTAGCGTACTCTTTTTCCAACATTCCCAAGATGCCGGGGAATCGTTTGCCAACACCATGCAGCAGTTGCTCGAAAAGTTTCGGCGGAAGCTTTTCGAGCGGCGTATTCCAGCGCATCTCGGCTTTTTCGAGGAACGGCTGCAAATGATTTTGATGTTTTCGGAGCGCGGCGGGCGTTTCTCCCTTCCACGGCGCAACGGCCCCGCCGGCCATTGATAAACCGAGGTCGGGCAACACCAACTCGGGATCGAACGCCACGTGGGAACCCAGCCCTTCGCACTTCGGACACGCTCCATAGGGACTGTTGAAGCTGAACGTGCGCGGTTCCAATTCCTCGTAGCTGATTTTGCAGTTGGGGCAGGCGTAAAGCGTGCTGAAGAGCCGGTCGTGCCAAACGCTGCCGCCGTCCGTTCGCTCTTCATGGGCCGCCAACACCAACCCGTCGCTGTGCTGAATCGCCAGATTGATCGATTCGGCGATGCGTGCGCGGATGCCTTCGCGGACGACCACACGATCGATGACGGCTTCGATATTGTGGGTTTTTTGCGCGACCAGCGCGGGCGGCGCGTTGACATCGATCAACTGGCCATCTACCCGCGCGCGCAGAAAGCCGGCTTTGCGGATCGATTCGAGTACGTCGCGATGTTCGCCCTTGCGACCTCGCACGAGCGGGGCCAAGATCATCACGCGCGTGCCTGCGCTAAGTTCGACCAAGGCTTCGAGGATTTGTTCGGGCGTTTGCTGGCGGATGGGTTCGCCGCACTGATAGCAACGCGGCTCGCCCAGCCGGGCGTAGAGCAACCGGAGATAATCATAGATTTCGGTGACCGTGGCCACGGTGCTGCGTGGATTGTGGCTGCCCGCTCGCTGGTCAATCGAGATGGTGGGCTGAAGTCCGTCGATCAGATCCACGTCGGGCCGTTCGAGCTGGTGCAAGAACTGGCGGGCGTACGTCGAGAGGCTTTCGATATACTGGCGTTGCCCCTCGGCATAGAGGGTGTCGAAGGCCAACGAGCTTTTGCCCGACCCGCTGGGGCCGGTAATGACCACGAAGCGGTCGCGTGGAATATCGACATCGAGATTTCGCAAGTTGTGCATTCGCGCCCCGCGGATGCGGATGCACTCTGGTGCGGTACTATGATTGTCTGACGCCATCCGACTCATGCGATGCACGGCAAGCTAGAACCAAGCATTGTCAAACCATTTAGTTTAACACGGATGGGGGAGGATGTAAAGCAAAAGAAGGTGACGAGGTAAATAGAGGAAAGATCATGCTTTAGTGGTGCCGAAAGGCAATAATTCCGGCATCGGAGGTGTTATTTAATGCCTTTTACCGACGACATGGACGGTTATAAAATCATCTATTCCCGCCACATATTTTCTTTTGCTGCGTAAAAAACCATCGTTATGACCGCCGCTAAGAACAACAAATTGTTTTGGCGCCGTTGATGCGGCAAATATCTTTCGGCTTTGTTCATAGGGAATAACATCGTCGTTGGAGCTATGCAAAACCAAGGTCGGCGCTTTCACTTTCGCCACATTGGCCAGCGTGTCGTAGTGAGAGCCGGTCAATCCAGCTAAGAGCGGCATGCGAGCGAGGGCCATGTCTTTAAGGCTGGCGAATGTGCTGTCAAGAATCATTGCCGTGACGTCATTGTTGGCTGCTAAATGCGCGGTGACGGAACCGCCCAGGGATTCGCCATAGGCGATAATTTCGTTCACGGGAATGTGTTTGACCATCACGGCGTAGTCGTAAGCCGCTTGAGCATCGGCGTATAAACCCTTCTCGCTTGGCGAACCCGCGCTTTGGCCGTAACCGCGATAATCGTAGATTAAGATATTCAGGCCAAGACCATGAAAGATTTGCAGTTTATCGAGTCTGTGGCTGATGTTCCCTCCGTTGCCGTGGCTAAAGATCATCGTTGCTCGGGCATTTTCGCACGGCGTCCACCAGGCGCACAGCTTCACATTATCGGCGGTGCGCAGCAAAACATCTTCGTACTTCAGATGGATTCTCCCGGGCGTTCCCTCCAATTTTTTGGTGGGATGAAAAAGAATGGCGTTTTCAATGCCGGCTAATGGTTGGGCGATACAGTCGGATGCGATGCCAACAACAAGAGATGCTTGAAGAATGCAGGAAAAGGCAAATCGGACTGTTGGAACATGCATGATATTATCGTAGTGCGAAAAAGTCTTGGCGGAACTCGCTCATGCATGATCCACACGACGAATCCACCATGCAATTATTTGAAGGTGTCCTGAACTTGGAATACCAAAACAGCGGAAAAAAGGAGCAGGAGGGTCGTAAACGACCCTGACATGACATACGGTTGAGGGAAATCGGTTTGTTCGGCATCCGTCATCCCGGCGTAAACGCACGGGCCTAATACCACCTGCGGTGGACAAGAGCCGTGAACGGCCCTGGAATTTGAATTTCGGAACACCCTCAATTATTTCTCAAACAACGGCCCGAGGTCCAAGAGTTTTAGCGGTAAGGCCGAGGAGGGGCAAGAGCCGATCGCAAGATGCAGTTTGAGAGGCACAGGCTCAAAGACCATCGTTTGGACCGTCATCCGGCCCATGTTCACTTCGTCCATCTTCTTCGCCACATCCGCCACGCTCAGCTTATCGAGCTTGCGCGCCTGGACCAACTTGGGATAACGATTGCACCAAGTGACGAGCGCCAATTCATCGGTTCGGAAGTGGTTCGTGCAAGCGCAGATGCCGTTGTTGGCATGGCGTGATGCAACCGTTTTGGGCGTCATCTCCAGCACAACGCTGTGCTTCCGGTCGCAGAGCGAGAGGCTCAAGATCGTCGTCCGCTCGGTTTCTCGCAACAATTTTTCCGCCTCTTCAATCGTCGAACACTCTTCAAGAATCCGCCGGAAGCAGAAGCTGTAGGGCATGCCCTTGTCGTTCAGGATCGAAGCACCGTCGCGCGAAATGAATACTTCATGCACGGCCAACGTTAGGCCGGCGTCGTTCATGCCCGTCAAACAGCCGAACAAACCTGGGAAGCCCACCGATGCGAAGGCATGTTTGCCCGTCGGGCGGTGGACGGTGACGATGCTGTATTTGTCGAGTAGGCCCAGGGTGTAAAAATCCAAGTTGCGACCGAACAGCGGTCCGCCGGTCGTGCTTTTTTCAGGCTCGACGATCAGCGCCGAGCACGAGACGTTGCCGCGGTAGATATCGGCCAAGGTGTTGCCGAGGATTCCAGCATCGCGGTCGATGCCCGACTTTTCGGCAAACGCACGCAACTCGGCGCGGTGATCGGCGGTCAAATTATGGGCGAGCGTTTTGCTGAGTTCTTGATATTTCGGCAAGCGGTCTTGCCGGTTCGCGCGCTCGAGCAATTGCCGGGGATAGGCAATGATCGTTTTCACGACATTGGCTGTTAGAACGGCTTTTTGGCGGCCGATTTCCTCGGGCGTGCCGGAAACGATCAGCACCGGCAGATCGTTGATATACTTAAGCTCAGCGCCCTCGAAGCGGCCTTCCTGGAAGACGCGGTTTTCGGCCGCCGAAGCTGCCGTGGCAACCAACAGCAGCATCGCGAAAAGGGAACGAATCGGATTGGTTATGCGGTATTGCATGGCACTCATCCAAGCAAAAGGAAACGCTGATTTTCAGGACATCGCCGCGAGAGCGACACGATGACGCAAAACGCCAAGGCGGCACTCTCAACAAGTATCCCCAAAGGATTATACCGCATCATATTCCGATAGGCTATCAGATCGCCAGAGGAGCCAGGCGGCGACGCCCACCGCCGCACCGCCCAGGTGGGCCAAAGCCGCGATGTTGCCCATGCCCATTTGTTCCTTGAACACATAGAAAAATTGCAGCAGAAACCAGAACATCAGGGCCACAAAAGCCGGAATGCGGATCCAGTGAAAATAGAACCAATAACGGAAGAAAAATCCTAACTTTGCCCTGGGAAATCGCAGGGCGTAGTAGGTAATGACGCCGGAAATCCCCCCGCTGGCACCCACACAGGGGATCATGCTGTTTCTATCGCCAAGGATGTGCCAAAGATCACCCACCAGCGCAGCAATGGCCAAGAGGAGCAGGCAGCCCAGGTGGCCAAGATCGTCTTCAACATTATCACCGAAAATCACCAGGAAATAGACATTGCCCAAGAGGTGCCAAAATCCCGCATGGAGAAAAAAACTCGTCAGGAAGGTAAGACCGCCGTGGCGGCCAAGCTGGGCCGGGACCAATCCGAAGGCACTGATGACCGAATCGAGGTTACTCACCGTCAACAGGTAGACCACGATCAATAATGCCCCCAGACCATAGGTGACCCAAGCCCAACGCTTCAAGGCAGGAGTATCCTCTTCGACCGGCAGGCCGAGTATTCCGGGGACCAATTGCCACCACTGGTCCGGCCCCGAATCGGAGGAATCCTCGCGCGATCGTTCGGCTTCCATTTGCACTTTCTTGATGGCGATCGCCTCCCTTGCCTTTTCCGGCAAGGGGTGCGTTCGATCTGTCGCACGCACGGGGAACTGCTCGAACTCACGCGGATCGAACCAGACAAACTGGCAGCCGGTGCAAACATCCAACTGCAAGGGCTGAGGTGTGTCGGACGCCGACACCTCAGCCATCGCTCGCCGGCACAACGGGCAGGGAACGCCCCGGTTATGGGCCGGATCTCGCGCGTGGATCCAAAGGTTGCGAATACACTCTTGCGATCCCAATTGCCGGAGCAATGCAAGGCCCATGGCACGGCCGTGACACTGGGGGCAGGAAAAATAGATGCCGTGTTCGTTTTTCGTGCGATTCAGATGTGTGCGGCATCGCGGGCAATCCACGGCGTTTGTCCTATCGTTGCCATGTATCGCGCACGCGAGCGCGGGCTTTCGGTGCAACGGCGTCGCTTGCCATGACCTCGGGCATCGGCAAACGTTGCAACAGCCAATCGGTTTGTCGGCTCGCGGGCACCTGGATAGTGTTTTGCGGCGCCAGCGTTTGCACTAAAGCCGCGGCGGATGCCATTTGCTGCGGCGCTTCGCCGATCAAACGCCGGCTGCCCTGACTGAGGACCGTGCCCGGCTCAACACCCGTGCAACGCCCTTGAAGCCGCAGACCTTGGGCATCGAGCGTTGCGGAAAAAGCTAGTTGTTCGTAGGGAACGGAGTCGCCGTCGGGGAATGATTCGACGGGGACAAGCCCCAGTCGGTCGACCGCCGAGGCCGCCAGCGTGCGGTCGATTGTGCCCGGCCCGGCGGCGACGATTACGCTGCCCTCTTCAAGCCGTCCTCGGTAGAAGCGGGCCGATTGGATCGTGACTTCGCCCCGGCCGGTGAGTTTGTGCGGAAAATGATCGGTCACGAGACCGCCTAGATCCACATCGGCCAACTGCCCGACAATTTCACCCTGCCAGCCGTCGGTCGTTTCGTTGGCTGCAAGGTATCCATGAAACCGGCATCGCGACCCCAGCGATTTCAACTCGCGCAGCCCCAGGGCCAGCACGCTGCACGGCAATTCGCCGCTGCCGGTATCAAGTTCATAGCCGCTGGCGGGCGGCGAAACCTGACGATTGCGGACCATGCGAATCCGCGCGGGGTCGGGTGTTTGAACGCCTGCGAGGCGGAAAAAAAGCTGAGCTTGCATTCCGCCCGCCACCTCTTCCATCGAGCCGTTTACGTCGGTCAATGTTTGCGAATTTTGGGCCGCTCGCAATGTCAATTCGGAGGCCGAAAGCTGAATATCGGTCTCCATCGGACCGCTGAAACCTTCCATCGCGCGTCCAAGACACTGCCGGATCCGATCCAAGGAGGCGGTCTCCACTTCCGGCTGCGAGGCCGTGATCGCCATGACCGGACGGCGCTGCCCTTGCGGATCGATTTGCGTCGTATTGGCGACTTCCATCAATCGGCAGCGGAAAACGGTCTTGCCGGTTTCCGGATCGGCGGCTTCGACTTGTTCGTAGAGAACCACGCCCGGGCGCAGGTATTGCAGTCCTCCGAGCTTCATATTCAAGCCGATTTGCTTGCTCAACGAGGAGGCGGCCGCCTCGACATGGCCCGGCGCGTGCCGGTTTGCGCACCAACTGCCGACCAGCAATGTCGGCAGGACGCCCAACACTAAAAAGGCAGCCACGCAAATTTGACGGCGGTTTTTGTCGTAAAGCGGAAGCATCTTGAAAATGACACACTTCATCACGTCACGTTCCGAAGTTCCAACGTCGGAACGCCGTGATGCGTTACGTGATGTTCGCAAACCGAAAAGTATCGAAAACCAATAGCCAAAAGCCAACGGCTTCTGGAATGTATTCGCATGTAGCCTGCTTTTATTGACCGCAAAAATTCTATTCGACTTTCCAAGCCTCGACGCCGTCGTCCGAGGCAATAACCAGCACCGGCTGCCCGTCGATCTCCACGGTGGCCAAGCCTTGCAAAGTTACGCCCGAATTGAACTTATCGAGCAGCTTACCGTCGATGGCAAGGATATGGACCGAACCGTCGGGGCCGGGCAAAATCCATTGCCCCGGGCCGTCGCGAGTGACGCGGCCGGGAATAATCAACTCGATCGGCTTTGGCTGCACGCCCATCGGCAGGGGATAGGTCCAACTTACATCGCCCTTGAGCGAGAAGCCGATCGCGAGGCTTTCGCCCAGCTTGGGCGCCGTCATGGCGCACCACTGCTTCGGCCCTTCGCCTTGCAGATCGGCCGCGACAACCCAATGCATCATGAAATCGGGAACTTTCACTTCGCCTTGCCGTTCGCCCTTGGCGTCGAGTGCGACGAGGGAACCGGCGTTATTGGTGCAATAAAGATTCCGCCGGCCCTTTTCGTCGGCATCGCCGATGGCCATGCCGATGACATTCGACAATGAGCGGTTTGCCCAGAGGCGTTTGCCGTCGAGCGATACGCCCTGCACGCCGACCACGCCCCAATAGCTGACGGCCATATCGAGCTTCCCATCGCCGTCCAAGTCGCCAAGTTCCACGTCGGCCAAGCCGCTATGCGGTTTCTTCAGCGCGTCTTCAGGATAGCTGATCGTCTGCTTCCAGTTTTCATCCAGAATATGGCACCGCTGCTGGGTCGTTAAAAAGGCGACCGTATGACGTTTGCCATCGGCATCCACGGCCGACCGCAAACTGCCGACCAACTCGGTTTCGTCAAGAGTCAGCTTGTGCGAAGCAATGAGTTTTCCATCGAGTCCCACCTCGGCGACGGCCTTCCAGTTGTCGATTACGGCCAGCCGCGTCTTTTCGCCCTTGCCGCTGAGAACGTAAACATTGCCGGGCGATTTCACATCCTTGCATTTCCACAGCGATTTCATCTTCAGCTTGGCAGGCTCGCTGCGTTTGGCGGTCTTTGCTTCAGGGATTTTCTTTTCTTCCAGAACAGCCCCGCTGCTCGATTCGTTCTCGGCGTTTTCCATCGTTTTCGCGTAACGCTCCAACTGCTCTTGATAGGCCTTCAGCGGTTTTTCATAGATATTTTCACCGGCCAAGAGCTTTTCGATTTTCGAGGGCAGTTCCTCGATGAATTTCGGATCGCCGCGACTCTCGCAATCCTGCACGATGCCGTCAGGACCGATGACGAACGTCGTCGGGATACCGCTGAACTTGAAGGCCACCGCCGTGCGTTCCGGATCGCGGAAATAGGGCAGCTTTACTTTCAATTCCTCGAGCAACTTGCCGAGATCCTTATTCGAGATTTCCGGCGTATCGACGCTGACGGCGTAGAACGCCACCTTGGAATTGTCCTTGAATTTCTCATAGGCCTTCTGCAATTCGGGCAGACTGCGCCGGCATGGCCCGCACCAACTGGCCCAAAAATCAAGCACCGCCACCTTGCCGGCCAACGATTCCGGCGTCAGCGGCTTGCCGTCCACGTCGAGGAACTTGAAGTCCGGCGTCTTTTTGCTCAGCAACTGTCCTGTGTCCGGTGGAACGAAGAACTTGACGATTTCAGCGCCCTTCGGCACTTCGAATTGAAACGCCTTGGGATCCACCTTTCCATCAATCTTCGCTCCGGTGAAATCGGCCACCACCGAAACGCGATCCACCGACTGCCGCTGATTGATCGCCTGCAAAATTTCCTCGGAAGGCAAAACCACGCGGCGCAAGATAAACGTCTTTTCGTCGATCCAGAAGGTTGACGTTCCGTCGGGCCGTTTGATTTGCACGCGGTAGCAGTTCGCTCCTTCGATTTCGCCCGACTTCGACAATACGGGTTCCTCGGCGTCGCGCAGCAGGGCCTTGATCGGTTCATCGCCCAAGAGGAGCATCAATTGCGGCATCGCGCCGCCAAAATTCTGTGTCATCGCCGTGGCCAGCATTCGCTCGGTAAAAAGCGTCTTCATCGTCACGCGAATCGGCGCCGGACGCATCATCACTTGGCCCGGCAGATCCTCGATCGTGGCGTATTGTTTCGTGCCGTCGCAAACGTACATCGCCTGATAAGCTTGCACGCGGATTTTGTTTGGTTTGACCAGCGAGAGCGAGAAATTGGCGGTTTCGTCAATGATTTTTTTGTTGCCTGCCTCGGCCAACAGATGAACCGTGCCCGCGTCGGCATAGCTCTGCGCTTTGCGATAGACGATAATCATCCGATTCAAGGCTTCGCGGCCGGTGGTGACTTTCGACTCGTCCACGGCCATTTCCTCGGGCTTGGCCACTTCCTCGGCCTGCGGTTTAGGCGTTTCCGCCTTGCGGCATCCTGCCAGGATGACTGTCCCCAAACAGACGGCCAGCATGGCAAACCGCGGTAAAAAAAACTTTGACGGATGCACTGATATTTGGAACATCGCGCGAATCTCCTTGGATTTGCTAAAAAATGGCTCCCCATTATTCGCAAACCGGGCTCCTGCGTAAAGCTCGACTTCTTGACCCCTGCGGGAAACGACGGGATAATAAAGTCTGAGTCAAAAAATAACTTGCCAATAATACCCAAACTAGCCATATTGCCTTATGCCGGTTCTGCATTACGGAAAACAGTCGTCTATCGAGTTGGAGTTTCCCAACGGAGTCGTACCCCAAGAGTGTGGCAGCCCACGAGGCGAGCCCTTGGGAAATTTGGACGCCGCGATCACTGCCGCATTGGCGGAACCGCTCGACTACCCTTCACTGGCCCTGTGCGTCACATCGTCCGATCGGGTCGTGTTGGCCCTGGGGCACGATGTTCCCAAAGCGGCCCAACTCGTGGCCGTCATCGTTCGCACGCTGATCGAGGCGGGAGTAGCCCCCGAGGGCATTACCGTGTTGCAAACGAAGGCCGACGCTACTAGCGATGCGGGCGATCCGCGTCGATTGATTGCCGCGTCGATTCGCGAACGTATTGCCCGCTTGATCCATGATCCCGCCGACCGCCGTCAGTTGGCTTATTTGGCCGCCAGCGAGGCGGGCGAAGAAATTCTGATCAGCCGCACCTTGCATGAAGCGGATGTCGTTCTTCCGGTGGGCTGTTTGCGCGCGCCGGAGACCGCGGGACATTTCGGAATCCATGGCGATGTCTTTCCCGCATTTTCCGACGTGAAAACCCAACAGCGATTTCGTGCTTCGGGGTCGCTCGACAAACAAGGAAAACTCAAGCAGGAATTAACGGCCGAGGCGGACCATGCGGCGTGGCTGCTGGGCGTCAATTTTACAATTCAAGTGATTCCATCCGCCGGCGACGGAGTGTTGCATATCTTGGCCGGGCAAACCGATGCCGTGCGTCAACGCGGCCGAGAGCTGTATCAAGCGGCGTGGCATTACCCCGTTGCACGGCAAGCGGCCCTAGTGTTGGCGGCCATCGAAGGCGACGTCGGCCGGCAAACGTGGGAAAATCTCGGCCAAGCCTTGCAGACGGCAAGCCACTTCGTCGAGGACGACGGCGCGGTGGTTCTTTGCTGCGATTTATCGGCACGTCCCGGCACCGGCATGCAGCGATTGGCCTGCACTTCGCGCGAAGCGGCCTTACGGCAGATCAGCAAAGATCGGCCCGCCGACGCATTGCCTGCCATGCAAATCGCACGGGCCGTCGAGCAACACAAGGTCTATCTATTGAGCAAGCTCGATCCCGCGACGGTCGAGGACTTGAGCATGGTTCCTGTCGCGGGGGCCGAAGAACTGAACCGGCTTGTGCGGCAGTTTCCTTCCCATCTTTTGCTTTCCAACGCACCTTATGTAACGGTGGAATAACATGGCCGACCTTGCCTCGCGCATTGCCGAGAATGTAGCCCGGATCCGGGAACGAATGGTCGAGGCGGCGGCGCGATCGGGACGCACGGCCGACGCCGTCACGCTGGTGGCCGTCACTAAGTACGTGGATGCCGACACCACGCAAGCCTTGGTCGAGGCCGGTTGTTTTACCTTGGGTGAAAGCCGGCCTCAGCAGCTTTGGGAAAAGGCCGCCGCACTCACCGATCCACGTATCCGCTGGCACATGATCGGGCATCTGCAGCGCAACAAAGTGCGACGAACGCTGCCGGTTGCGGCCTTGATCCATTCCGTGGACACTCCTCGCCTGGCGGCTTCCATCGAGGAAGAAGCCGCGGCCCAGCGATTGCCGCCAATACCGATGCTGTTGGAGGTGAACACTTCCGGCGAGTTGGCCAAGCACGGTTTCGAGCCGGACATGATCGAGCCGTTTTTGGTGAATGCCGCCCGCTATCGGAACATCGCCGTTCGAGGATTGATGTGCATGGCCGGTTTGGAAGGCGGGCCGGACGAATCGCGTCGCGATTTCGCCGTGCTTCGTGAACTTCGCGACCGATTGCGCTGCAACTGTCCGCCGGAGATAAGCCTTGATGCGCTTTCGATGGGCATGAGCGGCGATTTCGAGATTGCAATCGAAGAAGGCGCAACCATCGTCCGCGTCGGCTCGGCTCTGTTCGAGGGAATCTGACCCGGTCCCTTGCCGGAATTCATATCTACGGAGGGCCGGCGTCTTCGCTGCGCGGCAGATCGTCGAGCGTTTGCAAATTAAAAAGCGTCAGAAACCGATCGGTGGTTCGATAATGCGGGGTGCGGCGTTTCTTCTCCGGCCGTTCGATCCGCAGCAGTCCGCGACGAACCAGATGCGTCAACAAATGGTTGCTCGGCTTGCCTCGCAGATGATTGATTTTTTCGCCGGTGATCGGTTGCTGATAAGCCACTAGCGCCAACACATCGACCGCCGCCAGCCTTCGATACGCGGAGATCA
>CAYWGR010000042.1:13114-33210 GCA_964458015.1 uncultured Planctomycetaceae bacterium
CATCGACCGCCGCCTGCGACAACCGGGCCTCGCGCACTTTTCCGTAAAAACGGCTGCCCAACGACTGATACTCGCGGCGGAGCGTCATTCGGTAGCCATCGCCCATGCCGATGATTTCGTAGGGAGCTCCGGCCGCGGCATAGCTTCGATTCAATTCCTCGACCAACGCGGGAATTTCATCGACGGCAACGTCGCGCATCAATTCCGCCGCCCGGGCGGGCGTAAGCGGCTGATTTTCGCGGTTGCCCACAAAAAGCATCGCCTCCAAAATCGTCCGCGGACTCAACGGGCAGATGTCTTCCTGCTCGGCCGGGTCGCCGACCGCGAGAGGCGCTTCGTCGGCCTCGGCAGCTTCCAGCGATTCGGAATCCGACGTTCGCGAATCGCACGCTTCACCCGATCCATCGCCGCTCTCGGCCGCAGGGACCGCTCGCCGCGGCTCGACGCCCATCACCTGGGCGAATGCCTCGGCCAATTCGTCTAGCGAAATGCCTTGCGGCTGCGATTCGAACGGAGGATCGGGTGAAGGTGCCATGATGCCATCACCAGCGTTTGGCGACTTCGGCCTTCATGAATTTCAATCCGTCGGAGGCCAATTGGCGCTCGCTCTCGTACATCCGCCGCCAAATTTTAGTGGCGGGGATCAGCCGCTCGAGCGCCAGTCCAAAGGCTTCGATCACCATGAAGCCGTCGTAGCCGATTTCCTTCAGGGCGTCGAAGTTTTCGGCCCAACGCACATTGCCCGCGCCGGGCGTGCTGCGGTCGTTTTCCGAAATATGAACGTGGGCCAGGCAATCCTTCAAGGCACGGATGGCTGCCCCCGTGTTCTTCTCTTCGATATGGGCATGGAAAGTATCATACATCATCTTGCAACGCGGATGATTCACGTCGCGGCAGAAACGGGCGCCATCGGCTGCCGTGTTGAGCAGATAGCACTCGAAACGGTTGATGTATTCCAGTCCCAGCGTCACGTTGCATTTCTCGGCATATTCGGCCACTTCGCGCATGCTCTCAACGGCCCATTGCCACTCGTCCTTGGTCGGGCCGGCGCCGCTGAAGTAACCCAAAGCGGAATGGAACGGACCGGCCATCGTTTCGATTCCGGCGGCCTGACAACAATCCAAAGCGGCCTTGTTGGCATCAATGCCCGCCCGGCGAATCTTGGGATCGGGGCTCATCGGGTTGTCGGCGACGCCGCGGACAACGGTGCCGGTTCGGCGAAGCCCGACTTCATCCATGCGTTTTCCCCACTTTGCATATTTTGCGACGTCGATCTCGAAAACCGGCAGTTCCACCGAGTCGAAGCCGATTTCCTTGACTTCATCCAGCAATGGCAAAGCTTCGTCGCTCAATACATCCGCCCACAACAGCAAGTTCAGACCAAAACGCATGATTGGCTCCAGGAGGAAAGTTGGGTTTTCGGGGATCGGTTTTCAGCGGTTCACAATCAGCGGTTTGCCACAACCATCAAGTCTCTAGGCTGATCGTTGGTGGCTGACTACCGACCGCTAATACGGGAATTCCTTCCAGCAATGTTTCTTTCCGATCCGCCACGAGTTGTCGGGCGGCCGGCAAGAGGGTGGTGAACCGGCTTGGCAAGGGCTCTAAACCCACCCGATGCATTACTTGGTTCAACCGCATCCATAGTTTGTCATCTTCCAGGTAATTCCACAAGATACGCTCCCGCAGAAACAGGGTGATGAACAGGGAGAGCCGCCGGGTTGGACGGGGGGCCATGCGGTTCACGGCCACCTCCACCCGATCGGGGTCGATAGAGGCCAAAATGCGGTAGTATTCGGTCAGCCGGTTCAGATCGTCGGCCGCCAGGGCGGCATCCAGAAGCAATTCGGTCAACAGATGCCCTAAAAAAGCGGGGCGCATGCCGGTTTCCACACCAAAAAAATCGCGAATCCGAACGGTAAGCTCCATCGAGGTTTCGACAAACGCCCGGGTGCTGTGGAATCGGGCGTCATCGCGTAGATGCTGCACAACCCCGCCTGCCACGGCCGCCGTCGAAGGATCTTCATGGTCCCGCAATGGTTCGGCCAGTTTGGTGCGCATCCGTACCGGCCGATCCGCCACGGTGAGCCAGTCGGGCACGCCCGTGCCCGCCAGAAAGTACGGCTGATCGAGAAACGGCAGTGCGTGGGCAAGGTAGTTCATCGAGGGGGAGGCGGATTTTGAGGCATCTCTTCTTCAAACCGTCCACGGCAAAAATTGCCGATGTCGTCGTAGTTTTCCGGATTGTAATCCAAACCGTCGGGAAACATAACACCCCAGCGTGTTTCCGGCGCAGCGCCCCAGCGCCCATCCGCGCCAAAAGACCTAATCTGGAAACTCGTGGGATTCCTATACGCGACTATTTGTTCTGAATTGCGTTTGGTGTCCTGCATAGCCCCGGAATCGCCGGCGTCGGCATACGTTTTCCCGGCATAGCTGCCGTCTTCGGCACGGAAATAAACATAACAGCCCTGCGAGTAGTCGCCCTGATAACTTGGAGGATAATACTTCGTACCGCCATTAGGAGATTGAATCCTCTCCAAGTCGAACGCATAGAACGGGCCAATGCGATGGGTAGTAACGGGATCAAAGGGCTTTTGGGGATCCGCGCTAAAGCCATAGGGCTGTCCGTCGGCATCTTGCATTCCGCCCAGCCAGAATACTAGGGCTGTCGCGGGATTGAATTTTTGCGTATCAAATTTGGCTGGATCTTGAAACTCGGGAGGATAATTTGCCTCGGGACATTTGGGAAAGACTTTTTTAAGAAAGCGTTTTACCGCCGCGACTTTCTGTTCTTTGGTTTCTTCTCCAAAATCAGGCGGATACTCGCCAAAACGTTCTTTGAAACATTTTACGGCAAGGTCTAATTGCGTGGTCTCAACAACATCTCGTACATACCGGGGATGCTTATTCACTAAGATGCTTGGCAGTATTAATATCGCCATAAGACCGCCTCCAAAACCGATCAATAGGAGAACGGCAGACCATAGGATATCTTGCTTGCGTTTATCTGAATCGGGCGCAAACATGATTATCCTTTTTTGGAGTAAAATAGGCGGCACGCTTCGCAATTCAGTGGAAGTCGCATTATACCACACACCGTTCACATACCGCTATCCTACGGCCGGGGTTTGCCCCCATCGGGCGAGATGTTATAATGAGAGACGGGAGGAAATAGGCATGACTTATTACGGCCATGTGACCAACGGCGTAGTTGTGTTCGATGACGGAGTGACGCTGCCCGAAGGGTTGAGCGTCAAGGTTGAACCCCAAGCGCCCTCCGAGACGCCATCGGCAGCAGACAACGCGATTCCCTCGCTCTGCGAACGCCTGGAACCGTTCATCGGCAAAGCTGTCGGATTGCCGGCGGATGCCTCCGTCAACCACGACCACTATTTGTACGGGACTTCTAAACAAGAATGAAACCGGTTTTCGTTGACACCTCCTACTATCTCGCCCTAATCAATCCAAATGATCGTTATCACGCCCAAGCCGTTCAGTTGGGCCATCTTCTTCGTCGATCCGTAATTGTCACCGAATTCATCTTGTTGGAACTCGGCAATTCGCTGGCCAATGTCGTCGATCGACCGCTTTTCACGAATTTCCCATCTTCTCTGCAAAAAGATCCGAATACGATAGTGATTCCAGCATCGCACGAGTTGTTCCAGCAGGGTTGCGATCTGTTCGCCAAGCGACCGGACAAGAACTGGTCGCTTGTGGATTGCACATCTTTTGTTGTGATGGAAGAGCATGGGCTTGTCGAAGCCCTCACCGCGGATCATCATTTTGAACAAGCCGGATTTTCGGTATTGTTGAAATGACTGGCACAACCTCTTTTCAAAAGATCATTCCATGAAACGCAGCTTTAAGGATTTATCGGCGGCCGAAGTGTTGGCGCTGGCGATTTCGCTCGAAGAGGAAGATGCCCGGCTGTTCGGCGAGTTTGCGCGGCGGTTGCGACCGAACTACCCGAAGGCCGCCCAGTCGCTCGATACGATGCGCAAAGAGGAAGATTCGCACCGGCATCGGCTGACGGAGCTGTTTCAGAAAAAATACGGCCCTGAAATCCCGCTGATGCGGCGGCAGGATGTGCGCGGTTTCGTGCGACGCGATTCGTTGCAGTCGGTTCGGCCGTGGGATATCCAGCGGGTGCGCCGCGAAGTGGCTTTAATGGAACTCGAAACGCAGCGGTTTTACGCCCGGGCTGCCGAATTGACCACCGATGCGGAAACGCGCCAGCTATTGGGCGATTTGGCCGAGGAAGAACGCCGGCATGAAGTATTGTCGAACCAGTTCGATCCGGCCCATCAACCTGAGAATGAACAGCTAGAAGAGGCCGAGACGGCCCGGCAGCTTTTTTTGCTTCAGATCGTTCAGCCGGGCCTGGTCGGTTTGATGGATGGCTCGGTCTCGACGCTGGCCCCGTTGTTTGCCGCCGCGTTTGCCACGCAGAGCACGGGCGAGACGTGGCCGACGTTCTTAGTGGGCATCGCCGCGTCGGTCGGCGCGGCCATCAGCATGGGCTTTGCCGAAGCACTGTCGGATGACGGCAGCATGACCGGCCGGGGCCATCCCTACTTGCGCGGCGTAGTGTGCGGGCTGATGACGATGTTGGGCGGCGTCGGCCATGCACTGCCGTATCTGATCCCGCATTTTTGGCTGGCCACGACCGTTGCACTTGTGGTTGTCGTGATTGAGTTGTTCACGATCGCGTGGATCCGCTTCCGCTACATGGACAGCCCCTTCTCGACCAGCATCGTTCAGGTTGTCGTTGGCGGCGTATTGGTCTTTTTGGCGGGTATCTTGATCGGCAGTTCGTAGAGTCCCGTAGTTGAGGTGGGACATGGGGGGATGAGCAGGATTTGTTTTGATGCGTCGCGGACGCATCCTACAGGCTTACTTTTCGTCGGTCGGCGGCGTGGTCCAATTTACGTTGTGCTGCTTTTCGAGGCGCTGCATGACTTTCACGGCTTCGGCATAACGTTGCGCGCCGGCTTTGTCGCGTTCTTGTTTTTCGAGCGGCAATTCGTTGAACGCTCGGGCTGTCTTCATGGCTTCAAGATATTCGGGCTGTTGGAGAAGCTCGGCAAGCACCTTGGCATCCTTGAGCCAATCGGCCTTGGTTTTGGCGAAGAGATCGTCGGGCGTCTTTTTCAGTTTGTACGGCCAGCCTGGATCGTAGCCTTGAGGCGTCTTCGGATTCCAAGCCTCGATACGTTTGACGGCCTTGGCGTATTCTTGAGGCCGAAGCGTGACGGCTTTGACGACAGGCTCGCGGATATTTTCGACGAGCGTGCCAAGCGCGACGCCGGGGCTATCGCCGCCGGTTTGCGTGGGCTCGAATCGTTCCATGTCACAAAACGTGCGGATGCGGCCGGCATACAGCAGAAACGCGGCGTCTTCCATGCGATCTAGTTGAAATGCCGTGCTGGCTCCGGCCAGAAGATTCAGTGCGGACATCGCGTCGGCATGGACCAAGATATAATCGACGGCCTTGCCGCCATCGGTGAAGCAGGCCGTGCGATCCTCGCGGAAGCTAGTTAGGTCGGGGACATTCGTCGTGCATTCGTCGGCGGAACCGAGATAGCAAAGGAATCCAAGCGCGGCGATGGCGAGCGAGAATAGCATTCCGAAAAAACCGATAACGCAAATCCAAATGATCGCTTTCTTACTCATATGTCGGCCTTGAGGCTCAAGGAAAGGACAGGAAAGTGCCCTGGGGAATATAGGTTATTTTTCGACCACGACACCAGGCTGCTGTTTTCGCTTTTCCAACTATTGATATTTGTTGGGATAACATACCGGCCGATCCATTTGATTGACCTGGATTTCGGCCTGCTGACGACCAACCCTTCGTGTCGGTGCCCGAGCCTAGGCTCAGGGGCTGGGCAACGGCCAATCCAACAACCTCCCATCAGAGATATTCCACTTTTCCTGCAATCTCTTCGGGAGTCAGAACTTCGTAGATTAGGATCAGTCCTCGTATGATTTGCCGAATGGTGCGTATTTGACGATGACAAACGACAATTCCAGCGTGTTTTTTTGCGAGAGCCGCCTGCCGAAGAAAATCTGCGTCATCCGTAACGATCACGCGTCGGTGCGTATCGGCAAACTCAAGCTGGGCATCGTCATTGGCAGTGCGCAGGCCAACTTCGACGGTAGTTGTAACGTCGATGCCATGGCGGCGCAGTGCCGCGGCAATGTCGGGATCCATATGCTCGTCGAGATGGAATCGAATTCGCTCAGCCACCGCTTAACGTCCTGAGCTTGGCTTGCAAAAGAGAAGGCGTTGCTTCCTGTAACTCCTGAAGATGAGTATCTTCTTCAGACATGGCTTGATCGATTTCCGCTTGATGGTCGTAATAGAATGCCATGGCAGCATGAAGAGCGGCAAGGGAAATATCGTAGTGACCGGCGATCTGTTCGAGCGATTGCCCCAAACGCAGGTGCATTAGCACAACATCGTTCACGGCTATTCGCGTACCCGAGATACAGGGCTTGCCCCCACGGATATCCGAACTTGTTTCGATGTGTTGGTCTAGTACAATCTGCATGGTTTGATTCCTGGATTCCTACCTTTATTCTACCACGCGGGCGGCGGCTCTGTAAAGCCTTGCCATGTTGGGCTTTATGCACTAGAATGCTTGTTTTGTCGATTGTTTTCGGAGCTGCAAATATGCGACGCATTCTGGTCACCAGCGCACTGCCGTATGCGAACGGCCATATTCATATCGGGCATCTGGTCGAGTATTTACAGACGGACATTTGGGTTCGGTTTCAGAAGCTTCGGGGGCGGCGGTGCGTTTATATCTGCGCCGACGACACCCACGGCACGGCGATCATGATCCGCGCGAGGCAGGAAGGCATCAGCGAGGAAGAATTGATCGGGAAGATGCAGGAAGCACACACGGCCGACTTCGCCGGTTTCGATATCGAGTTCGACAACTACGGCAGCACGAACAGCCCCGAGACGCGGGCCGTGTGTTTCGAGATTTGGGCGGCACTGCGAAAGGCCGGATTGGTCGTCGAGCAGGAAGTTACGCAGCTTTACGACACCGAGGCGGGCACTTTTTTGGCCGACCGCTTTGTGAAGGGAACGTGTCCGAAGTGCAAATCGCCGAACCAATACGGCGACAGTTGCGACAAGTGCGGGGCGCACTATAATCCGACCGATCTGATCGACCCGAAGAGCACGCTTTCGGGCAGTACGCCGGAAATCCGCAAAGCAGACCATCTGTTCGTCAACATCGAAAAGCTGCATGGTTTTCTGAACGATTGGACGCAGACGGGCGGTCATCTTCAGCCGGAAGTGGCCAACTATTTGGCAGGCCACTTTTTAGGCGAGCCGCTGCACGATTGGGACGTTTCGCGGCCTGCACCGTATTTCGGTTTTGAAATACCCGATAGCCCCGGCAACTATTGGTACGTGTGGTTCGACGCGCCGATCGGCTATATGGGTTCGACGCGGCAGTGGTGCGACCGGAACGGCGAGCGGTTCGAGGATTGGTGGCGCAGCAGCGAGACGGAGGTGCATCACTTCATCGGCAAGGACATCACGTATTTCCATACGTTGTTCTGGCCCGCGATGCTGCATACGGCCGGCTTCAGCTTGCCGACGAAGGTTCACATCCACGGCTTTTTGACCGTCGATGGCGAGAAGATGTCGAAGAGCAAGGGGACGTTCATACGAGCGTCCACCTACCTGGAGCATCTCGATCCGGCGTACTTACGTTATTACTATGCTTCGAAGTTGTCGTCGCGCGTGGACGATATCGACTTGAACTTTGAGGAATTCGCGGCGAAGGTGAACGCCGACATGGTGGGCAACGTGGTGAACTTGGCGAGCCGGACGGCGAAATTCGCCGAACAAACGGGGTTGGCCGCGGCGTATCCCGACGACGGCGGATTGTTCGCTCAAGCGGCTGCCGATGGCGCGACGATTGCCGACGCCTATGATGCGGGCGAATATGCCAAGGCGATTCGTTTGATTATGGCGGCCGGCGATCGCGCGAATCAGTTTATCGAGAACCATGCGCCGTGGAATTTGCGGAAGGATCCGACGAAGCTCGACCAGTTGCGCGACGTTTGCACGATCGGGCTGAATTTATTCCGCCAACTGGCCGTGTATCTCGCGCCCGTGTTGCCGCGACTGGCCCGGCAGACCGGCGAGCTGCTCGGCGACCCGATTACGAGTTGGGAGCAGTCGCAAAAGCCGTTGTTGGGCACGCCGGTCGGCAAGTTCTCGCACATGATGCAGCGCGTCGATCCGAAAAACATCGAGGCGATGGTGGCAGCCAGCGCCGAGCCGGCAGAAGCGGAATCGTCGATGCCTTCGACGCTGCCGTTCGACACGGATGCCGCCTTGTTGGCCGAGCCGTTGGCCGAGACAATCAATTTCGACCAGTTTGCGGCGGTTGATCTTCGTGTGGCGCGGGTGATCGACGCGGAAGACGTGACCGGGGCCCAAAAACTGCTGAAGCTTACACTGAGTCTCGGCGGCGACAATTTCCGCACAGTGTTTGCGGGCATCAAGGGCGCGTATAAGCCGGAAGACCTGGTCGGCCGGCTCGTGATTTGCGCCGCGAACTTAGCCCCGCGCAAGATGAAGTTCGGCGTGAGCGAAGGCATGATCGTGGCTGCGGGCGGCGACGGCGAAGTGTATCTACTTAGCCCCGATGCGGGCGCGAAACCAGGGCAACGGGTACACTAAAAAACACGTGTTTTCCCGACTTCCTGGATGTGGTAACGGATTCTGGCGGTTGCGGGAACGAACGTGAAACGGGTTATCTAGACCCACGGTGTACAACTGCTCAAAAACACGGCGGGCAAGCCCGCCCGCTTCACAGTTTTGCTATTTCACAGTTTTGCTATTTCACGGTCATCTATTTTGACCATAAAAAATGACTGCGTCTGACTTTCGGCAGCGGCGTCCGCTTACCCTTCGGTGTTTTTCGGCGGAAAGGGATCGTCTTTGATGAAGGCGGTGCCCTGAAAAAGGGCGACCAACTCGTTGGCGTCGTTCGTCACTTGCACCGTGCAGGTCGAGATGCGTTTACTGCGCGAGATTTCCACGGCTTCGGCTCGCAGCGTGCCGGATCGCGTGGCCTTTAAGAACGAAAGATTCGTGCTGACGGCCACGGCCACATGCCCGGACGTGTTGCAGGCGACGGCAAACGTGAAGTCGGCCAAGGTGAAAATAGCGCCGCCCTGGACAATGTCAACGCCGTTCAGGTGGCGATCTTCGGTCTTGAGTTGCGACAGAGCATAGCCGGGCCGCAGTTCCAAGAGTTCGACGCCGCTGGTTCGCGCGAAACGATCGTGCAGAAAACATTGCCGCAGAACTTCCATCTCACTTGACATAATGAGCCGCCTTTGTATGTTTTCGATAGGTGGTTCGCTGTTGGTTTTACAACATCAAGGATACAAAGGTGACACATGGACGAAAACCCCTACCAAGCGCCGCTGGCCGATCTTGTGGCCGTCGGCGTGAAAAGCGGCATGCAAGAAGACGTGCGGGCGGTCGCCATTTACCAGAAAGGCATCCTGGTCTGCATTTTATGCTACTTGTTCGTGGTGATCGGTTCGGTTGTCGCACCGCCGGTAATCAGCGGAATACTGCCCTTCGCCTTGATGCCCATCGGTATTGCAGGCTTGATCTTTGTTTTTCTGCTTTCGACCAAGGTTTACAGCACGGCCGTCGGGATATTGTTGGCGATTCTGACCTTTCTGCCCTGCCTCGGCATCCTGGTTTTGCTGGCGATTAACGGCAAAGCAACCAACATTTTGAAACAAAATGGGCACAAAGTCGGATTGTTGGGGGCAAAACTTTCCGAGTTCGACTAACGGCGGCCAAGAACTCTTGTTTACCGAGCTTCCTGCCGACCAACCTTCGGTCGGCGCTCGGCCCTTGGGATGCTTATCCAAGATTCCAGAGAGCTATTTTTCGTTGCGAATTCTTGCCATGGGAAAATAAGCGAACCAGAAGATGTCGTCCATCAACGCCAGGGCAACCGCGGCGGCGCATACGCCCGACCATGCGCCGATGATGGGATATCCGTAGTTTCGCCCGATGGCGGCGCCGGTGAATAGGCCGGTGCCAAGGACGCCCATGATGATGATCAGGCCGAGGCTTATGGCAATCGGCCAACAGCACATGATCTTGAGGCGGAGACGAAATTCAGCTTTTTCGAAGGTCAGTTCCAGAACGTTGAACATCGCAACCAAGATGGCGCCGAATACCGCGGTAATGACGCTGAAGATGATCCAGTGATCGAAGTAGAAACTAGGATACCACTTAATGCCCGCGAACAATTTAGGCGTGTGATTGTAATAAGCAAGCAACAGGGTCGCGATGCCGATGGGCGTCAACACCATCGCCACGGTCGGCGTTCGCAGGAAGGTTCGCCCAAACTCTTTTTTGGGGGCGGCGATCTCAAAACGCTGCTTCATGGCAATTCCGACGATCAAACCGAACAAGGCGCATGCGACGAGCGACAAACGCAATGCGCGGTAGCATTCGGAATTGCTCAACAAATAGATGAACCAATCTTCGAGCGAATGGCCGGCTTCCGGCCCTGGAGAACGAACGCGATAAGCGCAAAGCGGCGACGGCCACACCCCTGCCGCAATGCACGCCATGATAAAAGTGGTGCCCTTCATTTTTTTCTTTGCCTCGGATCCACCTCGCTTTCTGGCTTGGTCAATTATGGATCCCACTTCGCGCAATTACCGGTTTGGAACAATCGGCGCCGCGGTCGCTAGGCTTTTCGTACTTGGAGTTGTCCCATCGGCGGGCAATCTCTTTTCGACCGATAGATCTTGTCGTGCTTGTGCATCGTGGCGAGAAACAACACGCGAGCGCGCGTCCAGCGTCCCTCAGATCACCACAGGTTCCGCCACTTAACAGAAGCCGAACTCTTAGACCACGGACTTTCAGGAATCACGGCCCGGAGCAGCGTTCGCCGAAGACGCAAAAAATGATTTTATTTCGGCGGAATTTTCCACCGTGGGACGGAGCACGTCGTAAAATTTGCCGAGTTTTCGGGCCGCGAAACGATTGCGGCGAGCGATACGCCACGAATTTGTCCCGAATCGAGAATGGATTCGTTCCACGGAATTACAAACGGCCTTCCCATTCAGCATGGAATTGCTCTAAAAAATCGACCATAAACTGATGCCGTCCGGCGGCCAACGCTCGGCCGGCGGCCGTATTCATGCGATCCTTGAGCAAGAGGAGCTTTTCGTGGAAGTGGTTGACGGTTGTGCCTTCGGCCTTCAGATAGGACGCCGCGCTGTCGTGTTCGATGGGTTTGCAGGCAGGATCGTAGATCAACCGCCCACGACCGCCGCCATAAGCAAAAGCACGGGCGATGCCTATGGCTCCGATTGCGTCGAGCCTATCGGCATCCTGAACGGCTCGTCCTTCGAGCGACAGTTTCGGCTGTTCGACCTTAGCGCCTTTGAAGGAAATGTCGGCTATGATGCGACACACATGTTCAATCACCTCAGGATCGACCTGGAGTGAACGGAGCCAATCGCCGGCCTTTTTTGGCCCGACGGCGGAATCACCGTCATGGGCTTTCCAATCGGCGATGTCGTGCAACAGGGCCGCGAGTTCCACCACGCGCAAGTCGGCATTCTCGGCATGTCCGATGCGTTTGGCGGTTTGCCAGACGCGATGGATATGCCACCAGTCATGACCGGTGCCCTCGTTGGCCAAAGCAGAACGCACGTGGTCGACCGTCTGGGCGACGATTTCAGTAAAAAGCACGGCAACACCTTCGAGGAAGATATAACGAGACGCGGAGAACGGCTGCCGTTACGACTGGCCGTTGGGAGATTCGAGGGCAGTGATCTTTTGATTGCGCCGAGCGTGGCGACCGCCCTCGAAGGGCGTGTTGAGCCAAATCTCGACGAGGCGATCGGCAAGCTTTTCGCCCAAGAGATCGCTGGAAAGGCACAGCACGTTCAGATCGTTGTGACGCCGGCTGATTTCGGCGGTGATGTCGTCATAACAAGGAGCCGCACGGACGCCGGGCACTTTGTTGGCGGCAATGCACATGCCGACGCCGGTGCCGCAAACCAGAATGCCGCGCTCGACCTCTTTGTTCGATACCTTTCGGGCCACCTCGGCAGCGATGTCGGGGTAATCGACGTCCTCTCCACCGAATGTCCCCACATCGACGACTTCCTGCCCTAGGCCTTGCAAGAAATTCTTCAACTTGGCCCTTAACTCCACACCGCGGTGATCGCTGCCGACCGCAATTCGCATCGTGTCCTCCAGGTGATTTTCCAACACTCCTATCTTAATCCTGACACACGGATGACGCAACGGCCACACCCCCCAAAATTACACAACCTTTACATATTACTTCTTTAGCTGCATATGCTACAGCCATTTGTGGCACATCCTAAAAAAACACGGGTAACGCAGATCTACGCGGATTCCGTGAGCAAATAACGCGAATATCCGCGTCATTTCTCATTATCCGTGCCGATCCGTGCTATCCGTGTTTTTGGTGGAAGATAACAGGAATTGCTATTTCATGGTTGCGCCGGAGGTCAAGGCACAACATTTTGCAGGGGCATCCAGCCGTTTTCTAAACAAACCGCCTGTGCCGCTTATTCTGTTTAGGCAGGCTCGAATGGCGGCCCGAAAACCGTTTGCCGCCGCGATACCCATGAGATGCCGCGCCGGCGGATCTGCCGGCTTTGCATCCTCGCGAGGAGTCGGGAGAGGCATCCATCGGTTCGGCCAACAAGCAAGGCAAAGCCGCCGGCTGATCCTCGACCGCGAGTATCTGGCGCGTGGCGCGTTGGATCGCATGGAGCTTCGATCGTTCTTCGCGATCGCAAAAAGAAACGGCCACGCCTTCCGCTCCGGCTCGGCCGGTGCGTCCGATGCGATGGACATAGCTATCGGCATCGACCGGCAGATCGAAATTGATCACATGGGAAACATGATCGATGTCGAGACCACGCGCGGCGATGTCGGTGGCGACCATCACCAAGGGCCTCGGCGCTTTGAATCGCGACAGAACGCGCTGTCGCGCGGATTGGCTTTTATTGCTATGAAAGGCGTCGGCCTCGATGCCTGCCTTGACGAGCCATTTGGCTACTTTATCGGCCCCATGCTTGGTGCGCGTGAAGACCAACGTTCGCGTCCTAGGGGTTTCCTGCAACCAATGGGTAAGCAATTTGATTTTCTGGTTTTGATCGACGAAAAAGACCGACTGCTGGATTTTTTCGGCGGTAGAAGACGGCGGCGCAACGCGGACGTCAACGGGATCGGAGAGCCACTCGTCGGCCAATTCGCGAATGGCCGAAGGCATGGTGGCCGAAAACAACAGGGTTTGCCGTTTTTCCGGCACTTTTTGGACGATGCGGCGGAGGTCTTGGATGAAACCCATATCGAGCATCCGGTCGGCCTCGTCGAGGATCAAAACTTCGACACGGGTTAAATCGATATAGCCTTGCTGCATGAGATCGAGCAAGCGGCCGGGCGTAGCGACCAAGATATCGACTCCATTGTTGAGCGCGCGAACCTGCGTTCCCTGGCCAACGCCGCCGAAAATGACGGTGTGCCGGATCGACGTATGGCGGCCATACACCGCAAAACTCTCCGCAATTTGCGAGGCCAGCTCGCGCGTAGGCGAAAGCACGAGGGCGCGGATTTTTCGCCCTCGGCCGTTCACGCGACATTCCGCGCGGCCGAGACGCTGCAAGGTAGGCAAAGCGAATGCGGCGGTCTTGCCGGTTCCCGTCTGGGCGCAGCCGAGCACGTCGCGGCCTTCGAGGACCGGCGGGATGGCCTCGGCTTGGATTTTCGTAGTGGCAACATAGCCCTGGGCGCGGACGGCGCGGAGCAAGGGTTCGGCTAGGCCAAGATCTTCAAACTTCATCAACAACAATTCCTTGAACGGCTTTCTACAACAAGCATGAATCGCGGCAGCCTACCGCATACACGGGGTTATGCAACACCGTCATCGTACGGAACGACAACGACGCACAAAGAGCCCAATCCCGCACATAGCGAGATTCAAAAACGGGATTTCGGCATCGAGGCATCGGCCTGGAGCCGGGGTGCAAGGGAGATCAATAAGCACCGGGTAGGCAAGAAACCTCGCCTAGCTGTTTTTTGCCGGGCAAGATGGCCGCTACAAAGAAGCAAATGAACTCGTTGCGAGCTTTTTGCAGTCGAGAGGGCTAAGATCCGCAGAAAAAACGCATTTTGCGATGATTTCGGCTTGTTTAGCGATCAGCGACGCAGTTTATAACCCGCGATACGCTCGCACTTCACAGTACCTAGCATAACACCCCACCTTGGTATGTCAAGGCTAAATTGGCATTTCCACGAGAAAACTGAATGCCGAGAGACCGATCCGGCCTCGGAGAGGTTTGCAAGAATCGCGGGGGGGAGGTAAACTCCAGGTTCCCTCCATTGCCGCCCCATGCGGAAAACAGAGAAATGAAAATTCTTGCTCTCGAAACCACGGAGAAAATTGGCAGCGTGGCTGCCATGCAGGACGGCCGTCTGCTGGCCGAAGCTGATTTGGAGTCGACGCAACGGAGCGCGCAGTCGTTGTCGCCTGCGATGATGGCCTTGCTCAAGCAGGTGGGCTGGCAGCCGACCGACGTTCAGTTGGTGGCTGTTTCGCACGGGCCGGGCTCGTTCACCGGTCTGCGCGTCGGAGTGACGGCGGCGAAGATTTTTGCTTATGCCGTGGGGGCGGAAGTGCTGGGCATCGACACGCTTGAAGTGATCGCCGCCGGATCGCCCGAGGATGTTGCAAGCGTCTCGGTTGTGATGGACGCCCAGCGCGGCGAAGTGGTTGCCCAGCGTTTTGATCGTCGGCCGGATGGAGAATGGGCGGCCGACGGCCCGCGACACTTGATCGATGCCGACGTTTGGATGCGCGACTTGCCGAACGGCATTGCCGTCTCGGGGCCGGTGCTTGCTCGATTGGTCCATCGGCTGCCATCGCATGTTTGCGTGCTGGATCCAAAATTCTGGTCACCCCGCGCGGCGGTCGTTGCACGAATTGCCGCGCGCGATTATGCGATCGGTCGGCGCGACGATCTTTGGAAGCTTGCTCCGATTTATTCGCGGCGCAGCGCTGCCGAGGAAAAACACGACAAACGGTGACACACCAGCCTCAACGTTGAAATGCGTTGTTCAACCGTCTGCAACAACCCTTGGAAGAAAACACCATTATGCAACGACTAATTTTTCCAGCGTATCTGTTCCTCGTGGGAGTTGTCTCGCTTTTCGGATCGCAAACCGAACTGCCGGCCGCGGAAACGCCGGACTCGGCCATTGCGGCAAAGCCCAATACGCTTTCCGGCACGGAACAGGCGGATGGTTGGCTGTTGTTGTTCGATGGCGAGACGCTTTTCGGTTGGAAATCTTCGAGCAACGCCAACTGGCAAGCCGTCGATGGCACGCTTACCGCTTCCGAAGGCGAAGCCGGTTTGCTGACCACGACCAGTTCGTTCGGCGACTACGAGTTGAACGTCGATTTTCGAGTGAACGAGGGCGTAAACTCCGGGGTCTTTTTGCATACGATCCCCAATCCCACTCTCGCGGATCTGAAAACCAAATGCTACGAAGTGAATATCTCGAGCGAGACCAAAACCGATTGGCCGACGGGCAGCATCGTCCAGCGGCAGAAGCCGCCGGCGAAACTATTAGACAAAACGCCAAGTGAAGACGAGGTTATCCAGAAACGAATCGATTTCATGGACGGCCAGTATTCCTCGAAGTTGGATGCTCCTCTGATGCGTTGGCATACGTTTAATATCACGGTGAAAAGCGGTCATATCGTGGTCAAACTCGACGGCAAGACCACGGCCGACTATGTGGACCCCACGCCGCTGGGACGCGGACCGATCGGGCTGCAATTTCGGAAAGGGAAAATCGCATTTCGCAACGTCAAGCTGCGGCCGCTGGGCACGAAAAGCATTTCCAACGGACGCGATCTGACCGGTTGGAAGCCTTATCCCGGCATGGCGAGCGTGTTCAGCGTCACGCCGGAAGGTTGGATCCGTCTGCAAAACGGCAAGGGGCAGCTTGAAACGGCCGGCCGTTACGGCGATTTCATTTTGCAACTGGATGTGTTCGTGGCGGGCAAGGGGCTCAACTCGGGCGTGTTTTTCCGCTGCATTCCCGGCGAATTCCAAAACGGCTATGAAAGCCAGATTCAGAACGGTTACAAGGACGGTGACCGCAACAAGCCGGCCGATTGCGGCACGGGCGGCATCTTCCGCCGCCAAAACGCCCGCAAGGTAGTGGCCGACGATTTCACTTGGTTCACGAAAACGATTCTGGCCGACGGGCCGCACATGGCCGTTTGGGTTAATGGCTATCAAGTAAGCGATTGGACCGATGCGCGTCGGCCCGACAAGAATCCGCGCAAGGGTCTTCGGACCGAGGCCGGCACGATTGTGTTGCAAGGCCATGACCCCACGACCGATCTCAAGTTCCGCAACCTTCGGATTGCGGAATTGCCGGCGCGCTAGTTTTTCTAGGCAGCCTGATAGCGTTCGATCTTGGCGCGATCGATGGTGACGCCCAGGCCGGTTGCTTGCGGCACGCGGATCATGCCGTCGTGGATCGGCAACGTGTCGATCAGGACCGTATCGCGGAGCCGTCGCGGCGCGACTTCATTGATTGTGGAAAAAGCCGCGGTAGCGGCGGCCACATGCAGCATGGCCGCTGCGGCAATTCCGACGGAAGGCCGCCCGCCCAACACGGGAACGACGCCGGCCGCCGCGGCAAGGGCCGCACAAACGCGGGCAGGCACAATGCCGCCGACTTGCTCCAGATCGACAACGAGAAACGGCGCCGCATTGTAGCGCACGGCCGCCAACACATCGGCCGGACCGTGAAGCGAGCGCCAGGCGGCCAAGGGAACGCTCGTTTGGCGTCCCAACGAGGCCAAGGGATGCAGCTCTTTCGCTTGCAGCGGGTCGAGAAGAAACTGCAATCCATAGGGCTCCATGCCCGTCGAAAGGTCGCGGGCCGTTTCCATGTCGAAATTGGCCATGCCGTCGAATCGTAATTCAATCCGGTCTCCGACCATTTCACGCACCGCAGCCACCGTCTTTAGATCTTCCTCGGGCCGACCGGCGGAGGCAATCGTTTGGGTATGAAACCCTTGTTCAGCCAACTCGCGGGCGATGGCGGCCGCCTGGACGGGCTTGTGGCCTGAAATTCGCACGGAAACAGGGACTCGCCGGCGATAATATCCGCCCAATAGATTGCATAGCGGTTGATGCAACCCTCGGCCGATGATGTCCCAAAAGGCCATTTCGACGGCCGAGCGGAGCGGCGGCGATGAGAGAGCTTCGAGCGAGTGCAGTTCCTCGATGTCGTAGGCGCTTCGACCGGCCAAGACGGCCAGCAAGGCCTCGCGGCGAGCGGCAAGCTCGCCGACGCGCCAGGCAAGCCCCGATTCGCCCCAGCCCTCGATGCCGTGCGTCGTGGTAATGCGGACCAACAGCGAGCGGATCGGCGTAGGAAAATCCGTCTGTCCGACATCCACGAGAAAAAGCTCAAGGTCGTTGATTTTCATGGTTGTTTCCGATTTACTGGCGCAAGGGCTTGGGCAGCGCAAATCGCAATTGTTCCTCGCGGATCACACGTGTTTCGACCGAAGCATGAAACTGTTTTTGAAGCAACTCGACGCAATCCTCCACCAACGTTTCCGGCGCGCTGGCGCCCGCCGTGATGACGACGGTCTCGTTGCCGACGAACCACTCTAGGCGGATATCGGCCGCCCCGTCGATCAGATGAGCGACCACGCCGCACGAGTCGGCCAATTCGGCCAACCGGCGGCTGTTCGAGCTGTTCCGACTGCCAACGACGAGAACGATATCCGCATCCTCGGCAAGGATCCGCACCGCCTCTTGACGATTTTGCGTGGCGTAGCAAATATCATCCCTCGACGGACCTGCCACTTGCGGAAAACGCCGCCGAATCCGCTCGATGATCCGCTCGGCATCATCGACCGACAATGTGGTTTGCGTGAGATAGACTACGCGGGCAGGGTCGGGTATGTCAACCAGGTCCACATCTTCGACGGTCTGAATGAGATGGATCGCCTCGGGCACTTCGCCCATCGTGCCGATAACTTCATCGTGACCGGCGTGGCCGATGAGAAGAACTGCATAACCTTCTCTGGCGAAGCGGATTGCTTCCTTGTGGACTTTCGTCACCAGGGGGCAGGTGGCGTCGATCGTTTGCAATCCTCGCTCGGCTGCCTCGCGGCGAATTTCCGGCGGGACACCGTGGGCAGAGTAAAGCAATGTCACGCCCGAGGGCACTTCGGCCAAACTGCCGACGAACACCACCCCCCGCCGCTGGAACCCATCCACCACCCATTTGTTGTGGACGATTTCGTGGTAAACGTACAGAGGCGTGCCAAATAATTCTATAGCCCGATCCAGGGCTTCAATCGCCATGTTTACGCCCGCGCAAAAACCGCGGGGCGCAGCCAAAATTACGCGCATGGTTCCCTCCCCAAGTAAAAAGTATCATACTGGGGGCCAGGGGCCAGAGGCTAGGGGCGGGAAATTGGGGATTTCGGGATTTTGGGATTTGGGAATTAAGAATTCGATTCACTGACCACAGACCACCGGCCACTGGCCACTTTTTCAGCCCCCTGACCCCCTGACCTCTGTTTACTAGCCACTAACCACTAGTCACTAGCCACTTCTGCCCTATGTTTTCCGACGATCTTGAACGCTACGGACCGCAGGCCAAAACGACAGGGCCGCTCTCGCTTCACGAGAGTCGGTGGTATTGTCGGCGGTTGGCGTCGAGTCATTACGAAAACTTCACGGTCATGAGCTGGTTGTTGCCGTTGCGGCTGCGGCAGCATATCGCGAATATCTACGCCTACTGCCGCTGGGCCGACGATCTGGCCGACGAGGTCGGCGATCCGCAGTTGAGCTTATCGCTGTTGGACTGGTGGGAAGGTCAGCTTAGGGCCTGTTACGAAGGCCGGGCAACCCATCCGGTGTTTGTCGCACTGGCCGAAACGATCGCGCATTTTCATATTCCAATCGACCCATTTAGTGATCTTCTGACGGCGTTTCGGCAGGATCAGCGGGTTACGCGTTATGAAACGGCCGAGCAGGTGCTGGATTATTGCCGACATTCAGCCAATCCGGTTGGGCAATTGGTTTTGTACCTTGGCGAATGTTTTACATCGGACCGGGCAAAATTGTCAGATTCCATCTGCACCGGGCTGCAACTGGCGAATTTTTGCCAGGATGTCGCCAGGGATTGGGAGCGAGGGCGCATCTATCTGCCGCAAAGCGTTTGCCACCAGTTCGGTTTCGAGGAGGCCGGCTTCGCACGGCACGAATGCAACGACGCCTTTCGCCGTCTGCTCGCCTTTCAAGTGGATCAGGCCGAAGGTTGGCTTCGCGCGGGCCTGCCGCTGCCGGGCCAAATGTCGCGGGGACTGCAAGTGCCGGTGGCGTTGTTTATCCAAGGGGGATTAGCTACGCTAGAGTCTATTCGCAAGCAGAACTACGATGTTTGGACCAGTCGGCCGACCGTTTCCAAGTTCGACAAGCTCCGGCTCCTGGTGCGATGCTGGTGGCGACTACCATGAACTGTTCCCCCGACGCCATCGAAGCAAGTTACCATTTCTGTCGGCGGATGAGTCGCCGGGCGGGTTCAAGCTTTTATGCCGGCTTCTTATTATTACCGCGTGAAAAACGCCGGGCGATGGATGCCCTTTACGCCTTCATGCGGCATACCGACGATTTGGCCGACGAACCGGGCCCGACCGAGGAACGCCGTGCAGCGCTCACCGCATGGCGAGAGGCTGTCGAGGCCGCTCTGAGGGATCAGGGGTCGGGAAAAGTGGCCGGTGGCCAGTGGCCAGTGGCTAGTGAATTGAATGCGAAATCCCGAAATCCCGAAATCCCGAAATCCCCAATCTCTCTCCCATCTTCCATTGAAAGAGAGGCCGGGGGCGAGGACGGCTTACAAGAGGATACGGATGGGAACCGTAATCAGCCCCTATCCGCCCTCACCCTAACCCTCTCCCAAAGGGAGAGGGGACCGGAGAACCTCCCCGCCT
>CAYWGR010000043.1:0-22646 GCA_964458015.1 uncultured Planctomycetaceae bacterium
AGAACATCCACCGCTCGAAAAACGCCGATGAGAAGGCCGACTGGGGCGTATCGCCCGACGAAGGCTGCAAGGTGGCGCTAAGCGCGGAAGAACAAAACGCCTGGCGGCTCTGGCGCGCGCGGCGCGACACGTACTCGAACGGCAACGGCAAGAAGAACGCCGACAAGGAGCCCGAAAAGCCGTTCATCGATCAGCCGGTCGTGAAAGCGGCGGAGTATGTCGAGAAGGAAGCGGCGGAAAAGCCGTAAACAATCCTTTCCCTCTCAAATCGCGAGCGATATTCCCTCCCTACAGCGTTCCCTTCGTGCTCGGCACGCCGGGTGAGCGAGGATCGGGCTCGGTGGCAATGCGCAGCGCACGGGCGGCGGCTTTGAAAATCGCCTCGGCAATGTGGTGGCTATTGCGTCCGTAGTGAACGTTGACGTGCAAATTGCACTGCGTATTGGCGGCAAAGGCATGCCAGAAGTCGGACACGAGTTCGGAGTCGAAATCGCCGATTTTTTGGGTGGGAAACTCGGCGTTGAAGACGCAATAGGCTCGGCCGCCGAGGTCGAGGACGACGGTGCAGAGCGTTTCGTCCATGGGGACGGCGAAGTGCCCATAGCGGCGGATGCCCGCCTTGTCTCCCAGGGCTTCACGAAACGCCTGACCTAGGCAAATGCCGATGTCTTCGACCGTATGATGCTGGTCCACGTCGAGATCACCGCGAGCGGTAACGTTCAGATTCACCGCCGCGTGCTTGGCCAAGAGGGTGAGCATGTGGTCGAGAAAACCAACGCCCGTGGCGATTTGCGATTCGCCGACGCCGTCGAGAGTTAATTCCAGATCGACTTGAGTTTCGGCGGTTTTTCGGTGGATGATGGCGGTGCGGGACATATTAGTTTTCGGTTCTTAGTTTTCAGTATTCAGTTTTCAATTCTCAAGCAAGAAGATACTCACACTGTTTGTAAAAACTGAATACTGATAACTGACAACTCCCTTAAACAATCTTTTTCAACTTCTCTAAAAACACATCCACTTCCGCATCCGTGCCGACGCTTATGCGCAATCCGTCGCCCCAAGTGGGATAGTTCATGTATCGGACTAAGACGCGGTCGCGTTTGAGTTGCTCGTAGATTGGTTTGGCTGGGAGGCTCGGGTGGACATTCCAGGTGAAATTGGCCTGGGAATCAAGCGTTACAAACCCTAATATCCGCATTTCCGCCACCATCCGTCGCCGAGTGGCCAAAATCTTCGCTCGGTTGTCGGCCAGCCATGCCTGGTCGTCGATGGCGGCCGTGGCGGCGGCAATCGACAGTGCATCGCAGTTGTACGAATCCTTTACCTTGACCAATTGCTCGATCATCGAGGGTTGGGCCACTATGTAGCCAAACCGCAAACCGGCCAAGGCATATGACTTGCTTAAGGTGCGCGAGACCATGATCTTCGGGCAGTGGGCCACCAGCGACATGCAGTTTGTCTCGGCAAAGTCAGCGTAAGCCTCATCAACCAACAGTGGACACGGCAGTTGGTTGGCCAGTTCCAAGATTTTATCCGGCGAAATCACCGTGCCGGACGGACTGTTCGGATTAGCGATGACCGCCAATCGCAGATCCTCGCTGGGCCGGGCAAACGCCTCGGGCAGCGACCAATCGGGGTTGAAGGAAACCTCTTCCGCCCGCGCTCCTTGCAGTTCGGCCAACGTTTTATAAAGGATATAGCTGGGGCAGGGCATGCGGAGCAGTTGGCCTTGGCCGACGAATGTGCGGGTGACGATGGTCAGAATGTCGTCGCTGCCGTTGCCGCAGAGAATCCAATCGGGCTTAACACCGAGAATCTCCGCAGCGCGTCGGCGGAACGGGTTGGCCATTGGGTCGGGATATTTTTGAAGCCGCCCGACCGTCTCGGCAACGGCCAAGGCCACTTTCGGCGACGGCGGATACGGATTCTCGTTGGTGTTGAGCTTGATGAACTCGCCGCCTTGCGGCTGTTCGCCCGGCACATAGCCGGCCATTGCTTCGATTTCAGGACGAAAGTAGGACATAGTGGGAGGGGCTAGGAATTAGGGACTAGGGGCTAGGGGTCAGGGATTAGAGATTAGGGATTAGGAAAACCCGTCCTTCTCGTTTCTCCTCGTTCCCAAGCTCCAGCTTGGGAACGCTGTATTGATTCGGATGTTACGGACATTGTGCGTTCCGAAGCCGGAGCTTCGGAACGAGATGTAAACGTGGAGCTTCGGAACGAGATGTTAATTACTAACCACTAGCCACTAACCACTAGCCACTAACCACTAACCACTAGTTATTAGTCACTACTTCCTCACTTCGACGCTGCCGCGATGGGCGGTGAGGCCTTCTTTCGTGGCAAGCACTTCCACATCGGGGGCAAGTTGCAGGAGGCCGTCATGGTTAAAATGGATCATGCTGTTGGTTCGTAAAAAATCGTTGCACGATAATCCGCTGGCAAATCGGGCGGTGCCGCTGGTAGGCAGCACGTGCGACGGTCCGGCGGCGTAATCGCCTAGGGCCACAGGCGTGTAGTTGCCCAAAAAAATCGCGCCGGCATGTTTAATTTTGGCAGCCAACTGCTCGGCGTCTTCCGTGGCGATGTGCAGGTGTTCGGGCGCGATTTCGTCGGTCAACGCACATGCTTCCTCGGCGTCCCGGGCTAAAATGACCGCGCCAAAATCTTCGAGGCTTTGCCGGGCCAATTGGCCGCGCTCCAAACGCTCGAGTTGACGGGCAATTTCGGCCACGGCGGCATCCAATACCGCTTCATCCCAGCCAATCAACACGCTGGCGCCCGGGGCATGTTCCGCCTGGGCGAGAATATCCATGGCTGTGAACTCGGCTCGCGTCGAATGGTCCACGATCACCACCACCTCGCTGGGGCCGGCGATCGAGTCGATATCGACTTCACCGTAGACAAATCTCTTGGCCAATGCGACAAACAAATTGCCAGGGCCGACGATTTTATCGACACGAGGAATGCCCTCGACGCCGTAGGCCAACGCGGCGACGGCCTGGGCGCCGCCGAGCCGGTAGACTTCCGTGATGCCAAGCTCATGGCATGTGGCCAGCATGTCGGGATTATATGCACCGAACTTGGTCGGCGGGGCAACGACCGCCAATTGTTCTACGCCGGCGACTTGGGCAGGCACGGCTGTCATCAGGACCGTCGAAGGATATGCGGCGGCTCCACCCGGCACGCAGATGCCTACGCGGTCCAACGGCATATAGCGTTGCCCTAGATATCCGCCGGGTCGATCCAGCCGAACGTCGTGGTGCAAAATCGCCTGTTGAAACTCGCGAATGTTTTGGGCCACGTGGCGAACGGCTTCGAGCAATCGAGGTTCGGCCGCGGCATGGGCTTTTTCCAATTCTTCGCGCGGCACACGAATCGCGTCGGCCGTTAGCGTGGCCTTATCGATTCGTGCGGAATAATCCAAGACGGCCTTCATGCCTTTTTCTCGCACATCACGGCAGATACGTTCGACGACCTGCTGGGGCGAAAGCGGCTCGCCGAAAACCTCGACGGTGCGCCGCCGTCCGGCCTCGCTGACGACGTTCCCCTGCGGGCTCAGCTTGGCGCGTAGCTCGGTCATGGCCGCACGGATGTCCTCGCGGCGGCTGTCGATGCGTCGGATATTCAAATTCATGGCGTTCACGGGCTAATTTCTTTCAAAGACAAAGAGAACCTCTATTGTGTTCGCCCCGGGCAACGGAGGGAAGTACCACCCCAACCGGGCAGGTATGAGTTCTGACGGGATTGAAATGCTTAAAATCGCCAAAATCCAGCCCTTTGGAGGGGGCTGCATTTCCGCTGCCTCACAACTTTAGTACACTCCCAGGTGTGTTGGATCTTGTATAGTGTAGTGATTCACGCTGTTGGGGTTTTATTCATTGAGTGCCACTGGCTCTGCCAGTGTGGGATTCCGCGTGATTACATACGGCGGCCGGCACTGGCAAAGCCAGTGGCACTCAATAAGCGTCTTTTATACGATCCCACAATTATAAATCACTACAGTAGATCATTCTAACGACTTCTGAGGATCGCAAATATGAATCGAAAATGGGCGGTGCTTCTGGTGGCAATGGTTTTGTTGGGCACAACAACTGGTTTGAATGCCGCTCCTGCTCAGGTTGACCGTCTGCGGTGCGAATATCTTGAAAATCCTTTGGGAATCGACGTTGCACGGCCGGAGCTTCAGTGGATTTTGCGATCCGACCAGCGCGGCGAGCGGCAGACGGCCTATCGCGTGCTTGTGGCCACGAGTGCCGAACGGTTGCAACAAGACCAAGGCGATCTCTGGGATTCGGGCAAAACGGCCTCCGATCAATCGCTCCATATCGAGTATGCCGGTAGGCCGTTGGCGTCGTACCAACGATGCTATTGGAAAGTGCAACTTTGGGATAAAGATGACAAGCCGACCGCGTGGAGCAAGCCGGCCTTCTGGTCGATGGGCGTTCTCGAATCGGCCTCCTGGCAAGCCAAGTGGATTGCTCACACCGAGGATTTGCCCTACGACGTTGCCTGGACGCAAACGTCGCCCAGCCCCGTGTTTCGGAAAACATTCGAGGTGAAGCAGCCTGTCCGCACGGCGACCGTCAGCGTTTGCGGCCTCGGGTTCTACGAACTGCATCTCAACGGCGGCCGGGTCGGCGATCATGTGTTGGACCCATCGTTTACCCGCTACGATAAACGTGATCTTTACGTTACTTATGACGTTACCGATCAAGTAAAACAAGGGGCCAATGCGATTGGCGCCATGTTGGGCAACGGCTGGTACAATTCGCACAGCCGCTGCGTGTGGGATTTCGACAAGGCTCCTTGGCGCGATCGTCCGAGATTGCTCGTGCAGTTGCGTCTCGAACTGGCCGACGGCAGCGTGCAGACGGTCGTGACCGACGGCTCATGGCGGGCCGCAATCGGACCGCTTGTGCGCGATGCGATCCGCAATGGCGAAGTGTACGACGCCCGGCGCGAGATGCCGGGCTGGGACGCTCCGGGATTTAACGATGCCGCGTGGAAGCCGGCCGATGTGGTTGCAGGGCCGAAGGGCGTGTTGCGGGCGCAAATGATGCCGCCGGCCCGGGTGACCGAAACGATCACTCCCGTGGCGATCACCGAGCCGAAACCCGGCGTATTCATCGTGGATATGGGCCAGAATCTTGCAGGTTGGGCGCAATTGAAGCTGTCGGGCCCGGCCGGCAGCCGGGTGGTGATGCGTTATAGCGAACGGCTCAATCCGGCCGGGCTGATCGAACGCGAAACCATTGCCATGCACGTGTCGAAGGGGCCGTTTCAAACCGATACTTACATCACGAAAGGCCAGGGCGAGGAAACGTGGGAGCCCAAGTTCACGTATCATGGATTTCGCTATGTCGAGGTAACCGGCTTCCCCGGCAAACCAACGAAGGAGAATTTTCGCGCTCGGGTGGTTCATACTGATTTTGAGAAGGCGGGCTCGTTTTCATGCTCGAACGAGTTGTTCAATACGATCCAACAACACACGCTTTGGTCGTATCGCGGCAACTTTGTGGATGGATATCCGACCGACTGCCCGCACCGTGAGAAAAACGGTTGGACGGGCGACGCTCATCTGGCGGCCGAGCAGGCGATGTACAATTTCGACAACGCGGCCGCTTATCGGAAATGGATGAACGACTTCAAAGATGAGCAACAGCCCGACGGCAATGTGGCGGCGATTATCCCCACTTCCGGCTGGGGATATGCCTGGGGCAACGGTCCGGCCTGGGATAGCGCTTATGTCTTGATCCCGTGGTATCTCTACCAGTATTACGGCGATACGCGCGTGCTGGCCGAACATTATGACGGCATGAAACGCTATGTCGATTTCATGACCTCGAAGTCGAAAGATCATTTGGTCAGCCACGGGTTGGGCGATTGGGTTCCGGCGAAGACCGTCACGCCGGAGATCGTCACTTCGAGCGGCTACTATTATGTGGATGCGACTATCGTAGCCCGCTGCGCTGCCTTGCTGGGCAAAACGGATGACGCCAAAAAATATGCCGAACTTGCCCAGGCGATTCGGACGGCCTACAACAAAACGCTTTACAAGGGCGACGGCATCTATGCCAACGGCAGCCAAACGGCCTTGAGCTGCGCTGTCTACCAGGGACTTGTTGCCCCCGAAGAAAAAGACCGTGTTATCGCCAAACTTGCGGCAAACGTGGAAAGTCAGAACGGCCGTTTGGACGTCGGCATTTTGGGTGCGAAGTATCTGTTCCACGCGCTCAGTGATCATGGCCGTCATGATGTGGCCTTCCGCATTGCGACGCAGACCGCCGCGCCGAGTTACGGCGATTGGATCCGCCGCGGGGCCACCACGCTTTGGGAAGACTGGGGCGACGGCGCTTCGCGCAACCATATTATGTTCGGCGATATTAGTGCTTGGTTCTATCAGACATTGGGCGGCATCCAACTCGATCCCACGCAGACGGCCTTCAAGCGTGCGATCCTTCGGCCGCAACCGGTCGGCGATTTGACATGGGCCAAGGCCGTACATGAATCGCCCTATGGAACGATTGCTTGCCATTGGCGCATCGAAGGTGGCACGATGACGGTTCAAGCGACGGTGCCGGCCAACACAGCGGCATTGGTTTACATTCCAACGCGCGATGAGGCCTCGGTGCGCGAAGGCGGCCAGCAAGCCTCGACAGCTCCCGGCGTGAAATTTGTGCGCATGGAAGGCGGTGCGGCGGTGTTCGAGGTTGGTTCGGGACAGTATGAATTTGCGGCAAGCCGCTAGCAGCTTGGTCGAAAAGCAGCATGTGTGGAACGTTAAGAATGATGCGTTTTACAATTTGATGAGGGGGCAGTAATTTCTTGTGGTTAGGTTGGGTAGGCTGTGTTGTTTAGCTGCCACCGGCACGGCAGCTTGGCAACAAGGCCGCCGTACCGGCGGCCGCTAAACTATTGTGCAATCCATGCACATTGCGGGAGCTGTTAGCTCCCGGCTAAACCATTGTGTTTCTCGCGGTCCGTGGAGAAACCGCCATAATTTTTTATTGCACCCGAGAATCGCTTTTTCCTTTTGCGGTTATGGCGTAGAATAGAGCTTGAGGGTTATTGGCTGTTATTGCGCGATCAGGCGGGACTGTGGAAAAACCGTTATTTTCGATCACTTGTGCGACCTGTCAGGCCCGCTTGGCCGTGCGATCCGAGGCGGCGATTGGGGCTATTTTGGAATGCCCGAAGTGCCGCAGCATGGTCCAGGTGACGCCGCCGCCCGGTTGGACGCCACCCCCGCCACCGGTTGCCGGAGAGCCGGAAACGCAGCCGCCGTCCTCGGCCGTTTCACCGCCGGTAAACGGCGCTGCTCCGGCTTCACAGGCGGCCGCTCTTGAGCCCGCCGGGCCTTCTGCTTGGCGCGCCATGCTTCAAACCTGGATGCTCTGGGGCGGTGTGCCGCTGGTCACGTTGGTGGCGATTGTCAGCGTGCTTTGGGCGTTGCTTGCGCCGCCCGCGTCGGAACCGGCTGCAACGGATGCCGAACAAGCCGCCGTGGAAGCGGAAAAAACAAAGGCCGAGCAATCCCCGGCAGCACCGTCTCGCGATGCGAAATCCGAGCAAAAAGAAAAGCCGGTCGAAAAGAAAGCGGAAAAAAGATCTGTTGCGAAAGAGACGAAGAAATCAGCGACGAAATCGGAAGTAAAATCGACGGCCAAGCCATCGGAAACGTCTACGAAGCCCAAGTCGTCAAACGCGGAAACCGTTCCCCCGAAGAAAACGGCGGAAGCTCTGGAAGAAAAGAGCCCTACGGCCGTCGCGGAGGAAAAGAGCGATCCGAAAGAAGTGGAACGCAACGCAGCATCGTCGGAAGTTAAGAATGAGGCGGAGGAAGAAACGAAAAACGCCGAAGTGAAGAAATTGCCGCCGGTCGCCGTCGATCTTGCTGCGCGATGCGCCGATCCGGTGGCTGCGTTGGAATTGACCGATGTGCCGTTGATCAAAGCCGTGGATTTGGTGGCCGGCATGAGCACGCTGCCGATTACCGTTGATGTCGATGCCTTGGAACAGCTCGGGGTATCGCTGCGTGATCCTGTTTCACTGGAGGTCAGCTCGACGACGATCGCCAAGACGTTGCGGGCCATTGCGGCGCAAAAGGGCTTGGTCTTCACGGTTGAAGGCGGCCAGGTTTTTCTCGGCGCGCCGGCGAAATATCGCGAAACCTTGCAAAAAGTGCGTTACTCCGTGGCGGATCTGACGGGCGACGATAAAACCGCGACCGCCGAACTGGCTGCCTTGATTCAGAACATGGTTGCCCCCGACTCGTGGCAAGCTGCCGGCGGTCGAGGGATGCTCAAGGCGGATCCCGGCGCTATCGAGGTTACGCAGTCCGGCGATGTTCAGGACCAGATATTAGTATTTTGCGAAAAACTACGTGCCGCGCGGGGTAAACCGCTGCAAACCCACGACCGTACCGAACGATTTGCTTTGGCCACCCGATGGGATCGCGCTCGTAAGATGCTCGAACAACGGGTGACGGTCAATTACCACGAGCCGACGCCATTGTCGAAAATTTTGGCGTTTCTCTCGAACTCCGCGCATGGCGATATCGTCGTCGATCGTGCCGCGTTGGCGGCCGTGGATACATCGGACAGCGTCGAAACGACGGTAACCGTTGTGAAGCAACCGCTGGACAAGACGCTGACCGCCTTGCTGCAACCATTGGGACTGACGTACCGGACCATCGGAGCTCGCACGATCCAAGTCACGACGAAAGAGGCGGCCGATGAACGTTTTGAACTGGAATTTCATTCACTCGGTTCTCTCGCGGCAGGAAAGAAAGACGTTGGACAATTCGTGGTCGATGCGTTGAAGAAAAAAGCGGTTATGCTTTCGTTGAACACCGGCGGCAACCTGTATTATGATGCCCCGTCGCAATGTTTGATCGTTCTCCAACCGCAGGCAGTTCAATTCGCGGTCGAACGGCTGTTGCGGGAAAAAGAGGCAGAGCGTAAGGAGAAGGAAAAGGAGAAATAGCCCACCCGGTTCTTCCTCGCGTATCTTCCCCCCGAGTTTGGCGGCCTTTTTTTTGTTTGAATTCCGTTCGATTATTCCGTTTGACGAAATTTTTCCGTTTTTCCCTCTTGCTTTTTCCGGAAAATAGACGAAGATTAACTGTTGTTGGGACATTTTTCCCGACAGATGCTGTTTTTTGAGAATCGTATGAATCTGCTGCACACCTATTATTGGTACTTTTATTTTACCCCCCGAGGTTTCGGGGTCGGAGGTGGTGTGTAGTTTATCAACACAATCCACGAAAGACCAAGCCCCGAGACCTCACGAAGGTCTCGGGGCTTTTTTTATTGCCTTAAACGAATCCATGCGAAGCCGCAAGCGGCTTTTCTATCCACTAAGAAAACTATCTTTCCCCTAACGCAAGGAGTAACCATCTGTGATTGTCGTGATGAAACGAGGAGCTACTACGGAACAGATCGAACACATGATTGATCGCGTCGAACGGCTTGGGCTTAAGGCGCATCCGATCTACGGAACCGAACGGACCGTGATTGCGGCCATTGGCGAAAAACGCGACGAATACCGTCAATCGCTCGAAAGCGGGCCGGGCGTTGCGGAAGTCGTGCCGATCTTGGCGCCCTACAAAGTGGCCAGCCGCGAGGTGAAAAGCGAACCGACCATCATCCGTGCCGGCAGTCTGAAGATCGGCAACAGCAATGTCGGCGTGATTGCCGGTCCTTGCTCGGTGGAAAGCGAGGAGCAAACGCTTGTCACGGCTCGTGCCGTGAAAGCCGCCGGGGCCACTGCGTTGCGCGGCGGTGCATTCAAGCCGCGCACCAGCCCCTACAGTTTCCAGGGTTTGAAGGAAGACGGGCTGAAAATCCTTGCCGCGGCCCGGGACGAAACCGGCTTGGCCGTCGTGACCGAAGTCATTGCGGCCGAGGACATTTCACTGGTGGCCCAATATGCCGACGTATTGCAGATTGGCGCTCGCAACATGCAAAACTACCGCCTGTTGGAGGCCGTCGGCGAGGCGGGCCGACCGGTGCTGTTGAAACGCGGCGCCAGCGCAACCTTGGATGAATTGCTGTTGGCCTCGGAGTACATTCTCAACGCGGGCAATCCCGACGTGATGCTTTGTGAACGGGGGATCCGCACCTTCGAAGCCCACACGCGCTACACGCTTCCCTTGGCCTCGGTGCCGTGGTTGCACGAGCGGACGCATTTGCCGGTGGTGGTCGATCCGAGTCACGGCACGGGCCATACGAGCTTGGTTGCGCCGATGTCGGCCGCGGCCATCGCCGCCGGCGCGGATGGCATTGTGGTCGAAGTGCATCCCGATCCGGAGTCGGCCTTGAGCGACGGCTACCAGTCGTTGAACTTCGAGGAATTCGAAAACATGATGGTGACATGCCGCCGCGTGGCCGAGGCAGTCGGCCGGCATATCACGCCGTTGTTGTAGGCTCCTTGCCAGAATGGAGAGAAAAAGGCACAATGCTCGCATGTCGGCCATTCCATCCAAGGCAATTGCAACTTTGCACCGCACACCGCGTTATCAGCCGTTGGTGATTGTGCTGACGGCTGCGGTAACAGGGATCGTGTGCGACCGATTTTGTCCGATTTTTCTCACGGCATGGTGGTGTTTGGCCGTGGGCGGACTGGCCTTGTGGGCGGCGTTTCGTTATCGCCATTGTGAAGTTCTGGCAAATGTTGCGTTGCTTGCGGCCGTTGCGGCGGTCGGCGGAGGTTGGCATCATTGCCGATGGTATCTTTTCGATGCCGACGAGTTAGGGCGTTATGCACGAACCGAATCGCAACCGGCATGTGTTGAAGCATGGGCCGTCGGCTCGCCGCGAGCCATGCCGTCGCCTGCGCCCGATCCGCTGCAAGTGATGCCGGTCAGCGAGTGTTGGCGTTTGGAGGTGGAACTGGCGGCATTGCGCAATGGCGACGTGTGGCAACCCGTTTCCGGCCGAGCTGTATTGCTGACCCCCGGGCCGCCGCCAAAGATCGCTGCCGGTGATCGGTTGCGATGCTTTGTTCGGCTGGTTTTACCCCCTAGGCCGATGAATCCCGGTTCACGGGATCGCGCGGCTTATCTTCGGGCTCAAAGAGTATGTTGCCGGCTTCAGGCGGAGGGCCCGGAATGCTTGACCGTCGTCGAGCCGGGTTCCGCCTGGACGGTCACCCGCATGCTCGACCAACTGCGTGCGTATGGAAATAATGTGTTGCACGATTGTTTGAATTCTCGGCAGGCGGAGTTGGCGGCGGCGGTGCTCCTGGGCTTGCGCGAAGAACTCGACGGCAGTCGCAACGAGGCGTTTTTGACGACCGGCACGGTGCATATTCTTTCGATTTCCGGCCTGCATGTCGGTTTATTGGCGGGGGCGTTGTTTTGGATCATGCGGCGGTTGCCGATTCCGCGCGGCTGGGCCGCGGCCTTGATTGCAGCAGTTACGTTGTTGTATGCCTTGATGGTCGATGTCGAGCCGCCGGTGGTTCGCGCGACTGTGTTGGTCCTGGTCGCATGTTATGCAACGTATTGGGGACGCCGCACCTTTGGCATGAACTCGCTGGCTGCCGCCGCATTGGTGGTGCTTGCCTTGAATCCCGCCCACTTGTTTCACGTGGGCGCTCAGCTATCGTTCTTATGCGTCGCCGGACTGATATGGATCGCGGTTCCAAGGCATCGCACGGAAACCGAACAAGAGAAAACCGATGCCATTCTGGAACGGCTGATGGCTCAACATCGAGGATGGTTGCAACGGATCGCAAGAAAGCTTTGGAGCGATGTGAAGAGCATTGCGCTGGCCGGGGCGGTGCTTTGGGCATTGACGCTGCCGTTGGTGATGGCTCGATTTCATCTATTATCGCCCGTTTCGCTCATTCTCAATACACTGCTCTGGATTCCGATGTCGTTGAGCGTGCTGAGCGGTTTCGGTGTGCTGGCGTTGGGGGCGGTCTGTTCGCCGCTGGGGCATTTGTGCGGCTGGTTTTGCGGATGGAACTTTCGCATCTTGGAAGACGGCGTGAACTGGGCGCAGGCATTGCCTGGCAGTCATTTTTGGGTGCCGGGGCCTTCCGAGTGGTGGCTTTGGGGTTTTTATGGAGGATTGGGCCTCTTTCTTGCACTGCCGGGGCTTTGTCCCACTCGCCGATGGTGCGTTGTTTTGGCCGCAGCGTGGATTGGCCTGGGATTTGTTGCCGCACGATGGCCTTGTCAACAGGACCGGCTTGATTGCACGGTTTTAAGCATGGGCCACGGAGCGGCCGTGTTGTTAGAATTGCCATCAGGCGAAACGATGCTTTACGATGCCGGACAGTTCGGTGCGCCACCGGTCGGCGTGCGCACGATTTCCGAGTTTCTATGGTCGAAGGGCATCACGCGGCTCGATGCCGTGGTACTCTCCCATCCCGACATTGATCACTACAACGCCCTGCCTGGCTTGTTGGGAAAATTTTCGGTAGGCGAAGTTTGTGTCTCGCCGGTAATGTTCGAGAAAAACAGCTTTGCGGTGAAAGTGTTGCGCGAAGCGTTGGATAACTATGATATTCCCGTGCGCGCAATGCGTGCCGGTGATCGATTGGACGGCGGCGATGGTTGCACGTTGGAGGTGCTGCATCCGCCGCGTGCCGGTATTCAGGAACCCAGCAATGCGAACAGTCTTGTCTTGGCGGTCGATTATCGCGACCGGCGGATTCTCTTGCCCGGCGATTTGGAATCGTCAGGCTTAATGGAACTTCTGGCCCGAGAGCCGAGGCATTGTGAAGTGTTGCTAGCTCCGCATCACGGCAGCCGCAAAAGCAATTCGCCGGAATTGGCCCACTGGTGTACGCCTTCCTGGGTCGTCTTTAGCGGCGACGGCCGATGGAGCTTGCCGAAAGTGGAATCACCCTATCGAGCTGTCGGCGGGCAGGTGTTGCACACCTACAGAAATGGCGCGATTCAGGTGCGGATCGATACGGAAGGCGTTCGGGTGTCGCCATTTATTGGGCAATATCTTTATTGATGCCGACATTGCAAATGTTCCAGATTCAACCGCAAACACGACTGTTTTAGCCAAGTATGCTGGTCTGGTTGACTGCGGAACGGTTCATTAGCAACGTGGGGCGCACTAAAATGGGTAATGCTGAAAAAAATAATCATCGTTGCGTAACGTCAAATCTATTGGTTTTAGCGAGTTTTTCGGCGTGTCCACCCGTAGGGGTGGTGAAACGCGGCTTCTTTTCGTGGAAAGCCTCTATTCCCCGGTTGCATTCCCCTGGGCTTTTGTTACACTGAGCTGCTTAGTTTTGTTGGTAACATATTAGTAGGTAGAGTTGTAGTCAAAAAAGGTAGGAGGGGTATGCTTCCCGTAGAAGCTTTCCCGAGCCAACCGAGGTGGAGCAGTCGCGGTAACAGATGACCATTACCAAAGAGCGAAAGACGGAACTGATCGGGGAATACCAGCGCGGCAAGACCGACACGGGGTCTCCCGAGGTTCAAATTGCGATCCTGACGGTCCGAGTGAACAGTTTGACCGGCCATTTGCAAGGTCACAAACGTGATTTTGCTTGTCGGCGGGGCTTATTGATGCTGGTTAGTCGCCGTCGGCGGCTGTTGGACTACCTGAAGAAGGTGGATCCACAGCGTTACCTCGACATCATTCGCCGTCTCGATATCCGCAAGTAATCCGAGTCGGTGTTCTCACACCCCTGGCGGTAAAGGCTCGTGGAGTTTCACGAGTGGAGTCCGGCAGCCCTTGGTGTTGCGCGCATGGAATGCGCCATGGGCTGCTGCTCGTTCTTTATTTCTCTTTCCGCTTTGCGCTGCAATTCGAATCCAGATGAAGGTAGGAGCGAATCTTGAAAGTACGTGTTGAACGGCAAATTGGGGAATCTATTCTTTCTATTGAAACAGGTGAGTTAGCCAAGCAAGCTGCGGGGAGTTGCTTGGTGCAGTATGGCGAAACGGTCGTGTTGGCGGCAGTTGCCGCGGGCGGACCGCGGCCGGGCGATTTCTTTCCTCTCACCTGCGATTATCGCGAGCGTGTGGCGGCAGCGGGCAAGTTCCCTGGCGGTTTCTTAAAGCGTGAGGGCCGTCCGACCACCAAGGAAACGCTTACGGCCCGCTTGATGGATCGTCCGATCCGTCCGCTTTGGCCTGAGGATTTCCGCGATGAAGTACAAATCCAGTCGTTTGTTTTGGCCAGCGACCGCCAGAACGACGGCGACGTGTTGGCGATGAACGGTGCCTCGGCCGCGTTGACGATTTCGCCGCTGCCTTTCCAGGGGCCCATCGGATCCATTCGTTTGGCCTGCATCGAAGGCCAATTCGTTCCGTTCCCCACACACGACGCCTTGGAAGAGAGCGACCTGGACCTGATCGTGTCGGGCAGCAAGGATTCGATCTTGATGATCGAGGGTTTTGCCCGCGAAATGCCCGAAGACCGCATGGCCGACGCCATTGTCTTCGCTCATAATTGCATCCGCGAGATTTGCGCGATGCAGGAAGAGTTGGCCGCCAAGGTCGGAACCGTCAAGAAGCAATACGAAGCGGTGACCGACCACGGGCTGTTGGCCGCCTTGCGATCGAAATACTACGATGCGTTGCGAGCGGCGATGCAGATCGAAGGCAAGTTGGTCCGCAACGAGGCTCGGGCTACCATTAAGAAACAAGCCGTGGCCGAGACGATTCCCGATCCGAAAGCCGAGGGCGCGGTTACGGCGGACGCTTTCGACGTGGCCTGGGAAGCATTGGAAACGCGCGTCGTTCGCGACCAGATCCTTACCGGCACGCGACCGGACGGGCGCAACTTCAAAACGCTTCGTCCCATTTCGTGCAAAGTTGATTTGCTGCCTCGCGTTCATGGTTCGGCGATGTTCCAACGCGGCGAGACGCAATCGTTGGTCACGGTCACATTGGGCACAGGCCGCGACGAGCAGCGGGTGGACGGCCTGGTCGAGGAATACTCGCAGAAGTTCATGCTGCACTATTATTTTCCGTCGTTCTCGGTGGGCGAAGTTCGTCCGATCCGCGGACCGGGCCGTCGCGAGATCGGCCACGGCGCGTTGGCCGAACGAAGCGTGAAGCCGGTGCTGCCTGATCCCGACGCTTTCCCCTATACGATCCGCATCATCTCCGACATTTTGGAGAGCAACGGTTCCAGCTCCATGGCCAGCGTTTGCGGCGCTACGTTGGGGTTGATGGCGGCCGGCGTTCCGATCACGAACCCCGTGGCCGGCATTTCGGTGGGCTTGGTCAAAGAGTCCGATCGCTATGTTCTGTTGACCGACATCATCGGTGACGAAGATCACTACGGTGACATGGATTTCAAGGTGGCTGGCACGCAAAACGGCATCACCGGCATCCAGTTGGACCTGAAGATCGCCGGCATCAGCGAAGAGATCGTTCGCGAAACGTTGAAGCAATCGCGCGAGGCGCGCATCGAGATTCTTCGCACGATGCTCAGTGCGATTCCGCGTCCTCGGTCGGAAATTTCTCCGTGGGCGCCGCGCTTGTTGCGGACGCACATCGATCCCGAAAAGATCGGCCTGTTGATCGGCCCGGGCGGCAAGATGATCCGCTCGATTCAGGAGACCACCGGCGCGTTGATCGAAGTCGACGATGACGGCACGGTGAGCATCGCCAGCTTCAACGCCGAGGGCGCGAAGGAAGCGATGAAGAAGGTCGAAGCGTTGACGGCTTCGGTCGAAGTAGGCCGGATTTACGACGGCCGCGTGACCAGCGTCAAGGATTTCGGCGCGTTCATCGAGATTCTGCCCGGCAAGGACGGCTTGTGCCACATCAGCGAACTGGCCGACGGCTACGTCAACAGCGTTTCGGACGTCTGCAAGGTGGGCGACGAGATGCAGGTCAAGGTCATCGCGATTGACGATCAAGACCGGGTTAAACTCAGCCGCAAGGCCGTGTTGCGCGAGCAAGCAGCGCAGCAAAAGGAAAACGGCGACAACTAAGGGAAATGATTACTTGGGATTAGAGGATTGAAGATTAGCAAGCATTGCCTCTGCGATGCTAATCTCCAATCCCTAATCCCTATTCTCTTTTTTATCCATGTCGAATAACGCCGATCTCAATCAACGACTGGTCGATCAGTACACGGAGATTGCGCGGTTGGCCGGCGGGCTTGCGCACGAAATCAAAAATCCGCTATCGACCATCCGCATGAACATGGAGCTTCTGGCGGAGGATTTTCGCGATTCCGACGCGTCTCGCGATCGCCGGGCGCTCAGGAAAGTCGAGTTAGTCCAGCGGGAATGCACGCGATTGCAGGATTTGCTGGATAATTTTTTGCGGTTCACGAAAGCCCATCGGTTGAACCTTCAGCCGAGCGATCTCAACATGCAAGTCGGCCAAGTGTTGGACTTCTATCGTCCGAGGGCCACGGAAGCCAAGGTCGAAGTGGTCGATTATCTCACGGGCAATTTGCCAACCGTACTTCTGGATCGCGAGGCTTTTCATGGGGCGCTGTTCAATTTGATCCTGAATGCCGAACAGGCGATGCCCGACGGAGGCCAGCTTGTCGTGCGCACCTACGGAACGCCCGACGGCGTGGCATTGGACCTGATCGACACGGGCTGCGGCATGGACGCCGACACGCAGAGCAAAGTATTCAATACGTTTTTCTCGATGAAAAGCGGCGGATCGGGGCTAGGATTGCCCACCACGCGGAAAATCATCGAGGGGCACGGAGGCCGCATCAGCCTTCAGAGCGAAGTCGGCCGCGGAACACAAATCACCATCAAGCTGCCCGTCCCCGCCCGCTTGCCGGCCGACGGCGGCACATAGTCAAGAGTTGCATCTTATGACGAATTCCTCCCTTACGCTTCGCTACGAGGTTCGGCCCGAGGATCGCGACGTTGTTCGGCAACTAGTCGCTTCGACCGGCGTATTTTCCTCCGTGGAAATTGACGTGGCGGTGGAGCTGGTCGAGGAGCGGTTGAAACGCGGCGATGCGAGCGAGTATTTTTTCGTGTTTGCCGAGGAAAACGGTCGCACGGTCGGCTATACCTGCTACGGCCCGATTGCATTAACGGCCGCCAGCTACGATCTCTATTGGATCGCGGTCGATAAGACGCAGCAAGGTCGAAAATTCGGCCGGCTTCTGCTCGACCGCACCGAAGAGTTGATCGGTGAACGCGGCGGTCGGCAAGTTTACATCGAAACATCCAACCGGGGCGATTATGCACCGACGCGCGGCTTCTATTTGCGATGCGGCTACAGCCAGGAAGCGTTATTGAAGGATTTCTACGCCGCGAATGATGATAAAGTGATCTACTCGAAGCGGATCGGGTAGCATTCGGCGTTCCGAAGCCGGAGCTTCGGAACGAGAATAAACCTCGGAACAAGATTAGATTTCAGAACGAGATTAGATTTCAGAGCGATTGCTGTCATTCTATTCTCCAATCCCTAATCCCTAATCCCTAGCCTCTAGCCCCTCCTCCTATATCCACCCTTCGCGTTTGTACCATTCAGCGGTCTGGCGGAGCCGGGCAATCAGCGGGGCGGCGACTTCGAAGCCTAGTTCTTCCTGCGACTTTTGGGCGGAACAGATCCAAGACCCCGCTTCGATTTCACGGACTTTGTCGAGGTTCATCAACAAGGGGTGTTGTCGGACATGGGAAATCACTTCTCCGACGGCGGAAATGGTGCGTATCACCGGTAGGGCCGTGGGAATGATTATTACCCGACGGTCCATCGATTCCGCGATTAAGCGGCCAAGATCGGCGTAGTTCAGATCCTGTTCGCAAGCAGCGAAGTAGTAGCCTTGTCCGGGTTGATCGCTGGGGCGGCCCAACGGCGGCAGCCGACGGCCGCGTTCGGCCGCGAGTATCAGCAGTTGCGAAAGGTCGTCGGCGTGGATCATCGAGAAGAGCCGCGGCTTGAATCCCGGAACTATGTGTACGCCGAGGCGCAAGATCGAATGAAACATGGGGAAAGCCAGATGATCGCCTTCGCCCAAGACGATCGGCGGCCGGACGACCGAGATCGGTATGCGCTCGGCAAAACCCTCGGCGACATGTTCGCCCGAGCGCTTGCTGCGGCCGTAATGCGATACCGGCTCGGGAGTATCCGACTCAATGCGAGGGCGGCCGTCAACCGCCGCGCCCGCGGCAGCCAGCGATGAGACACAAACCATCACCGGCGGCGTCTCTTGGCCGGCGCATGCCTTGGCCACGTTGGCGACGCCCCGGCGGTTGACCTCGTAGAATTGCCGGCTGTTGAGAACCAACGTGCGGCCGGCAAGATGATAAACAACCTGTTGTTTGGCCACGGCCGGGGGCAGGCAACTGGGATCGGTCACGTCGCCATAGACCAGCTTTGCACCAAGCGTTTGCAAGGGCTCGACCTTGGAAGTTCTTCGCACGAGGCAGGAAACATCATCCCCTCGGGCCGTCAGTGCGGCGACGAGGTGGGTGCCGATAAAGCCGCTTGCTCCCGTTACAAGAACTTTCGCCATGTCATCCGTGCCAAGCGTAGGTACGTTGCAATGCCTGTCGGACGGCGCTGGTGATTTGCCCCACCGTCACGGTTTTAGAAAGCACCGAATAGGCGTGCGCCCGCAATGCTTGCTCAATCGTCGGCTCGTCGAGCTGGGCGGACAGCAAGATGCAAGGCAACATCGCGCGAAACTCCTTCAGCATCCGAAGCGTTTCCAATCCAGTGAGCTTGGGCATGTGCATGTCCAGCAGAACCACGTGGACCGTTTCGCTGCGGACGATTTTCAGGGCCTCTTGTCCGTCGCTGGCCATCAGGGTACGAAAACCCGTCGGCTCGAAGACAACGCTGAGCGTTTCCCGAAAACCGGGGTCGTCGTCGGTGATCAGTAGTGATGGCGTTTCGACCAGCATGGCTTTGCTTGCCTCATTTGCAGGGTCCAACTCAATTGTTGTGCAAGTTATGTGCCATCTTCCGCCGCGGCCCCCTCTTCGGTGTAGTTCTCAACGATAACCGACGACAGGACAACATTTTACGCCATTCGCAAATTCATGGCCAGATGGAATTGATTCCTTCCGGGAGAGATATTTACCCAGTTCGGCAGGCGGAAGTCTGCCGTTTTGACAGGAAAATAAACCGCGCAAGAGAATGGTGCTGACAGAAAATCATGGCAAGCGGTCATTCCGAGCGGAGCAAAGAATCTCGCCGGAATTACGGAGATTCTTCGCTCCGCTCAGAATGACGGAACAGCCAAAAAATTAACGCACTCAAAAAAATGCTCCTCGGGCAATAATCTCTGTTACCAACCGCGAATCTTATGGTGGAAACGGAGGACGTCGATCATGACTAAGAACAAACGCCGATCGTCGGACGAAGTCGAGTTGAATCTGGCCGCCATGCTCGATATGGCCTTTCAATTACTGGCTTTTTTCATTCTTACATTTCAACCGTTTCCGTTTGAGGGCGGGCTTATAATGCGAATGCCACAGGCAATGCCATCGGGCAACAGCCCGGGGCCTACCGTGGGCACAGTCCCGTCCAACGTGCCCATCCAATCCGCCTCGCTAAAAACACTTACGATCAGCGTGATTGCCGATCCAAAAAGCGGTGAAATCACCTCGCTTGGCTTGGGTGACGCGCAAATCACCGGCCTTCCGGCATTGGAGCAAAGGATGCGCGATATATTTGCCGATCCCGGCAATCCCTTCGAGCAGGTGCAGCTCCAGATCAGTGAAAACTGCCGCTACGACGAATTGATGCGTGTCGTAGAGACGTGCATCAAGCAACGCTTGCCCGGCGGCCGTGAATTGCCGAAACTTGCGATGGTCGAAATCCCCGGCGGCTAACACCACACAACATGGCCTAGGAAGAATGCCACAAAAAGACGAAGAAACACAAAAAACAGGGAGAAACCACAGATAAACACAGATGAACACGGATAAGAAAGGGCCATAAGTTAGGGTTTACCTCATAACATATAAAATCTGGGGCTCCATGTGGTCTCTTTTGGCAATTTGATTACTTGCCATCCAAGCTTTTCGATAGTTCAATGAAGGCTGAAGGAGAGCCAATATGCCTGTTCCCCTGCGTCAGCGGTGGCGTAAATGTATCGGGTCCGACGAAAAGGTCGGCCTGAAAATTACCGACGACGAACGGAAGCTAATTTTGGATGACCTGATGGACCTGAATAGTGACCATGCCGATGCCATTCGGCCTATCTCAGCCAGTCAGCCGGTGGAGCTTACATTGGACGATTGGGATTACCTTCTCAGCAAGATCGCCTCTCGAGTTAGGCATACCAAGGACAAAAAAGTGGGCAAGAATCTGTGGGACATCTATAAGAAAATCCATCTTTTAATCTCTGGTAAGGGGCAATCTCTCTTACGAGGAAAGCCGCACCGCGGGAAGTAAGGCGGTTTCCGATATTGGCTCCGTCCGTTTTAAGTATTTATCTTTGACAGAACGGCATATCTCCTGGACATGGTCAGTTAGTATCGGGATCGGCTGGTTCGATCACCAGCAGCAATAGTGCCACGCCTAAACTGCGAGCGGCCCAGCCGAAGAAAAAAAGACAAGGGAAAAAGCCGATCTCGCAGCCTCCGGGCAGCAAGAATACTTCGCAGCGGTACTGATCCACCCATACACCACCAACGATCGTGCTTATGGCGTAGCATAGGCCGGTTATTGCGTAAAAAGCTGCAATATAGCGGCTATTTGATCTTTCGGGCGAAAGCTTCAGCATCAAGTTCGGCAAGCAGACGTTTAAGCCTGCATAGGCAATCCACAGCACCCAAGCACCCATAAACCAACCCCAGCGTGCCGGCGAGGCGACTGCAAAGCAGAGCAAGCCAGCCGCCACGATCAACTGGCTGACGATCATCACGGGCCGATTGCCGAACCGGTCGGCCAATGCTCCTACCCAAGGGCTAATGCCCAACTGGCCGAGCCGCATTAGGGTCGGCATTGCCAGTGAGAGAAACAACGACGCCCCTAAAATCTGGATGGGGAAATAATTCTGGGCGGATTGCGTTACACCGTTGAAGAACGAGAACCAACAACCGAAGGCCAGAAGCCGCAAAAAGCGAGTGTCCAGGAACGGTTTTAACAACGGGGAGCGATTCAAGAACGACGTCATTCTGAGCGAAGCGAAGAATCCGCGCGATTTTCGAGATCCTTCGCTGCGCTCAGGATGACAGTTGCTTCGCTTGGGATGGCATTCGTTTCGTTTGGGATAACACTGTGGAACACGTGAAACAGATGTTTTGTCTGTTTCTGCCGCGGGCATCCAAATCAGTGGAACCAAGGCGGCGATCATGAACACCGCTCCGAGAGCCGCCATCATTCCGTAAGGGATCCAAGGCGGTATCTTGGGGTAGTTTTGCGAAAAGCCCCAGACAAACAATCCTGCCGCAACCGCGGATGCCGCCTGACCGGCCACGAGCCAACGCTCGCGAAGACCGAGAAACCGACCTCGGATTGGCAAGGAAGCGATGTCGGCCATCCATGACCAGAGGCCCACCATGCCAAGATATTGGAGTAAATGATACAAACACCAAAGCAAGATCAGTGCCCAGCGCGAAGCGGCGGGTGAGGGGAGCCGGCCCGGCGCACAAATGCCCGGTAGCACGAAAAGTACCAAGGCGCCCAGCAAAAAGGTCGTCAGGCAGAATTGTTTTCGGTTGCCGAGCCGGTTGATCATCGCCGGGGCGCCCAGCCGCAATAGTCCGACGATTTGCGGCATTGCCACTAAGAAGCCGATGCTTAGCCCCAGCAGTTCGGCGTGCAATTCCCTTGCAAAATAGATCACCAGCGTTGTGCTGGCCAGCCCATTGCCGAGAGCCCATAGGGCCCCATTCCAAATCGCCAACCGCCGTGCCCTGCGTCGTTCCAGAATTGTCAGGTTTGTCATGCGATTGGGGGGCATGATATCCCGCGTATTTTGTTTTTTTGACCTTATTTACCCAATTTGGCCGGCAGGTGCAAGATATTGGCTGTTGCGGCAACCATTTTACGGGAAAGAGGTTTCCAGGCGGGATCATTTCGTGCCTGGTTGGCCTATGGGATGGCATTGCCATTCGTTATAATCTTTCTCTTTCTCACGTGTAGTCGGAGAACCGGCGACGTTGAGCACGCCATTGATACCGACATTGCCAATGTTCCAGATTCAACCGCAAGCACGGCTGTTTCAGCCGAGTCTGCCGGCCTGACTGGCCGCGGAACGGTTCATTAGCAATGAAGGGCGCAATAATGGTGGGAGACCGGACAGGCAAAGTTGTCTCCCATCCGCATATACTGTAGCAGGAGCGAAATACAATGACCCAACAGCAAGGTCCCGCCATGATCGAAGCCCGGGGGCTTTCAAAGTTTTATGGCGAGTTCGCGGCCATTCGGGACGTCACGTTCCAAGTTCATCAGGGCGAGGTCGTGGCATTTTTGGGCCCGAACGGGGCAGGAAAAAGCACCACGATGAAGCTTCTGACCGGCTATTTGGCCCAATCGGCGGGCGAGGCGAGGATTGCCGGCTTCGATATGTCGACCGACCGCTTGGCCGGCGCCGCTCGCCTCGGCTATTTGCCCGAAAACGGTCCGCTCTATGCCGACATGACGCCTCGCAGCCTGTTGAGCTTTTTTGCCGACGCTCGCGGCCTGGTCGGCGAACGCAAGCGCAATCGCATCGCCAAAGTGGTTGAGCTTTGCTCGTTGGGCAGCGTGATCGGTAAACCGATCGGAAAGCTTTCAC
>CAYWGR010000043.1:22656-33132 GCA_964458015.1 uncultured Planctomycetaceae bacterium
CCGGACGTGCTCATTCTTGACGAGCCGACCGCCGGCTTGGATCCCAACCAGATTCATGAAGTGCGGGAAACGATCCGCAAGCTTGGCGAGAGCAAAACCGTGTTGCTTTCCACGCATATTCTGCAAGAGGTCGAGGCCATGGCCAGCCGACTGCTGTTCATCAACGAAGGCCGCTTGGTTTTCGACGGCACGATTGCGGAGTTCACGAAAGACGGCAAGCCGCTGGATGTGAAATTCCGCGAGTTGACCGTTGCTTGAAACTAATCTTTAATCCCTATACCTAATATCCCTGTTTCCCATGAACACAAACGTTTTAACGGCGGTTTTTCGGCGAAACTTTGTCAGTTACTTCGCCAACCCGACAGGCTACCTGTTCATCTGCGTCTTCGTCTTTTTAGGGGCCTATGCGGCGTTTTGGGTGCCCGATTTCTTCGGCAACAATTTGGCCAACCTAGACCAGTTGAGTCTCTGGTTCCCGTATATCATGCTCGTGTTCATACCCACGATTACGATGGGCATTTGGGCCGATGAACGCAAGCAGGGAACCGACGAACTGTTGCTGACGATTCCGGCCCGCGATTTCGACATTGTGCTGGGCAAATATCTGGCAGCGGTCGGGATCTTCAGCGTCTCGCTGTTGTTCTCGTTTCTTTGCAACTATTTCGTGTTGAACAACTTGGCCAGCACCGACACCCTGATCGCCATTACGCCGCGGCTCGACTTTGGGCTATTTCTGGGCACGTACATCGGCTACTGGCTCGTGGGCGTGGCCATGTTGGCTATCGGCGTGATTGCCTCGTTCCTGACGAGCAACATCACGATCGGGTTTGTTTTGGGGGTGGCATTCAACATCCCGCTGGTGTACCTGGCCCAGGCCGACACAATTTTCGGCAGCGGTGGACGGCAGTTCGTACTCGCCCTGAAACAATGGAGCATTGCCCAGCAGTTCTCCGATTTTAGCCACGGCGTGCTGACCCTCTCGGGTTTGGCCTACTTCCTGATGATCTTGATCGTCATGCTTTATGTGAGCATGTATCTGATCGGCAGCCGGCACTGGTTTACCGGCAGTTACGCCTGGACCCAGGCGGGCCATTATGCGATGCGAACGCTGGCTTTGGTCGTGATCGCCCTTGGCGTTGTGCTTTTGTTCGAGCAACACGATGTACGGCTGGATGTGAGCAGCGCGAAGCTCAGTTCCCTTTCGCCGCAAACCATCAAGATCATTGAGAATCTTCAGTCGGATCGTCCCGTTCAGATCGAAGCGTTCATTAGTCCCTCGGTGCCCGAAAGCTATGTGCAGACCCGGCTGAACCTGTTGGCCATGCTGCGTGAGATTCAAGCTCTGGGCGGGCAGAAAGTGCAAGTGTTGATCCACGAAACCGAGCGTTACAGCACCGAAGCGGCATTGGCCGACAAACGCTATGGCATCGAGCCTCGCCAAGTTTCGACGCTCAACCGGGGCGCTCTCTCGGTGGACAATATCTTTTTGAACGTGGCGATGACCTGCGGATTGCGAAAGGTGCCGCCGGTGTTTTTCGACCGCGGCATTCCGATCGAATACGAATTGGTCCGTTCGTTGGAAACGGTCAGCAAGCAGATACGGAAGAAGCTGGGCGTGTTGAACACGGATGCCCAACTCTACGGCGGATTCAACATGCAGGCGATGTCGCAAACACCCAACTGGCCGATCATCGACGAGTTGGACAAGCAATACGATGTGGTCAAGGTTGATCCCTCGAAGCCCATCACCGAGAAATACGATGTTTTGTTGGCCGTGCAGCCGTCGTCGTTGGGGCCGCAGGAAATGGACAACTTCGTGGCCGCCGTGGCTGCCGGCCAGCCGACGGCCGTTTTCGAGGATCCGGCCCCCGTGTTCGGCGCGGGCGTCCCGGCGACGAGTATGCCGCGTCAGTCGGGCGGCAATCCGATGTTCGGCGGCGGTCAGCAGCAGCCCAAGGGCGATATCAACAAGCTTTGGCAACTGCTCGGCGTCGTGTTTGTGCCCGATCAAATCATTTGGCAGGATTACAATCCGTATCCCAAGGCCAGCCATTTCCCGCGCGAGTTTGTTTTCGTCGATGGGGGCTGCGATGCCAAAGAGCCGTTTAATGAGGAAAACCCCATTACCTCGGGTTTGCAGCAATTGTTGTTCCCGTTCCCTGGGGCCGTGGCGAAGTTGAATGCCTCGAACTTGGAATTCACGCCGCTTGTGACCACCGGCGATAAGACCGGCATCGTCATGTTCAGCGACATGCTGCAAATGACGCCTTTCGGACCGCGAGGCGGTCTGAATCCCAACCGGCGGCAAAGCCCCCGCAATATGAATTTCGTGTTGGCTGCCCAGATTCAAGGCAAGGTGCCCGTGGCGCCGCCGGCTGAAGAACCGGGTAAGAAAGATGCGAAGAAAGACGAAAAACAAAAGCTACAAACGGCGAACTTGAACGTCGTTGTGGTCGGCGATATCGACATGCTTTCGGCCGACTTCTTCCGTCTGCGCGAGCAGGGTGATACACCCGAAGTCGGCGTGAATTTCAACTTCGACAACGTCACCTTCGTGCTCGACGTGCTGGACCAACTGGCCGGCGACGATCGGTTTACCGAGATTCGCAAGCGTCGCCCGCAGCACCACACGTTGGCGCGTATCGAGGAACGCACGAAAGACGCGAAGAAAGAGGCCACCGATGCCCGCGAGAAGTTCGTCAAGGACTACAACGACGAGGATCAACGTCTTCAGCAGGAGATCATCGACAAGGTGAACGAGTTGAAGAAGCAGAAGGACATGGATCCGCAGCAATTGCTGATCCAAGTAGCCATGAAGCAGCAAGATCTAGAGCGTCAGCGCGAGGCCACGATTGAAAAGCTGCGACAGGAAAAAGACCGTAAGGTCAACAAGATCGAGACCGACTTGGCGCTGAAGGTGCGTCAGGTGCAGGATCAATACAAGATGTGGGCGGTCTTGTTGCCGCCGATTCCGCCGTTGATTGTGGCGATCATCGTCTTTTTCACCCGGCGCGCCCGCGAGCGCGAGGGCGTAGCCCGATCACGACTGCGGTAATGCGTCGTTTTACGGCTGTTATCCCGAGCACAGCAACGGATCGCAGCAAATCAAGTTCTTTGTTATGCGTGGAATTCAGCAGATAACAACGGAAAACAGATAACTGAAAAACTGATAACATACCCATGAACGAAAACGCCAAAACCCTGACCTTCGTTGCCGTGGCGGCTGCCATCGTCGCCTTGATCTTCCTTACGCGACCGTCCCTGTACGTCGCCGAGCAGGAAAACATGCGGAATCAACCGCTGTTTCCCGAGTTCTCGGATCCGCTTCAGGCGACCGATTTGGAAATCGTCGAATATGACGAAGGGCGGGGCGACATCCTCCCGTTCCAAATCACTCAGGTGAAAGGCAAGAGCGGCAAGGATCTGTGGTCGATCCCCTCGCATAATAATTACCCGGCCGACGCCAAGGATCAGATGGCCGCGGCCGCGGTGAGCATGATGGGGCTCAAGGTTCTGGAGGTTGTCAGCGACAACGAGGGCGATCAGCGGGAATTCGGCGTGATCGATCCCGATCCCAAAAAAGGCGTCAAGGCCGGTGAAACAGGCGTAGGCCAGCGCGTGGTGATGAAGGATAAAAGCGGCAAGGATCTCCTTGCCCTGGTGATCGGCAAGGAAGTGCCCGGCCGCGCGGGCCTTCGCTACGTGCGGCGCGTCGGCGAATCGCCGATCTACATCGTGCCGATCAAGACCGAAAAGCTTTCGACCAAGTTCGAAAACTGGATCGAGCGCGACTTGCTGAAAATCAGCGGTTTCGACATCAAACGGCTCTGGATTCGCGACCACTCGGTTGACGAGTTGAACGCGGCATTAATCCAGCGCGGCGAGACGCAGATCGAATTTGACGATACCGCCAAACCCCAATGGAAGCTTGTCGAGGATAAAAAGTTCGACACCAGCAAAGACAAGCCGGGCGAAGGCCAGTGGGTGCCGGTGAAATTGGCCGACGACGAGGAATTGAACACGGCGAAGCTGGATGAGTTGAAAAACGCTTTGAACGATCTGAAAATCGTCGATGTCAACCGCAAGCCGGCCGGCCTGAGCGCCGATTTGAAGACATCGGCCGATTTTTCGAGCCATCGTGAATCCATCGAGTCGCTTGCCCGGCGTGGGTTTTTTGTGGCCGAGTTGACCAAGGGCCAAGTGGAGCTATTCTCGAACGAAGGCGAAATTCGCATCGATATGAAGGACGGCGTCGAGTACGTGTTGCGTTTCGGCGAAGTCGCCGGCGCGTCGAAAAAAGACGACAAAGCCAAGGATGCGAAAAAGGATGAGAAAAAAGAGGACGAAAAGAAAGCCGACGGCTTGAACCGCTATCTGTTCGTGATGGCCGAGTTCAACCCCGTCTTGATTCCCAAGCCGCAATTGGAGCCTCTGCCCGAAGCGAAGAAAGCCGAGGAGAAGAAGCCTGCCGACGAAAAGAAGCCGGGCGAGGCGAAGCCTGAGGATAAGAAGGCCGACGAGAAAAAGCCCGAGGCGAAGAAAGCCGACGAAAAGAAGCCGGACGACGCCAAGGCGCTCGAGGAAAAACGCAAGGAAGTTGAAAAAGAGAATAAACGCAAGCAAGAAGAATACGAGCAGAAGATCGCCGACGGCAAGAAGCGGGTAGCCGAGTTGAACGCCCGATTCGCCGACTGGTATTACGTCATCTCGGACGAGGTGTACCGCAAGATCCATCTTGGCCACAATGATCTTGTTAAGAAGAAAGAGAAGGCCAAGGATAAAAAAGACGAGCACGCCGGCCATGACCACGATCACGGCGACCTCGATGCGCTCAAGCAAGAAGGTCTTGGCGACAAGTAGAGGTTCGGCTTGGCGCTCGGACTTTAGCGGTCTGATTCGATCGTAAGAAAACGCCCGCCGACAGCGGTCGGCGGGTTGGGGCTGTTTCATCGGAAAGCAACACCAGATGCAATCGCCCAGCCCCACTACGAACCGCTGGCTCATCGCCGCCGCAGGTGTTTGGGTGCAGCTTTTCCTCGGCACCGTCTACGCCTGGAGTTATTTCCAACAGCCGTTGGTTGATCAGTATCAAGAATTTGGATGGACCCAAGAGAAGGTGGCCGGGGCGTTCAGTTTGGCGATCTGTTTTCTCGGATTGGCGGCAGCCTGGGGCGGCGCGAAACTGCCCCAATATGGACCTCGAAAATTAGCCCTGCTCGGCGGCGTCCTCTTCGGCTTGGGATACATTTTGGCCGCTGTGGCGCTCCGGTATCATTCGCTTCTGCTGTTGTATTTCGGTTACGGCGTTGTCGGCGGCACGGGCCTTGGTCTCGGCTATGTCACGCCCGTGGCTACCGTGGCCAAGTGGTTTCCCGACCGTAAGGGCTTGGCCACCGGGCTGGTCATCATGGGGTTCGGTTTTGGCGCGCTTTTATTGAGTAAAGTGATCGCTCCCGCGTTGTGCAAGTGGGCCGACGGCGATTTTGCCACGGTTTTCGCGTGGCTCGGCGTATGTTTCATGGCGGCTGTTGTCCTTGGCGCTGCTTTCCTCCGCAACCCGCCGCCCGGCTATGCGCCGCCAACTAGAAAAACATTGCCTGCTGAACAAACAGTCTCTCCTGTCCCTAAAGAAGAGAAGGCTGCGCTGGAAAGCGGGGCGGAAAAGATTCTTTCCTTTCGATTTGCCGCGATATGGTTGATCTTTTTCTGCAACATCACCGCCGGCATTTCGATTATCAGCTTTCAATCGCCGCTGTTTCAGGATCTATGGCGTGGCGTGAATTCGCAGTTGTCAGACAAGACGTTGGCTTCCTATGGGGCCACGCTGATTGCCGTCAGCGCGTTGTTCAACGGCCTTGGCCGGATGCTTTGGGGTGCGATGTCGGACCGCATCGGGCGGTTGCCGGCTTTTCGCTGCATGTTGGGTTCGCAGTTGGCTGCCTTTATGCTATTGGTCGTTACCGGCGACCCCTGGCTGTTCGGTGCGTTGGTTTGTTACGTGCTTCTCTGTTACGGCGGCGGATTCGGAACGATGCCCTCGTTCATTCTTGATGTGTTCGGCGCGAAACGAATGCCGCAAGCCTACGGGGTGATTCTGACGGCTTGGTCTGCCGCGGGGATCGTTGGGCCGCAAATCGTCGCCGGCTTGAAAAATCGCTACCACGAGAACGCGGGAGGTTATGCCTTTTTCGTCTGTGCAGGTTTTCTTGCCGTGGGTCTGATGTTATCGCTGGTCATGCGTAAACGTTGACCCGAACCACAAGGCATTGGATTGCGTCGTTCAAAGGCCGGCGTTATTCAAGATAGGTTGGCTTGGTGATGTTTGTTCCCGGCTGCATTTTCCCGGCCAATTCCTCGGCATCGAGGGCCATGAGGGGACTGATTTCGACGAGAACGTCATCACCGATTTTGGCTCCGGCCTGTCGCAGCCACATGCGAGCCTCGGCGGCCATCTGAGCGCGCACCGATTCCGGCGTATCTTCCTTGGCGTCCGAAGCGTTTTTCAGCGGGGCGAATGCGCGGGCGGGGTCTACTTCGACCACGATAGCCCTCTGGGCCTGCGGCAAAAGGTCGAAAATAAACCGCTCGAACTTGATCGCATTCGGTTGTGACGGCGCGACGAGTTCACCCGCTGCATTGATGCATGGAACTTTTTTGCGTGCCAGATGGAAGGGCAAGCCGTCGGCTGAGCCTGCCAGACGTTGCAGCAAGGCAGCATCGATCACATGCACGGCGATGCTGCCGGCCCAAATCGCCAGCGATCCGTCGGCATTCCGGCGATTGGCCGCGTCGTCGGGCAGATCGCTGTATTCGATCACCATCAGGCGATCGTCGATCTGCACCACATTGCCCACGCGCTCCAGGGGATCTCGCTTAGCGATGACTTGCGTCGACAACTCCGACTTGGCCGCCAAGTGGTAGCCGACGAACTCCAGTCCGCAAATATCGACCAGTGGATTATCGACCTGGAAATAAAACAGTTGTTGAATGCCGCGGCGTTGGATGTCGTCGAGCGCGCCGCTGCGGGCTAAGGCAGCCAACATGCCGCCGTGCCCGTCGGGGCTTACGGCGATCCGTCCCGGCGATTCGAGCAATACGCGGCCGGTTTGCGCGTCGACTGCGGGCATCGTGCCCTGGCAGAAAATGATCAGATCCTCTTCGGGCAACCCGAAGCGTTTATTTTCGATGAAAAATGCAACCGTTTCTTCATGCGTGGCGGGGCTGGTCATCAAATACAATGGAATTCGCACGCCATAGCGCCGGGCCGCGGCAATGATCTTTTCGACGTGGATCTGGAAGAGTGTTTTGTTGGAAATCGGTCCGATGGGGAACATGCCTTTGGGATGCTCGAACCCCAACCGCGTGCCCTGGCCCCCGGCCACGAGAATGACGCCGAGCCGACCGGCCGCCAAAGCCTTGCGGGCTTGCTCGGATGCCTGTTGCGGCGTGAAGGGATTTTGTGTGGCATTCAGGCGGAATGCGGGCGGCTCTTGCGCCTTGGCCGCCAATTCACGAATGTTATCCTGCCGGTTGAGGCCGTCGTAAAGCCGATGGATCAGGCCGAAGTCGATCGCTTCGATCTGCTTGGCGAGCGATGTTTGCTGGTCTGCATCCAGCGTGTCCCAAAAGGCCAATAAGTGTTCTTGTGCATGAGGGCGGAGAATGTCGAGAAGTTGCGATTTTGTCATGGTTGTTTTTGAAGAAACGAACTACTGTCACAAAATAACAGGGCTATTTCCAACGAATTTGCAGATCAATCGGCCGCAAAACCGGTACATTGGCAGCATAGACACAATAATCATAGCTTCGCGCTGGCGGAAGTAGTAGAGGAGATGCAGGCAAATCGAGGATTAGCCGGAAAAATCTCGTATCAGGCCTTAATCCGCGCATTCCGGCAGTTCTGCTCGTTCCAGGAGAGCAACGCGGGGAGCGGCACGCATCTCTACTCTTAGCCGCTCTCGTTCACGGTCAATTTCAGCCAACATGGCCGCGTGATTGCGAATTTCTGCTTGCATCATCTCAATTTCAACGGTTGACGTACCAAAATGTTCCGTTTCCCTGCGGTAACAATCAACCGTCTGCTGTAACTTCGATTCTTGTTCCGCCGTTGCGACGATGGCGGCCGCCAGACGTTTGACTTCCTTGGAAAACACATCTCGTTTCTCGCCTTTTGCATCGTCTTGAAAGGCTTTTTGGATGGCCAAGTCTCTTCTCATGTCTTGCAACGTCGTTTGGAGTCTCTTCAGATTATTCCAATAGTTTGACAGTTCTTCCAGGGCCAATTTTTGCTTTAACGTGAGCGTGTCGGAATAGGATATGCCCAACTGCTCCGCTAATTTGCGCACGTCTTCTTGCTTTTCACGAAGATCCGCTTCTTTCTCTGTGTACGCACGGTTCAATTCACCAAGCCGCTGCCGCTTTTGCTCTCGCTCGACATTGACAACTTCCGTCATATAGGCATCTACGACGGCCCTATTCAGCGTGACGGCTTCGTAAGGATCGCTCCGCGAAACGCTTACTTTCATGATTTCCGAATCGCCTGGAAACTCGATCTTCACTAAGCCTTCCAGCCATCGCGTGGCATCGTTCTGTTTGGTTTCTTCTTGTACGGACGGCAACTTGGCAACCTCCGGTTTTCTGAGAGCGGCCATCAATACAAACCGTGATTTCAGAAGCTGTTGTTGCGTTTTTTTGTATAAGTCATATTCTTTTTCAGAATGCTGCTGCGCAGGTTGGTCGAGAATATGCGGTGCTGTGAAACCGATGCGTAATGAAGAAGTTGCCGTATAGCGAGATCCGCATCCACGTTCCGAGCAGCCGGTGAATGTTGCCTCACAGACGAACAACAAAGCAATAACCCATTTTGCCGTCATGCTGGAATTTCCTTGGTTAGAAGAGGATGGCGCCGTCGATCAGTTATTGACATTGTAAGGGGCCGTTGTGGGGGGTGTCAAGCCGCATCTGTCTTGTCAAGTTGCAGCATTTGATCTACGATCACCGGCAGAAAAGCCATCAAATTCCGCTTGTTTCATTTTCATTGGACAGGAAATCCCATGAATACGCGTTGGTTCGTTCCGTGCATCATTGCAATCATATTGGCGACAACGATCGTTCAGGCCGACGAAGGGATGTGGTTGTTCAATTTTCCGCCTAAAAAGATATTGAAGGAGAAGCACGGCTTTTCGGCCACCGATGCGTGGTTGGCCCATTTGCAGCAGTCGGCCGTGCGGTTGAACAACGGGGGGTCGGGCTCGTTTGTTTCGCCTAATGGATTGGTGATGACGAACCATCACGTCGGGGCCGACGCTTTGCAGAAGCTTAGCAATCAAAAACGCGATTTGTTGCAATTGGGCTTTTATGCAAAAACCCAGGCCGAGGAGTTGCCCTGCCCCGACTCGGAATTAAACGTGCTTGTGAGCATCGAAGACGTGACCGCACGGGTCAATGCTGCAGTGAAAGCGGATGCCTCGCCCGCCGAAGCGGAAAAACAACGTCGGGCAGCCATGAATACCATCGAAAAGGAGTCGCTCGACAAGACGGGGCTGCGAAGCGACGTGATTACGCTCTTTCAGGGCGGGCTGTATCACTTGTATCGTTACAAAAAATATACCGACGTGCGGTTGGTCTTCGCGCCCGAACAAGATATCGCATTTTTCGGAGGCGATCCCGATAACTTTGAATATCCCCGCTACGATTTGGACATCTGTTTCTTCCGCGTTTATGAAAACGGTAAGCCGGCAAAAACGCCGCACTATTTGCAATGGAATCCCGCGAAGTTGAAGGTTGACGATTTGGTTTTCGTGGCGGGCAATCCCGGCAAGACGGATCGACTCAACACGGTCAATCATTTGCTATTTCTCCGCGATCGGATTTTGCCTGCGTCGCTCGATATACTGAGACGGCGCGAAGTGCTTTTGGCAACTTTCAGTCAGCGGAGCGTTGAGAATGCGCGGCGGGCCAAGGATTTGCTGTTTACCTATCAAAATTCGCGCAAAGCAAGGTTGGGCGGGTTGGCCGGATTGCAGGATCCGGCCGTGATGGATGGCAAGCGAGCCGAGGAGAAAGCGTTTCTGGTAGCGGTGGCCAAAGATGAGAAATTGGCTGCCGATTGCAAGGTTGCGATGACCGCGATCGACCAGTCGTTGCGCGATTGGGCCGAGGTTCGCATTGATTATGATATGTTGGAACGCGGCCAGGCTTTTTACAGCGAACTGTTCAACATCGCCCGAACGTTGGTGCGATTGGCCGAGGAAACACGCAAACCCAATGCCGAGCGTCTGCGAGAATATCGTGAATCGAACCTTGATTCACTAAAGCAGGAACTATTCTCCGAAGCGCCGATCTATGCCGATTTGCAGACGGTCTTGTTGGCCGATTCGTTGGGCATGTTTTTGGAGCGTAAAACATCCACGTATAAATTGCGGCAGGCCGTTCTAGCCGGCAAATCACCTGCCCAACGTGCAGCCGAATTGGTGC
>CAYWGR010000044.1:0-32937 GCA_964458015.1 uncultured Planctomycetaceae bacterium
TTTTTACCCCCTTTTTACCCCCTTTTTACCCCTTATCCCCATCGTCGCTGTTGCCAAGCATAGGCCCACAGGCTGCCGGCGCCGATGCAAAGGAGAACGATGGCAGACGGTTCGGGGACGGCGCTATTTGTGATGGTAAAGCTCTGGAATGTTCCGGCTATTGCGTCGTAAGTTTGATTGTTTATGAGGTTGAATCCAAGCTTGTTGAAATCGGTGGTCCAGTTTGGATCACTGTAAAACGAGGTCCAACCTTCTTGGTCGAGTCGATAGGCCGTAACCACCGATCCCGCCCGAACAATACGCAAGCCGCCGGAAGTGTCCGTGGTGCCATTGAGGCCCTCGATACCGTCTTTGTTACTCCATGTTGAATAGGCCGGTTGTTCGCCATTATACTTATACTCGCAGCCAAGGCGGGACCAGAAAGGGTTAGTATCGGAGCCGTACCAGGCTCCTAACTGAAGGAAGTTTCCAATATTATAGTTTACTAACTGGAGAGAAGCGCCGCTGAACCGCAACTGAGCGTCGAAATCACCGACGATTTGCGGGGTGAATGTGAAGCCACGGTACGTGAAGTTAGGACCCCCAGTGGCCGCCGGTTTGCTGATTGTCGCGCCGTCCGATGCGATAGTCACTGTGTATAATTCTCCGTGAAGGGAATTATCGGTCCAATAATTTGGGTCGATTCCAGAACTGAAATTGAAGCTCAGAGTACCAGCAGTTATGCTGCCCGCACCGAAACAGAGAATTACGATGCTCGCCGCCACAGCACATGTTATGCTTTTCATTTCAAGCCTCCTTCGATGTTACTGATAGGAAATTTGATTTGGCTGCAACAAAAACAAAAAAAAGTACAGAACTAGTTTTGAAAACAAAAAGGGGCCGGGACTAGTTTTGAGAAAATTATTTCTGCCCCCTATTTCATTGAGTGATAGGATGTTCCTTCACGTACCCAATTCTACCGGAATGGGGGGCAATACATCAAGGTGGGTAACAAAAAGGCAAAAAAAGGGGGGCCTGTCAAATGAACTGAACTAAATAGTTCTGACCCCTTTTTTGCCTCGAAGGGCTTTCGTTCCTTGAGGTCGGCAACGGCACCGAGAAACGCCACGTAGTCGCCTTCGTCGTGGAACACCGGCTGGCAGTTGTTGCCACGATTGATCACATGATACACCAGTCCATCGTCAATCGGTCGCAAGGGGCGAGGCATGGCGATAGATTAGCCGTTTCCAGCCTCGCTTGCAACAGGAAAATAGTTCTGACCCCTTTTATATTTCGGGCGGTCAGTTCGGCGATCTTGTCGGACTTGGCGGCGGACTCGCTTCGGAGGCCATCGATTTGTCGCAACAGAGAGTCGGTCCACTCGGTCTGTTCGTCGGTCGCATGGACGAGCCATCCCAGCGACGCCCCGCCCAAATGTGGACAGTGGGCAACGTGGTGGCAACCAAACTCATGTTTGGGATAAAAAACGAAATGCATCGTCGGCCCTTACGCAGCAAAACGATCGATGCACTAACAACACCCCCCTCCAGGGTGTGGCGCAATAGGGGTCGGAAGCTAAACTGTTACAACTATTTTGATGAAACGAACCGGATTAAATAGTTCTGACCCCTTTTATACTCTCAGAACAGTTCCATCAAGATTTCCAGGATTACCACACTCAAGGCTCCCTAGCAGGGCAATGCCAACGAAACTGGTGACGCTGGAGAAGCCGCAACTGTTCAATTGTACTCTCTTGGCGACACGGACATTCTACACCCGATATAGGAGAGAAAAAGGGGTCAGGAGAGAAAAAGGGGTCAGGAGAGAAAAAGGGGTCAAGGAGAGAAAAAGAGAGAAAAAGGGAGAGAAAAAGGGGTCAGAACAATTTATATGAAACGAACCGGGTTAAATAGTTCTGCCCCCTTTGTCATGAATCATGTCACGTTAGCAGAATCATGATTTTATCATAAAGGGCATTAGCAGTATGAAAGCTACGACCAGGCATACCGTCATGGCAAGCCACCACCCGATCATTTGCAGCAAGCCCTGCACACCGGATACAACCCCACCTATTGCTGCACCAATTACAAGCATGATGAGTACAATTGAGATAAGCGTGGCACTGTCGTGGAGCCCTGATATTCTCGCGACAAGTAGCACCGTCAAATAAGCTCCACATAGCACCCATGGATGAAATGAAAATCGAGGCTCTGGATGCTCGGGTTCAGTATCTGTCATACGAAATTGCATACGTGGTATTATATATACCTTTGTACGAACCAGACTATGCATAATCCTGTAATTTTCTGGCCATTCATTCAAGCCGAATCACAATTCTGCCGAATCATAGAGCTTCAACTGCTTTTCGACTAGTCACCAGAAATTGCCCCCTTTCGGGGGTGTCGCACTCTCATCCTTGACGCTTGCTTGCACGACTGTTAGACTTTTTCCTTTCGTCTATCGTGCCAAGATAGTCAATTTAGGCAGTGTCCCGTCGTGTCTCGGATGCGGCGGCAAAGCAGACACGATCGGAACGTTTTTCTGACATATCTCGAAGGAAGTCCAAAAATGACTCAAAAGTACGTTTACTTCTTCGGCCCCAAAGGGACCGAAGGTGATGCCTCGATGAAGAACACATTGGGCGGCAAGGGCGCTAACTTGGCTGAAATGGCTAAGCTCGAGCTGCCCGTTCCCGCCGGGTTCACCATCAGCACCGAATTCTGCACGGTCTTTTTCGCCGAGGGCCGCAAGTTCCCCCAATCGCTCCGCGACGAAGTCGCCACGGCCTTGAAGAAGACCGAAGACGCGATGGGTATGAAGTTCGGCGATCCGAAGGATCCGTTGTTGGTAAGCTGCCGCAGCGGCGCCCGCACCTCGATGCCTGGCATGATGGAAACCGTCTTGAACGTCGGTCTCTGCCCCGCCACGATTCCCGGTTTGATCAAGAAGTCGGGCAACGAGCGGTTCGTCTACGACGCCTACCGCCGCTTGATCATGATGTACTCCGACGTCGTGATGGAAAAGGCTGAAGACATCGAGCCGGCCGAAGGCCGCGGCATCCGCGTTCAGCTCGAGCACATCATGGCCAAGATGAAGAAGGCCAAGAAGTGCGAGTCCGACACCGACCTGAACACCGAAGACCTGAAGACTCTTTGCGAACAGTTCAAAGAGAAGGTCAAGGAAGTTTTGGGACGCGAGTTCCCCGACGATCCGACCGAGCAGCTTTGGGGCGCCGTTGGCGCGGTCTTTAAGAGCTGGCAAGGTCGCCGCGCGGTTTCGTATCGCAAGATCGAAGGCATCCCCGGCGAATGGGGCACCGCTTGCAACGTGCAAAGCATGGTGTTCGGCAACTTGGGCGACACCTCGGCCACCGGCGTGGCTTTCTCGCGCAACCCGGCCACCGGTGAGAACAAGTTCTACGGCGAATGGCTCGTCAACGCCCAGGGCGAAGACGTCGTGGCCGGCATCCGCACGCCCAGCCCGCTGAACGAACAAACCAAGAATCCGCAAAACCAGCACCTCAAGTCGCTCGAGACCGAGTGGCCGGCTTTGTACAAGGAACTCTACGATATCCGCACCAAGCTCGAGCAGCACTACCACGACATGCAGGATATCGAGTTCACGATTCAAGAAGGCCGGTTGTACATGCTTCAATGCCGCAACGGCAAGCGCACCGGCACCGCCGCTTTGAACATGGCGATGGACATGCTCGAAGAGAAGTTGATCGACGAGAAGACAGCCGTCACGCGCGTTCAACCCGCGCAGCTCGACGAACTGCTCCACCCGATCATCAATCCGTCCGCCGAGAAGAAAGCCACCGCGTTCTTATCTGGTTTGCCCGCCGGTCCTGGCGGCGCCTACGGCAAGATCGTCTTCACCTCGGCCGATGCCGTCGAGCAGGCCAAGAAGGGCGACAAGGTCATCCTCGTCCGTGAAGAAACGAACCCCGAAGACGTCGAAGGCATGCGCGCGGCCGAGGGCATCCTGACCGCCCGCGGCGGCATGACCAGCCACGCGGCCCTCGTTGCCCGCGGTTGGGGCAAGTGCTGCATCGTCGGCGCAGGCGACATGAAGATCGACATGAGCGCCAAGTGCCTCTCGGTCGGCGACGTGAAGCTCAAGGCCGGTGATCTCATCACCTTGAACGGCACCAAGGGCAAGGTCTATGCCGGCGCTCTGGAAATGATGGACGCCACGGAAAACCCGCGGTTCCAAGCTTTCATGAAGATCGTCGATCAGTTCCGCACCATGGGCGTCCGCACGAACTCCGACACGCCCGAAGACGCCAAGGTTGCTCGCAGCTTCGGCGCCGAAGGCATCGGACTCTTCCGCACCGAGCACATGTTCTACGGAGCCGGTTCCGACCAGCCGTTGTTCTTGTTGCGAAAGATGATCTTGAGCAATACGGTCGAGGAACGCAAAGCCGCCTTGGCCGAGTTGTTCCCCTTCGTCAAGAAGAGCATCCAGGACACGCTCGAAGCGATGGACGGTATGCCCGTCACGATCCGCTTGTTGGATCCGCCGTTGCACGAGTTCGTTCCGCAAGATCCGGCCAAGCAGAAAGAGCTGGCCGATTCGTTGGGCATCAAGCCGGCCGAAATTAAGAAGCGCGGCGACGCCCTGCACGAAACCAACCCCATGATGGGACATCGCGGCGTCCGCTTGGGCATCACTTACCCCGAAGTCACCGAGATGCAAATCCGGGCGATTTTCGAGGCCGCCTCCGAACTGAAGAAGGCCGGCAAGTCGCCGAAGCCCGAGTTGATGGTTCCCGTCACGTGCGCCGCGCGTGAGTTGGACGTCACCAAGGTGATCTTCGACCGCGTGAAGAAGGAAGTGCAGGATCAAACCGGCGTCGATATGCCCTGCCTCTACGGCACCATGATCGAGATTCCGCGTGCGTGCCTGCTGGCCGACCAGATGGCCAAGACGGCCCAGTTCTTCTCGTTCGGCACCAACGACCTGACGCAGATGACCTTCGGCTTCAGCCGCGACGACATCGGCGGCTTCCTGCACGACTACCTCGAAGACAACATCCTCGAGGCAGACCCGTTCCAAACGATCGACCAGAATGGCGTGGGCCAGTTGATCCAAATGGCCGTGCAGAAGGGTCGTTCGGTCCGCGGCGACCTGAAGGTCGGCATCTGCGGCGAGCAAGGCGGTGATCCGGCCAGCGTCGAGTTCTGCTTCCGCACAGGTTTGACCTATGTGAGCTGCAGCCCGTACCGCGTGCCGATCGCCCGTTTGGCCGCCGCCCAGGCCGCCATCAAGGCGAAGAAGTAAGTTTCAACTTCGTTGAAATCCAACGTTGAAAGCTATAAAGGGGACGACTGAAAAACGGTCGTCCCCTTTCATTTTGCGCCGTTTCACGCTTGCCCCCCTCGGCCCGCAAGCATTGACCCGCACGGAGGAGGGTGTTAAAATCGGGTGTCAATCTTCGCGCGGTATCGGGCTCTATTCTTTCACCGTGACAGGGGGTTTGATCATGTCAACTCGCTTGCTTGGCTTGGGTTTGGCTCTGGTCTTCGCATGGCTGGCGCCGCTGGCGGCTGATGACGCCTTATCGAATTTGGACTTCGTGAAATGGTCCGGCATAACGCCCTCATCGCAATCGTTGCGGGATAAAACCGTGGTGGTGCTGGTCTATGCAACCTGGTGTCCGAAATGCAACAAATGGTCGGGCGATCTCTTCAAACAACTAAAAGACGCGATCAAAGACAAGCCCGTTGTGCTTCTGGCGATCAATGCCGATAAAACTCCAGCGGCCGTCAAATCCTATGTCACCCAACGAGACTTTCTCGCTCCCAATATCTTGCATGGATACGACGCCGCGATTCCCCAACGTCTTAAGCTCGCCAGCGATCTGTTTAAGTACGTTGCCTATGGCCCCGATGGAAAAATGATCAAAAGCGGCGATGCCGGCAGCTTCATCAACGACGGCGATAAAAAAAGCTTCGTTGTCGCTCATGAACTGAAAAAGAGCGACAAGCTCGGACAATTCGAGCTCCTCGATCCCGAGATGTCCGACGCCCTAAAAGAAGTCGTTTGGCCGATGGAACTTGGCGAAGTTTCCGAAAAAGCGTTATCCGACTGCCAGAAGAGACTTCCGGCAGCCGACCGTAAAGCCTTGAACGCCGCCATCACCAAATGTCTCGACGCCAAGCTGGAAAGCATCGAAAAGCTGAGCGAAGGCGACACCAAGGATAAATTCGAGGCCTATGAGCAAGCGTCGGCCCTTGCCGCCGGGTTCAAATCGAAACCGCAAAGCAAAAAGGGCAAGGAACTGCTCACGTCCTTGGCGAAAGACAAGGATTTTCAGCGCGAGCTTGCCGCGAAAAAGAACTACGATAAAACCATGCAGATCATCGCGTCCAAACCAACGCGCCGCGAACAGTTGATCCAAGCGTTTTGCAAACGGTTCGAGGGAACGTACTATGCCGATGTGGCCAAGGGCGAGGCAGTTCCCAGCACCGCCGCGGTGCATAAGGGTGAAAAGAAGGAATAATTAGTTTCTGTTGCGGAAATGCCGTAGGCCAGGAGTCATTCTGAGCGCAGCGAAGAATCTTCCGCATTTTACGAGATTCTTCGCTGCGATCAGAATGACAATTTGGCTTTCCACAACGGAAACTAATTACCAGTTTTCGCCCAGCAACTCGAAATAAGCTTGCGGATGGACGCAGGCCGGACATGCCGCAGGCGCATCCGTGCCTTCATGAACGTAGCCGCAATTCAAGCAACGCCATTTCACCGGCTCGCTTCGCTTGAACACCAAGCCCTTTTCGACATTCTCCAACAGGCCCCGATAGCGCCGCTCATGCTGCTTTTCGGCCACGGAAATCATATCGAAGACGACCCCGATCGTCTTGAACCCTTCTTCCCTCGCAATCGCGGCATATTCGGGATACATCTTCGACCACTCTTCATGCTCGCCCTCGGCCGCCGCCAGAAGATTCGCGGCCGTCGTGCCGATAACGCCAGCCGGAAACGCACACTGAACCTCTACCGTGCCGCCTTGCAGGAATTTGAAAAACCGCTTGGCATGCTCTTTTTCCTGGTTGGCGGTCTCCTCGAAGATTTGGGAGATCTGAATGAAGCCCTCGTTCCTCGCTTGCCCGGCGTAGTACGTATATCGGTTACGCGCTTGCGATTCACCGGCAAATGCGATCAACAGATTTCGTTCCGTTCGAGAGCCGGGCAATTCCATGATAGACAACTCCATTGAACATCAAGAGACAGAGTTAGGATCCAGTAGCATTCAGAACGCGGCAAAACTTCGTAGGATGCGCGAAACGCGCCATTCGCCGCGCTAATGGCGTGTTGTACGCACCCTACGAACAAAATAACAATCAAATCAAGACGGCTATTTAGCCGAACAACACCATCGCCATACGGTTGGCTTGATCCTCGGCAAGCGCAACGCCATGCTTGTCGAAAACCTTGCGCACGGCATTGGTCATCGCCATCGTAACTTCCAGTTCCAAATCCTTGCGCACCTTGGCCGAAGATTGGGCCAACTTGAAGGCCTTCTCTTCGATCGGATCAGGCACATACTCGGCCGCTTTGGCCTTCTTTGCCGGAGCTTTCTTCGCCGGAGCCTTCTTCTTTGCCGTCTTTGCTGCGGGGGCCTTTTTCGCGGTCTTCTTCGCCATGATGTCCTCTGTGGGGGGTTGGAGATTATCAAAGCCGCAATATAATCAGTTCACCAATAGGCGTCAATCACTCGAATGCCATGAAAACCAACGCCATGCGTATTCTCGATTCGTTGGGAATTCGCTACGAAACCCGAGAGTACGAAGTAGACCCCGACGACCTGTGCGCCGAGCGTATTGCCCGCGATATCGGATTGCCGCCGGAACAAGTATTCAAAACCCTGATCGTTCGCGGCGACCGTCATGGAATATTGCTGGCCGTCGTTCCCGCCGATGCCGAAATCGACTTCAAGGCCTTAGCTCGGCTCAGCGGCGACCGCCACATCGAGATGGTTCCGCTCAAGGAAGTACAACCGCTTACCGGTTATATCCGCGGCGGCGTCACGGCATTGGCCTGCAAAAAAGACTACCCCGTATTTGTGGATGAACTTATCCAGCTCTACGATCACATTTCGGTTTCGGCCGGCGTTCGCGGAACGCAAATGTTGCTGGCGCCCGACGACTATTTACGAGCAACCAAAGCCGCGATCGGCACGATTAGCCGAAGCGAATGACAACCCATCTTATGCACCCCATGAATAAAGGAAACTACTATGAAATCTTTGTGGCAGCAAACCGCCGGAATCCTTCTCGGCATGGCCGTCCTGATGATGCTTGGCTGTTCAGCCCAAGCCAAGAAAGAAGCCGGCAAGGCCGACTCGAAATCGCCGGAATCCAAGTGCCCCTTCCAATGCCCTGCAAAAGTGAGTAAATCGAAAATGACCGTTCAAAAAGAGTCCTGGGGCAAAACGCCCAAAGACGCGCCTATCGACCTCTACACCCTCGACAACGGCAAAGGCCTGCGGGTAAAAATCATGACCTACGGCGCTACGATCATCTCGGTCGAAACGCCCGACCGCGGCGGCAAGCCCGCTAACATTACCTTGGCCATGGATTCGCTCGAAGGCTACCTCAAGGGCGTGCCCTATTTCGGAGCAACCGTCGGCCGATACGCCAACCGCATCGCCAAGGGTAAATTCAGCATCGACGGCAAGCAATATACCCTGGCAACGAACAATGATGCCAACCACTTGCACGGCGGTCTCCGCGGCTTCGACAAAGTCGTTTGGAAGGCTGAACCGATCGAAACCGATAAATGCGTCGGCGTTAAATTCTCCTACGAAAGCGCTGACGGCGAAGAAGGCTATCCAGGCAAGCTCTCGGCCGAGGTGACCTACAGCATCACCGATAAGGATGAGCTTAAGATGGACTATGTGGCCAAAACCGACAAGACGACAGTCCTCAATCTCACGAACCACACCTACTGGAACTTGGCCGGCGGCACATCCGGCGATATCCTCGACCAGTCGCTCACGCTCAATGCAAGCAAGTTCTTGCCCGTGGACGACGGCCTGATTCCCACCGGCGAGCTTAAGGAAGTAAAAGGTACGCCCATGGACTTTACCTCGCCGCACAAGATCGGCGAACGCATCGCCCAGGTTAAAGGCGGTTACGACCACTGCTACGTGCTGGATCGCAAAGATGGCGAAGGCCTCTCCCTGGCGGCCCGCGTCGAAGATCCCAAGAGCGGTCGCGTTATGGAGATATTGACCACGCAGCCGGCCATTCAGTTTTACTCGGGCAATTTCCTCGACGGCACCCTCAAAGCCGGCGACAAGTCTTACGAAAAACACGGCGGTTTCTGCCTCGAGACCCAGCATTATCCCGATTCACCCAACCGCCCGGAATTCCCCTCCGTGCTGCTTAAACCCGGCGAAACCTACCAACAGCACACCGTCCACCAGTTCAGTGTGCGAAAATAGCAAATTCGTTGGCGATCCCTGCCCCCTCGCCAACTTTCGTGCGAGGGGGTCTATGGGGGGAATCTGCCCCTATTGGAAAAAAATACCCCGCATTACTACCTATGTGTGTGTCCACAAAGGTAGATGAACATCTTCTGGAGCAGTCTGCCCCTTCCTAGAGGTCGTCTTTTCCTTGCGAGATCATCCAGGCCGCATGTTGGCGTACAACGAAAAGCATTGCCTCTTATCATTTTAGGGAAATTGTAACCGGCGATCTGTATCGTTTCAAAAAGCGGCACAATGGGTGGTATGTTATCAGCAGATGGGTTGTGTTTCATTTGCTAGAAACCATTGTCCTATGTGAACTACCACATAACTGGGGGGCGTTGACTTCCCCTTGCCATAAGGTAGTATAACTAGTAGTAATGATGACACAACATGCATCCCTCAAGATGTGTATGAATGGGTCAGGTAACCTCGCCAGGAATACCTGGAAACATCGGTCGGGATGGAGATTTGGAACTATCTAAGCATGATCGTTGGGGCAGATAACCCTAGTGCCCTAGGGGAGATGTATTCCAGCGAGGCGTCCCCATGAATCGTCCTGCAGTTGAAGATGATAAACCGATCTTTGCTTCGGCTTATTTGACGGGCCGGGGGCTATTCTGGCAAAGAATCCTAAGGGGATTTCTAGCATCGCTCATTGGGGTTGTGGTTACCTTTTTATTGAGCGGCCTGATCTGGATTCGCGAAAAAGATGCTGCCCAGAGTCAATTCTTGCGCGACGCCAGTGAACGGAATGTAGCGCTTCAGCAAGCATTAGACGATCAACTCGATTCCATCGGGACGATTGCGGCATACTTCCAGAGCTCGCAGTCGGTGGATCGCAAGGAATTTCATTCCTTTGTCGCGCCGTTGTTGAGGAAATATTCCGGCATTCAAGCGATAGGTTGGGCTCCGCGTGAAAAATTGGATTCCGGTCCGCATAAGCCTGATCCACTTGTGCATGACGCGAATAATAATGCAAAAGAACCGCGGCCAAGTCACGCAGGCAATCGACCAAGAAAGAGCAAGTATTCCGTCCTTTTCATCGAGCCGTTTGCGCCGAATAAATCCTTGACGGGATTAGATCTGGGATTGGACCCGATACGATTGGCTGCGATTCGGAAAGCCATGTCTACGGGGCGGCCGACGGCTATTATGCACCCCGCCCTCGAAAAAATGATCGAGGGCCGCCGCAACACCTTGCTGCTGATTGTTCCTGTTTTGAGCGAGGAAGTCCGTTTCAAGGAACAGAGCACCGAGCAATCGTCCATCGAGGGCGTGGTATTCGGCGTCTTTCAAATCGATGCATTGGTCGACGCCTCACTGCGATACATAACGCCGACGGGATTCGACCTATACATTACGGCCCCCACGGAGAAGAGCGAAAAAACGTTGGTCTACATGCGTCTTTCGCCCTTGCGCGATCCGACGGATGCCATGCCGTCGGCAAGCGATTGGCCGGCCTCGGTCGAAGGGCGCACCAGTATGAAGGCCAACTTGGATATTGCCGATAAACGCTGGATGCTGAATGTCGTTCCGACCGATTCCTATCTGGCGCGTCATCATACGATGGCGCCTTTCGTCGTATTGCTTGTGGGATTGTTGATTACCGGTCTGACAACGGGCTATTTCCAACTAATCTCCGGCCGCACGATTCGCATCGAACGATTGATAGCCCAGCGGACGCGCGAACTGCGCAAGAGCGAACGCCGCTTCCGCCGTTTGGTCGAAAATGCCGGCGACGGATTCTTCTTGCATGATAATCTCGGCCGCCTACTGGATATGAACCAGCAGGCGTGCGATTCTCTCGGGTATTCGCGAGAGGAATTGCTTTCGATGTCGGTTCCCGATATCGAGGTCAAAGACACCGCTCCGTATTGGACCAAGGCGCCGAGCGAATATCCCCTGACATACGAAGGCATTGAAATCCGCAAGGATGGCTCGACTTTCCCCGTCGAAGTTCGGCTTACGTTGCTCGATAATAGCACCCCTCGAACATTTCTCGCATTGGTACGCGATACGACCGAACGCAAACAGTTTGAAAAGACTCTGCGCGATGGTGAACGGAAGGTACGAGCTTTACTCGACCAGACATACGGCTTTGTTGGCATGTTGACCCCTGAAGGCATGATCATGGAGGCCAACAAAACCGCTTTGGCTTTCGCTGGAATCACGGAAAGCGACATTCGCGGCAAGCCGTTTTGGGATACGCCTTGGTGGGCGCACTCTCCGGAGTTGCAGGAAGAGTTGCGCCGCTCGATCCAGCGGGCTGCTCAGGGTGAGTTCATACGCATGGAAGTCACGCATCCCGCGGCCAATGGAGAATTGCATTGGATCGATTTTTCTCTCAAACCCGTCAAGGATGATACTGGTAAAGTTCTTTTCTTGATCCCCGAGGGACGCGATATCACCGACCGCAAACAAGCGGAAGAAGCCGTTCATCGAGAGCGTCGCCTGTTGCGGGAAATGCTCGATCTCAATGAGCAAGATCGGAAATTAGTGGCCTACGAGATCCATGACGGTTTGGCTCAGGATCTGACGGCCGCCGTCTATAAATTCCAGGCGGTGGAGCAATTTCGCGAGAGCGATCCCAGTGCGGCGGTTGAAGTGTTTAACGAGGGACTGCAAGCATTACGCAAGGGATTGGCCGAGGCAAGACGCTTGATTAACGGGCTCAGGCCTCCGGTGTTGGACGCCGAGGGAGCCGTGGCGGCCATCGACGACTTGATTGCCTCGCAGCACGGCGGCCCTGCGATCGAGTTCATTCATTCCGAAGAACTGTCTCGGCTTGCTCCACCCTTGGAAAGCGCGCTTTTCCGTATCGTACAAGAATGTTTAACCAATGCATGTCGCTACAGCCAGAGCGACAAAGTTCGTGTCGAACTAAGCCAAGCTAACGGTTCCATGTACGTTGACGTCCAAGACTGGGGTGTCGGCTTTGATCCGGAAGGGGTCAAAGGCGGCCATTTCGGCCTGCGCGGAATCCGCGAGCGCGTTCGGCTGCTGGGCGGCGCCGTGACCATCGAATCCGTTCCGCAACAAGGTACGCATATCAAGGCCCAATTGCCCGTCATTCTGCCGATGGAAAACGGTTTTTCAAAAAACAGCGGCGGATAATAATTCCGCAATCAGATCGAGCGTTTATGCCAGCCGTGCTCGATTTCTTCCAGCGTTTTGCCTTTCGTTTCGGGCGTCATAACGGCAACGAAAACCCAGGCCGCTAAACAGATGACGGCGTAAAACCAAAACGTTGCCGGGCCTTCCCAGTGCTTGAGCATCCACGGAAACGTTTGCGATACGGCGTAACAGGCCGTCCACAAGCAGACCGTGGCAATCGACATGGCTCGGCCCCGGATGCGCGTCGGAAAAATCTCGGCCATGATGACCCAAACCACGGGCCCCATCGCCATTGCAAACGCCGCCACGTAGCCGAGCAGGCATAGCAAAATCCAGATGCCGGCAACATGCTCCAAGGCGAATGCGCCGCCTAGCAAGGCAAGCGATATGCCCATGCCGGCGGTGCCTACGAGCAACAGCGGTTTGCGGCCCCAGCGGTCGATGGTTCCGATAGCCACCAACGTGAAAAGCATGTTGACGATGCCAACCGTGACGGTGTCGCCGATGGCCTGCGCGGTTTTCATGCCGGCTGTTTTGAAAATCTCGGGACAATAGTAAAGCACCACGTTGATGCCGGTGATTTGCTGAAGCACGGCCAACGTCAGGGCCACGGTCATGGGACGCCGCATGGCGGGAGTGAAAAGTTCGGCGAGCGAACCTTTCTCCTCGGCTAAAACAAGCCGAATTTCACGCATTTGAGCTTCCGCCTGCTCCGGGCCGCTGATCCGCTCTAAAACACGAAACGCCTCGGATTCGCGGCCGCGCTCGGTAAGCCATCGCGGGCTTTCAGGCACGAAAAACAAGAGAAGAAAGAACAATATGGCCGGCAAAACCCCGGAGCCGAACATCCATCGCCAGCCCACGGCGACGTTCCATGTCTGATCGCCCTGGCCGGCAATCACGGCGTTGACGAAGTAAACCGCCACCATGCCGCTGACGATGGCCAACTGGTTGAGCGAAATCATGCGGCCGCGGATGCGGGCTGGCGCTACTTCGGCGATGTACAGCGGTGAAAGCATCGAGGCCATGCCAATGCCGAGACCGCCGAGTAGTCGTGCGACGACGAATTGCGAAACCGTGGACGGCATTGCAGCGCCGATGGCTGAAATGGTGAATAAGGCGGCGGAAAGTAACAGGACTTTCTTCCGGCCCAAGGCATCGCTCAACAAGCCGGCCGAGGCAGCGCCGAGAATGCAACCCAGCAACGCACACGAGGCGACCCAGCCTTTTTGGATTGCATCGAGAGCAAAATGTTCCTCCATGAAACCGATAGCGCCGGAAATCACGGCCGTATCGTAGCCGAACAACAGACCGCCCAACGCCGCTACCGTGGCGAGCAGGTAAACATAAGCTGTACCGCTTTTTGGATTCCGTGGCATGGGAGTTGTATGCGCTAAATTGTTTTCAATAGGATGTTTGGTCCGCGTTTCCTTATTCTCGCCGTGATCCGCGGTTTCTAAAAGGGTGTGCGTAAGATCGTCATTTATTTTGACAACCAACGTCATAGACCTGTCATGGGCTTTGGGGCAATAAATAATGGAAGAGTTGCTTTGTCTATCCCGTCATCTTGCAGATCGCCTATTTATGAACTCACGTCAACGCGTCGAAGCCGCCCTGTATCACCAACAACCCGACCGTGTTCCTCTCGATTTGGGCGCCAGCGCCGTAACCGGCATGTCGGTCAGCAGCGTCTACAAGCTGCGCCAAGCATTGAAGCTCGATCCTCCGGGCACGCCTGTGAAAGTAACCGAAGTGTATCAGATGCTCGGCGAGATTGCGCCCGATCTGCAAGAGGCCTTGGGAGTCGATGTCGTGGGCTTGGGGTTCGCGGAATCGTTTTTCGGCTTCGAGTTCAAGGATTGGAAACCGTGGACCACCTTCGACGGCACCCCGGTGCTCGTGCCCGGCGGCTTTAATACGCAGCCGGAACCCAACGGCGACATCTTGATGTATCCCGAGAATGATCGAACGGCGCCGCCGAGCGGACGCATGCCCAAGGGCGGGTTTTACTTCGACTCGATCGTGCGGCAGCCCCCGATCGACGATGATCAATTGAATGTGGAAGACAACTTGGAGGAATTCGGCCCGATCTCCGATGCCACGTTGCAGCACTTCGCCGCGGAAACGGATCGGATACGGCGGGAAGGCGATCGAGCAATCTTGGCAAGCTTCGGCGGCACGGCTTTCGGCGATATCGCCTTGGTGCCCGCGCCCTGGCTCAAAAATCCGAAAGGAATTCGCGATATCGCCGAGTGGTATATGAGCACGGTAAGCCGCTTCGACTATGTCTACGAACTGTTTTCCCGTCAATGCGAAATTGCTTTGCAGAACTTGGCCAAAATCCACGATGTGGTAGGCGACCGCGTAACGGCTGCCTTTATCACGGGCACCGATTTCGGCACGCAAAGCGGATTGTTCATCAGCCCCGCTGCTTATCGAAAACTTTATCAACCGTTTCATCGCCGTGTGAACGATTGGGTTCATACCCATACGCGATGGAAGACATTTATCCACTCTTGCGGTTCCGTCATCGGTTTGCTGCCGGATATCATCGATGCGGGCTTCGATATTCTCAATCCCGTGCAGTGTTCGGCTACCGGGATGGATCCGCAAGTGTTGAAAGATCGATTCGGCGACAAGCTCACGTTTTGGGGTGGCGGCGTTGATACCCAAAAGACGCTCCCCTTTGGAACGCCCGAGGAAGTTCGTCGCCAAGTGCGGGAACGCATCGAAATTTTCAATCGCGGCGGCGGTTTTGTGTTTAATACGGTACACAACGTCCAGGCGGGGCCCCCTGCCGAAAATTTGGTCGCTCTGTACGAAGCCGTGCGAGAATCATGGCAATAATCAGGCCATGCCAGTGCCGCGGCATTTCATTGCAGCAACGCTTCTCCCCATCTGTCTTGCATACCCACCCGTTTGGTGATACAATAGGAGCATAGCGGTTGCGGACTATTACGCCCTGGGGGAGGTTCTTATCATGGTGCGTCGCATCGTATCGGCTGTCTTTTTTGCAGTCTCGCTGGCTCTCATTCTCTCGGCTGCTCCCAGCAATGCCCAAACAAAAAAGAAGTCGGCGCCGCCGAAAGTAGAATCCTATGCGGTGGTTCGGATCGGCGATGAATTCAAAGTGGTTCAAGGCTCCGAGTTGGCCGGCTTGAACAAAAAAACCGCCGAGGAAGACAAGCGTTTAATGAAAGCCTATGAAGATGCGAAAAAAAATCCTCGTCGCGACATGGGCAACATGGAACTTGTCAAACCGACAAAACGAACCGTGAAGATCCTCAAAAAGAACATTAAGAATCGCGAAGACGCCCAGGATTGGCAGAAGAAGTATGAAGAAGAAGACGAGACGGGCGATACGAAGGCAACCAAAAAAGTTTGGTGATTCGTTCGTTTTCTTAGGGTTCGAATCGGATCCAGCGGCCTGATTCGTTGATTCGTCCTAAGCATCAACAAACTGGGTTTTCTCTACATCCCGCGTTTGCCGCCAAACCATTCGACATGCCGTCGAGGGCAGAACGAGAAGCCGTGTTTTGTGCAATACGGCTCAAGCCATGCGGATATCGCCGCCAACGAGTCCTTCTTGGTTCCTTGCGGCATCAACATGACCCGGTCGAGAGATACTGCCGGAAACTCCGACAAATAATCCTCTACCTCACGGCAATCCTCGCGGTCGTCGATCACAAATTTCAGTTGGTAATCGTATTCCGAGGTTAATCGGCGAATTACCTCGGGCGCATGCCGATTCATTGTGTGACGCCAAGTCCACTGTGGATCCTGCTCGGGCATCGGCGTGGAATTCGAGAGCTTGGGACTAATCGACATCAAATCGCAAGCAACCGGCAGATAGAGCGTGCCCGAGGTCTCGATCGTGATATGCCAGCCGTCCGCGTGAAAGGCTTCCGTCAAGGGAATGCTTTCGGCCGATAGCATGGGCTCGCCGCCGGTAAGAACGAGGTGATGCGGATGATTCATATCCTGGACGCTGCTGCCGGCTCGCCCGACAGTGCATCGTGCAATCGTCGTCGTATCACCGCCGGACAAACCAGTGGATATGACTTTATCTCTGCACCCTTGCCCCGAGTGCGTATGAAGAACATCTTTTAGAAAGTGCGGCCGATCGGAGCGACGCAGACGCTCAACACGGTCGAGAATTTCGGCGGTCGAAAGTTCTTCGCCTTCGGGCGACCATGAGGTGTACGGCGTATCGCAAAAGCGACATCGCAGATTACAGCCGCTTGTGCGCACGAAGACGCTTTCCGTGCCTGTCAGCCGGCCTTCACCTTGGATCGAACGAAATATCTCGGCAATACGCATGAATTAGTGGCGAGTGATTAGTGGCTAGTGGCTAGTGGCTAGTGGCTAGTGGTTGGTGGTTGGTGGTTGGTGGTTAGTAATTTCTGATTTGCCGCTTCTTGAACATTGAGCATTGAAAATTGAACATTAACATTGAACCTTGAGCCTTTCCCGCTCTTCACTCTTCACTTATCCGGTACTCCAAAGGATCCGCAAGGCCCGCTTCGGCGAAACCTTTAAGGCGCAACTGGCAAGCATCGCAATGGCCGCAGCTTATGCCCGTGGGATCAGGATCGTAACACGAGTGGGTAAGCTTATAGTTTACACCCAGGGCCGTCCCTTGTCGAATTATTTCGGCCTTGCTCCAATGCAGCAGCGGCGTATGTATTTTGAATCGCAGCCGGCCCTCGACGCTTGCTTTGGTGGCCAAATTGGCCATGGCCGTGAAAGCCTCGATGAACTCCGGCCGGCAGTCGGGATAGCCGCTGTAGTCGATGGCATTGACTCCGATAAAAATGTCGGCCGCATCGCTTGTCTCGGCAAAGGCCAACGCCAGCGAGAGCAGCACCGTGTTGCGGGCAGGCACGTAGGTGACGGGAATACCTTCCGCCATCGTCTCGGCCGGGCGATCCTTGGGCACCTCGATATGGTCCGTCAGAGCGCTGCCGCCGAATACCGAAAGATCCACCGATAAAACCGTGTGGCGAACCACGCCCAAAGCCTGGGCGACCCGGCGAGCGGCATCCAACTCAAAACGATGCCGCTGTCCGTAATCCACCGACAAGGCATACAGCGAAAAACCCTGATGCCGAGCGATGGCGGCGGCGGTAGCCGAGTCAAGCCCCCCGGAAAGTAGGATTACCGCCCGGCGATCCGTGTAATTACTTAATGACGCAGTCATGGCAGTTTCCGTGTACCCCCTATTCGCAAACCCTTTATCATGCCACAATAGTTACTCGGAGAAAAGGAGCCGGGAACGATGGCGGATCGATTTTGCGACATGTTGGAAACGTTTGACAATCAGTATCCCAATCGGGATTATTCCATCGAGATTGTTTGCCCCGAATTTACGTCGGTTTGTCCCAAAACCGGCCAGCCCGATTTCGGGACGATCACCATCAGCTACGTACCCGACCAAAAATGCGTGGAACTGAAGAGCTTGAAGTTTTATTTGCAGCAATTCCGGAACGAAGGCATTTTTTACGAAAATGTCACGAATCGCATTTACGACGATCTCGTTGCCGTATTGGAGCCGCGCCGATTAAAGCTCACGGCGGCTTTTACCCCGCGAGGCGGCATTAAGACGAGCGTTGTCGTCGAAAAGAACAGCTAAACGCAGTCTACTGTATTACTAACCCTAAAGATCGTGAAGTATTTCACAAAGTTTAGCGACCAACGGGAGCGAATCGAAGCCAATCGAGCGGTAGCTCGTATTGGTTGGCGGCCCTGCCGCCCTGTGTTATCCTCGAACGAAACAAGCCGCTTGCGGCCAAGCTAATCACTGACCTCTGACCCCCTGAACCCCAGAGTGCTGCCATGCCAAACCTTCCAAGCGTGATACTCTCCGGATTTGCTGATGAAGCTGCGAATCAGAAGACCGCCGAGCAACAGTTCGCCGCTTTTGCCGCATTGGGGCTCCAATACTACAGCCTGCGGTTCATCGACGTTGGGGCCGGCATCAAGAACGTGATGAAGCTCACGCTGGGCGAGATTCAAAAGGTCCGCCATCTTCAAGACGAATACGGCCTGAACGTTTCGTCGATCGGCTCGCCGTTGGGCAAGGTGAAGCTGTGCGACATCGACGACAAAACGAAAAACGTCTATGTGCCGTTTAAAAAATATCTGGCCGGCGACGTGAAAAAAGCCTGCGATTTGGCCCATGCGTTCGAGGCGAAGCTGATCCGCGGTTTTTCGTTCTATCCGCCCAAGGGCGAGGATCCTTGGCTGTATGTTCCCCAGGCCGTCGATCAACTGGGGCAAATCGCCGAAGCTTGCCACCGCGCCGATCTGACCTACGGGCTCGAAGTCGAGGCAAATCTCGTCGGTTGCACCGGCCAGATATTGGCCGAAATCCATCGGCAGGTGAATCACCCCGGCATGTTGTTGATTTTTGACGCCGCCAACATCTTGGTGCAAGGTTTTACGCCCGCCGAGTTGTTCGAGCAGTATTTGGCCATGAAGCCGGGGCTCGGATGGATGCACATCAAGGACTATCTCGCACCGGCCGGGGCAACGGAAAAGGGCTGCCCGGTGAATGAAGATATCTTGGCCCATTTCGTACCGGCCGACATGGGCGACGGCGCTCATGAAGCGATTCTGCGCGATTTCAAGGATATCCTGCCCTCGGTCGAGCGAAAGTTGCGCCGCCGCGGAATTCCCGGCGTGTTCTTGGATTTAGAGCCGCATGTAAAAGGCGGTGGGCAGTTCGGCGGCTTCAGCGGCCCCGACGGCATGGGCGTGGCATTGCGTTCGCTATGCCGTGTGTTGGACTACGTCCGAATCGACTATCATCTCCGCGATTTCGCCGACATCCAGGCCGACCGCGGATTTTAGGCGATTATCCACTCTCGGAAATATACTACGGAAATATTCTGCGGAAATAGCCGGGAGCTAACAGCTCCCGGAATGTGGGTAAATCCACTTAGCACGTAATGTGCATCAGTGCGGCCTTGCGAAGCTTGGATTTGTTATAGCTATCGACGGCCTTCACCGTCGGTTGCGTTTCGCACTTGATCGAGCGTTGCGAGAGGAACCGGCGGGCGTCCTCTGTCAGTTCGACGTTGCCCGACTTGCCGCCGCCGATGAACAGGATTTCCGGACCGCCTTTGCACACCTTTTCCAATTCCTTGGGGCCGACGGTATGGGCCGAGCCATAGATGCCCTTGGCAAGGCTTTCGTCGCGGACCTTCACCTTGCCACTAACGGTGATAAAAATATCGTGGCTGTAGGTGTCTTTGCCGACCGAAATTTCGCCAAAGCCGATGCGGGTGATTTCGGGATAGGCCGGTTTCACAAGGAATCGCTTTTTGAAGGGGCTGCGCCCCACTCGCTTGCGAGCGGCGGCAACGGCGCCCAGCACGACGGCATCGTCGCCCAATGCGGAAAGCAGGACGCGCCCGCCTTCGCGTGCGCCGGGCAGCGGATCGCGCCCGACGATGTTTTCAATGATCGGCATGATGAAATCGCTACAGGCCTCGACCACTCCGCCGCCAAAGACGATGGCCTCGGGGTCGAGCAGGTGCCGCACGTTGATGCAGGCATAGCCGAGCACTTCGGCGGCGCGTCGCATCACGCCGGTAACCAGTTCGTCGCCGACATCGAGTGCTTTGCGGATCATGCCGCTGCGAATGACCGAAAGATCGCCTTCGGCCAATTCGGTAAGAACGCTTGTGCGGCCGGCGGCCAGCGCATCGCGAATATCGCGTTCGATGGCCGTGCGGCTAGCCAGTGCCTCGAAGCAGCCGCAGTTGCCGCAGCCGCATTTGGGGCCGTCGATGTGCATAATCATGTGGCCGATCTCGCCGGCCGATTCACGATCGCCTCGCCATAGTTTGCCGTGTTGAACGAAACCGCTGCCGATGCCCGTGCCGACGCAGATATACAACACGCTTTCGGCCTTGCGCGCCGAGCCGAGCCACGTTTCGCCCAGGGCGCCGAGGTTGCCGTCGTTGCCGATGATGATGGGCGCTTTGAAGCGGGCTTCCAAGAGCGGACCAAGGGCGACGCCGGTCAACTGCATATTGGGGGCGACAACGACCAATCCGCGATCGGGATCGACGACGCCGGGCACCGCGATGCCGATGGCCGTCAGGTCGTTCGGGCTAATCCCGCCCTTGCGAACCATGTCGTCCATGCATTTTTCGATGGCAGCCACTTCATGCTCGGGGCCGGCGTTGCGCGGCGTGGGGCACCTTTCGCGGCCGATGATTTCGCCCGATTCACGCACCAAGGAGGCTTGCACCTTCGTTCCACCGATATCCACGCCCAAATACAGCCGGTTTTGATCGTTGGGATTCTTTTTTTTCATGGGATGTATCTTTTCTCGGGATCGATTGCCAAGAATCGGTTGAGTAATGTTTTTTCGGTTTTCCCACCCTCTCGTTGGTAGGCCTCCGATCCTTGGCGAGGAAACAACAAATCCGATTGAATCGGAAACGGGGGCGGCTGTAAAGCAGGGGGGGGACGCTATTCGACCGTGATGCGGTCCAATCCTTTTTCGGCCGGTGGATACTGCGGGGCCATTTTTTCCAGCGTTTTTCGCAATATGCGGCTAATAACCAAATTGCGATACCACTTTCGATTGGCAGGCACCACATACCACGGCGCGTATTTCGTATTGCATTGCGACAGCACTGCCTCGTAGGCCTGCTGATAGTCGTCCCAATAGCGGCGTTCCTGAAGGTCGGCCTTGCTGAATTTCCAACGTTTCTGAGGATCATCCAGCCGCGATTGCAGTCGCTTTCGCTGTTCCTCTTTGCTGATGTGCAGAAACACCTTGACGATGGTCGTGCCGCCTTCGCTAAGCATCTGCTCGAATTGGTTGATGCGGTGATAACGGCTTTCCCACTCTGGTTTGGGCACAAGATCATGCACCCGAACGACCAGAACATCTTCATAGTGCGAGCGGTTGAAGATGCCGATAAAACCCTTGCGCGGCGTGGCACGACTGATACGCCAGAGGAAATCGTGCGCCAGTTCGTCGACGCCGGGCTGCTTGAACGACGTGACCTGGCAGCTTTGCGGATTGAAACCGCGCATCACGTGGCGAATCGTGCCGTCTTTGCCCGCGGTGTCCATGCCTTGAAGCACCAATAATAGGGAACGGCGATTTTCGGCATAAAGCCGATAGCCGAGGTCGGCCAGCACTTTTACGTTGGCATCGAGTTCGGCCTGCGCCTTGTTCTTATTTTTGATCCCGCCGGTATGGTCGGCGTCGAAATCGCGCAGGCGGACCTTTTTTCCGGGAGTAAGGCAAATCGGTTGTTTCATGGGATGGGCCTTTTCTTTATTCTAGGGCACTGCAAGGATAGGTTGCAGCAAGGAATCCGGCAAATCCGCGTTTTTTGCGTCCTGGCACTCATTTCTCACGGTAGGGTGGGTCAAGGTCGCATAAACTTTTGGTGGGTCTGCGCAAACCAATCAACCATTATTCCACCTTGCAAGAAAGCAAACCGACTTGCCGCGACCGAAGCCCCACCAGAACATCGGTTTGCTTGACCCACCCTGCATTTTGTGTCCTAGTGTTTGCGGTTGAATCTGGAACATCGGCAATCTCGGCATCAATCGCATTCTCGGAGTGCGAGATGTTCAACGCACTAAAAACTCAAAGACTTGCGATAATCACGCCGACAAGCAACTGGCCGTCGGTATGCCAAGGATCTCCGCCGCCGTTGCGGCCGGAGAGCGTTTTGTGGAATCCCTCTTGAAAAAATGTCTCCGATAAATCGCCTGTCTGCTTAAGATCCTCGAAAAGGTGATCGCGTTCCGCATCTACATCGGCATCGATGTGATGCGTAATTTGGCCGGTCGTGTGGCTCAAACCGACACGTTCGTCATACGTGGCAGAACCGATCCAGATGGGACGGCCGTCGTCGTCGATGATGTCGGTACGCCAAAAGCGGACGTGGTGTCGCTTGCGGGGATTTTCGCCCACGGGCTGCTCGAAGGCCAGGTCTTCCTTGCGTCCGTCAAAATACAAATTGCTCACGGGTGCATCTACATAGGTGCGATTGAGCACCGTAGCGTCGGCGATCTCCAAACAACTGCGCAAGGTAAGGGGATCGGCCGGATGCCATCCGCCGGCCAGTAGTATTTTTTTGAGCTCGATTTCCGTGCCGATGAGCGCCACATTGAGCGGATCGCCGGGGATGCCGGCGGCTGTGTGCGTGATGCCGGGAATATCAGCGAGGCTTGGATGATGGTGGACGAAACGTCTCCAATCCCAAGGCAAAACAAGATAGGCAATGGCTCCGTAAAGAACCAGAAAGCCTAGGGTCATGGCCGCCACGCGCCAGCGATGTTTCCACAAGGACGCCTTTTCGGGAGAGGCCGCCGCGGGGTTGGATGGATTCTTCATGGAGCTTGCTCTTTTCGGAATGCGAGAACAAAGAATGAAACCATACTCATGTCTACTGGACCAAGTTTAGGATGCAAGTCAAGCAGACCCCCCCGGTCAGGTGCTTTTTGGCCAATTTATAGGCGCGCGGGGGGACAAAAACGCGATTTCCTTGAATTCCGAGTCCCGGCGTAACCATCGAAGAATTCGGCGTGTATACAGGGGCAGCGTGATGGTATTACAATAAACCCTGGGAAAATGAGAGGTGTGGAATGCGTAAGACACTCGGATTGGCGTTGGCCGTGGTTTTAGGGCTTGCTTCGTATGTGCAGGCCGAAGCCATCAATCTTCAACAGATTTCGGCCGACGCGAAATGGGCGGTCCATCTGGACATCGATGCCTTGCGGACGTCGAGCGTTGCCCAAAAGGTTGCCGCGAAGGTGCTGGAAAAGCATCCGGAAGTTCAAGGCCATTTGGCGATGGTTCAGGCCGTGGCACGGTTCAATCCCTGCACGGACCTGCACAGCGTAACATTCTACGGCCGTCAGATTAAGCCGAACTCCGGCGTGGCGATCGTGCGGGCCAATGTCGACAAAGCGCTGTTGTCGGACAAAGTTAAGCTGGCTCCTGAATACCGCATGAGCAACTACGGCAAGTACGAGTTGCACAGTTGGATTCACGCCAAGGGTTCGAAGCATGAGCGCACCATGACGGGCGCGTTCTACAAGGACGACGTGCTGTTGTTCGCCTTGTCGGCCGACGAAGTAATGGCCGCCATCGACGTGTTGGACGGCAAGAAACCGAATTTCTCCGGCAAGGAGACGGGCTTGCTGACCAATTCGACCTTGCCCTCGGGCGCGATCCTTGTTGCCGGAGCGATTGGCCTCGACAGCGTTGAAACGCCTTGCAAGTCGCCGTTGGTCAAACAGCTAAGCTCACTCGTATTGGTGACCGGCGAAGATCAAGGCAACCTGTTCGTTCAGGGCCACCTGGTCGTCAAGGACGCCGAGGTCGCCAAACAACTGAAGTCGATCGCCGACGGTGCGATTGCCTTGGCCTTGCTGTCGAAAAGCGACGACGCCGAAGCGGTCAAGTTGATCAATGCCGTGAAGGTCACGGCGGCCGACAAGGCGGTTGTGGTCGAAGGCCGTGCGTCGATCGACGCCGTCTTGGCACACGTGCATAAGGCAATTGCCGAGGCTCAAAAAGCCCATAAAGACTGGCGCCATCACGGTAAGCCAAACAGTTGTCCCATCGGAAAGTAAGTAGTTCGGAATGACGCATAGTTCCGCTTTATCGCCCACGAGTGATGAGGAACTCGCTTGCCGAGCCCAGCGGGGATGCGTAACTAGTTTCGAGCAATTGTTACAACGGTTCCAAACCCCGGTGTTGCATTTTCTGCGGCATCGGGGTTTGGCCGCTGATGCCGAGGACGTTGCCCAGGAAACATTTCTCAGGGCCTACAAAAACCTGCATCGCTACGATCGGCGATGGACGTTTTCGGCGTGGTTGTTTACGATCGCCCGGCGCGTGAGCATTAATTATTGCAGGCGTGAACGACCGTCGGCCAACGCCGAGGCCGTGGCGTCGGCAACGTCGGACGAAATGGAACCGATCGAGGCGATGATCGCCGCCGAGGATCGGCGCCGGCTTTGGGATGCGGCGGCCGAGGTTCTTTCGGAAGAACAGATGACCGCTTTGTGGTTGTACTATACCGAAAACATGCCGTTGCAAGAGATTGCCTTGGTGTTGGAGCGATCCCACGCCTCGGTGAAGGTTATGTTGTTTCGAGCACGTCGGAAGCTGTTGTCGCTGTTGGGTGAAAAAGACGCAGAACGGCCGCTGACTGCCGCAGGGGAGGCTCCATAATGCATAAATCCATTTCATCCGCACAAGAACAGACGATTCGCGAACGCTTGCAAAGCGAGGCGGCCGAGATTCGGCCTGCTTATTCCGAAGCGTTTCACCAGCGGCTTGTCTCGGCCATCGAGCGGCAACGCCGCGAAGACGCCGTTCCAGCGCGCCCGGTTCCTAACGTCAGACGCGAGCGGTTGCGACGCTTGGTTATCTTAGCGGCGGCCTGTGCGTTGGGGGCCGTGCTCCTTGCCCGCCCCTTCACGCAACGTGCCGACACGCCGGCTAACAATTCCATCGACAACAACGTTGCTGCCGGCGCACCTCATAATGAACATCCAAATTCTCATCAAAACACTGCTGGGCAAGCCGATAGCAACCTCCAGAACTCTAAAAACGCACAGGTTGCCGATCTGCAAAAGATCCGCGATCTAACCGTTCGTGCGGAAGATCATTTCGATGGGTTGCTCGCCGCCGCGACAAAGGTCCCCCAGTCGGCCGAACTGAAGCACGACACGCGACTCGTTGCCCAAATGCTCTTACGCCGCCTCCCGGTCGATGTAGACGTATTCGCCGGGGCGGACGATGTCCAGGAACGTCGAGAGACGTCGTTCTGAGAGCGTTCTTTGTTTCTTGCTTACGCTCTACGTGCTGTATATAGCACACAGGATAACGATTTTCACCGCTTTCTGTTTCTCTTGATCGTCAATCCGCTCTAATCCGGCGTCCACAGCTTGCCGCTGCCGGCACCGGGGGTGCCGCTGTCGGGCGTCCAGAGCCCGCCGGGTTCGGAGGCGGGGGCTTCCGTGGGCATCATCGCCGACGCGGGACCGGCCGCCGGATAGGCCGGCGTGCCGTCCGGACGAATCAGGCCGACGTCCATCAGCATCCGCGCAAGTGCTTCCGATACGCCGGGCTCTTCAAGATGCTTCTCTTGCAGGTGCTGGGCCACGCGCATCGCTTGCTGCCCGTTCTGCGAGGCGAAATGCAGCGACAACTCCATCAGATCCCAAGATGCGCACGATTCGTTCTTCGCGGCCGCGGCCTTGCGCCCTTGCTCGACATAGTCCAAAGCACGCGAGATATCCTCTTCGCTGCGTGCCAAGGTTGCGAAGGCGTGGAGCCGCTCATCGGAATCCGCCAAGCTGGGCCGGTCGATGATGGCCGCGGCGAATTTGCGCACGGCGGGCCGGATGGCAAATGCCGCCGAACGATAGTAGGCCATTACCAGATCCTGATCGGAGAGCCCTTCGACGGTCAACCGCGCGAGCCGGATCGTCGGCAAGGTTTCCAGCGGATGCTGTTGCGGATCGATCGGTCCCAACGTGGGCAGACCCAATTCAGTCCGCAGTTCGTTCAAGTCGAAGCGATTGGGCAACCGCTCGCAGAAATGATCCAAAACCATGATGACGGCCAGCAAGCGGGTGCGCCAAGCCGGATCGCCGGCGACTTCACGTGCGGAACGGCCGTCGAAAACGCCGAGCTTAAGATCGGGCCAACGACGGCAGATCGCGTCATGTTGATAGACGACCAAGAGCGAGCGGAGCAACTCGGGCGAAGCATCGCGAGGCGGTTGCCAGGCGGTTCGCAGAAGCTTTTGCGTGGCCGACCAACGGCCCATCACTTCCCGCTTCGGATCGGCAACGACTGCATCGCCTGCCGTATCGTTGATCATGCTAAGGATGACGGGCAGATCATCTTCGGTGACGCCCATCACGTCGAGCCGGGCTTCACAGTCGGTTTGTCGGCCGAACAGCAGCGCCTGGCCGAGCATACAGGGCATCGTTTCGAGGGTTAGCCCTTCGACCGACGTGGGGATGGGCTTATCGAGCAGCATGTAGGCGGCCTTTGGCGGCGGATTGTCGCCGTCGCTGAACTGCGACGGATCGAACGGCACCACGCGAAACCGCGGCGACGACAGCAACGCTTCTTGAAGGCGATCGACATCGTTGACGGTCCACGTGAGGCTGATCATTTCCAGCCGGTCACTCAACGTATCCTCGGCGAGGAACAGTGATTCGGCCTCGGCCTCGACGGCGTCTTCCAACCCGTCGGGCTGCTGGGCTCGCAAGGCTGCATATTTACGCAAGGCCTCGATAGCGCCGGGGTTGTCGGCCAGCCAGCCGCGCAACATCGCCAAGTTGCGCCACACGGCCGGCTCGTTGGGCTCGTCAGTAGCCAAGGCGGCCAATCGGTCGGCCCCGGCCTGCCAGTCGGCCAACGCCACGGCCTGCATCGCCTCGGTGAAACGATCCTTCCACACCGCGTTTTCAGGACATTCGGCAATCGGCTGATCCTCGCGCAAGAGCAGCGGAACATCAGTCGCTTGGTTCAATGCCGTAAGAAGCTGCGCGGGACGGCTATCTCCCTCGGCAAGTTCAAGCTGCAACTGCAACAGCGTGCGAGCCGGTAACGGGAGCCCCGCATGAAGCAGAGCGCCGGCCGTAAGGCCCATGGCTTGATAGGTGCGGCCCGAAATCGAGCCGTCGCCGGCACAAAGCGACTGCCGCACATAATCGAGTGCCTCGCGAGCATCGCGATCGACCGAAAGCATGGCCATCTCGGCCAGGGCAATCTGGTTGTCGGGATGTTTTGCCAAAAAAGCTTCGGCCGTTGTCCGGGCGGCATCATGCTGGTCCGTGATCCGCAACAACATACATTTTGTCGCGAGCAAACAAGGACGATCGTGCTCGGGCTCTTGCTCCAGAAGATGGTCGATGTGTTTCAGGCAAGCCAGATATTGCTCACCTTCGACCATGCGGTCGATCTTTTGCAATTCGGGCAGGAAATCGCCGCAGCAGAACTTGATTTTCTTTCCGGTGCCGCCGGGACAAAGCGAATAAGCGTCAAGAGCCATGAGATTAGTGATCGGTGGTTAGTGGATCGTTGCTGGTAGTTAGAAAAAAAGCCCCGCGACGGGAGGCCGCGGGGATTTGTTTTTTTTATTGATGGTATCGCCGTTGATGCCGGCGCAATAGTTAGACGGCGAGATTTCCTTGGCGAAATGCGGTGGCCATGGCCAAAGGCACTTCGGATTCGGCCAAAACGACTTGGGCGCGTTGCCGAGCGACCTGGGCTTTCATTTCTTGCTCGCGAGCCGTGGCCAACGCGCGACGTTCCTCGGCCTTGGCGCGTGCGACGCGCGTGTCGGCCTCGGCCTGATCGGCTTGAAGCCGCGCGCCGATGTTTTGCCCAACGTCGATATCGGCAATGTCGATCGAAACGATTTCGAACGCCGTTTGTGCATCCAGACCTCGCTGCAACACGGCCTTGGAAATCCGATCGGGGTTCTCCATCACCTGCAAGTGGCTGTTCGACGAGCCGATGGCCGTGATGATGCCTTCGCCGACGCGGGCGATGATCGTTTCCTCGGTGGCTCCGCCGATCAACTGTTCGATGTTGGTGCGAACCGTTACCCGAGCGCGAACTTTCAACTCCACGCCGTTTTTCGCAATGGCGCTCAGCGTGGTGCGAGCGGATCGCTTGGGATCGGGGCAATCGATCACTTTCGGATAGACGCTGGTTTGAACGGCGTCGAGCACATCGCGGCCGGCAAGATCAATAGCAGCGGCACGATCGAAATCCAAGTCGATATCGGCGCGATGGGCCGCGATAATCGCTCGGATGACGTTGGGAACATTGCCGCCGGCAAGGTAATGGGCTTCGAGTCGGCGGGTGCTTATGCCGGTATCGCGTTCCGAACCGATGCCGGCCTGGACCGCCATAATTTTGCCTTGCACGATAACCCGGGAGTTCACCTGCCGGAAACTCATACCGACAAGGCTCAGCAGGCTGATATTGGCGTTCGACATGTACGCCCGGAACCAGATGCCGCCATAATTTAACACGATGGCCGCGACGATGGCCGCGAAAACAATCAGCGCGAATATGCCGGCCAACCAAGGTAAGGGGTTGGCGGCCAGGAAGATCGGCGTAGCAAAGTACATCATTGTCCTCCGCAAATACAGGCGAGGAAATCCTTGTTCACTAGCATAGGGCGGCAGGGCCGCCAACCAATACGAGCTACAGCTCGGTTGGCTTCGAGTCGCTCCCGTTGGTCGCTAGACTTTGTAAAACTTCACGATCTTTAGGGTTAGTAATATAGCTGACCGGCCAGAGAACGAAAAGAACCCCCTTCAGCAATGGGGTTCTTCTCCAGGGGTCATTCGAGCAATACCAAACGCGAAGTGGGTGTTCTCATCGGTGCAGGATCGCTCTGTTTAGAAGGATAGCTTTCTCTAGTTTGCCTTTTCGCTCTCTGGGGGAAATTGCCTGCCTGAAAAGTGTCGCCCAATCACATCACCCCCTCGTCATAGTGGGCAGAACATGTCGCCACAGCCAGGATGGCAGTCAAATTCAACAAACACCCCACGTAGGTGGTGTTTGTTTGCGCAGTTGGTTTTTTCGCTATTTTCCGCAAAAAATAACTCGCATCCCTTGACCGTGAACGGTTGGGGATGCGAAAATAGGCCGAACGTGAGGCAAAGCGATTTTTGCAACATCGATCAGCCTCATTGCCTACCACCCAAGCGATTCGAGTGAACCTGAGTGACGTTTGTGCGGTCCATGAACCGAAGCCCGGGCGCCAACACCCGAAGGGATGGTTGGCGCGAGGCAAGGACGCAAGTCCTAGCGGTTGATATGCCGGTTCGTTAGTCCCAGCAAACGTTGGCCGGTTGTTTGTTCGAAGGCCTGCCCTTTTTGGTTTCGGCTTTTGCGATAGATCGAAGAGAACGCCCACCAATCAGACATTGTCTTCGCTTCAGAAATCCATGTGGAGTTAAGACCGAAGGAGAACCTGATGAGACTCGGCAAGACAGTTTCGGTCGAAGAGCTACAGATCGTCAGCCGTTTTGAAGGTCTGCGAAAAATCCTTCTCTCGGACGCTTATGCCGATTATCTGGATAAACCGTTGGCCTATTGGGCGTTGCCGACCGACCGCCGCTTGCCGCTTGCTTTCTTAGGCCGCCCGCTACGCGACCTCCTGAGCACCTCGTTCGGAGATTTATCCTCCACGCCCGGCATCGGACATAAGAAGATCGTCTCGTTCGTACAATTGCTTGCCCGGGCGGCCGACACCGACCCGGCCCAACTGCCCACCGAGGTTTTCGAGGCATCAACCGAAAGCATTTTACCCCAGGGCAACGGCAATCCGGCCAACAACGACGGCTTTGATCCGGCGAACATCTCCGAGGTTACATGGGCGCAATGGCGGGCCAGCGTCGTTCAGCATGGATTATCGAGCGAAGCGATCGGCCGGTTCGCCCCGAGCCTGCAAAACATGACGCGCGTCATTTGGAACACGCCGATGGGCGCCTACACCAGCGCCACCTTGGCCGATATCCGCGGCATGAAAACGCATGGCGAAAAACGTCTCAGGGCTTTGTTGGAAGTGTTTCATGCCGCCCATACGATCGTGGCGGGCATGGGCGTTCAAGAGCATCTCCGTTTACGCATCATTCCACGGTTGATCGATCGTGTTGAACAGTGGATCGGCCGTGCATTGCAGCGGCCCGGGATTCCCGACGAACAGGAGATTTTTGACAATTTCGTTCAGCCCCTCCTGGAACAGGTGCGGATCGACGCCACACAGCAAATCACGGCGTTGGTCGAGAATCGGCTAGGCATTCATGGGCCGATCATCAGCGTGCGCCAAGCGGCTCGCACGATGGGGCTCACCCGGGCCCGCGTTTATCAGCTTCTGAACGAAGTGAACGACATCATGACGGTCCGCTGGCCGACCGGACGGCACCAGTCGCACGAACTGCGCGAGCGGCTTCAGGACGAAACGGCGCAGATGGAAAAATCGCCTGATTTGCGGCAGTTTTACGCGGCCGTCGAGCTGTTCTATCCCGGCAGCCGTCGTGGCGCGGCCGGCCCGCTAGAGCAGGCGATGGACCTCGTCGAGCAAGAGGACGATTTGCTGGAAGTCTCGTAGCTTCTATCACGCCACGCGGAACGAGCGTTGCTCATCTTCTTGCGAATGCGCGACGGCGAAATGCGGTGAAGTGGCGACGGTCGGCTTTTCAGCGACTTCAACGGCAGTCGGCCGGACGCGACGGCCCGAAAACATCGCTTGCAGCGTTCCGCAAGATCGGCCAAGGAGTTGCACCAGCATCGACGGGCGGAATAACCCGATGACGGCCTGGCCGGCAAGCATGGCGACGTGGCCGATGATCGACGTGAGCAGTCCATGACTGGCGGCCCAGCGCCAGAACAGGCATTCATCGTCGCAGCCGCGTCGGAAGGCCGACTCGGCCCCGGCGGCGGCAACTGTCGAAGCCGTGCATTCCGGCTCGAAAACGCAACGGAATCCGTTTTGCTGCAGGGCCATTGCCAGATCGGTTCCAGCGGCGATGGTGCTTGCAAATTGTGCAAATCCGCCTACCGATTGGATTGCCGACTTCGAATAGAAGCCGGCCAATAGATCGGGACCGCGGTGTTCTTGTCGCCAGGCGACGATTTGTTGGGGAGCGTTGGGGCCGGTAAGCCTCCAGGCCGCGCCTTCCATACGATAACCGAGGCCGGCCGAGATAACTTTCTCGGGCATATCGCGGTCGAAGATCAAGGCGCTGACGGCGGCAACCTTGGAATCCTCGAAATGGGCCAACGCAGCTTCGGCCCAACCGGCGCAAACCTGCACGCCGCAGCTAAGGACGTGAACCACTGCGCCCTGGCCTGCGGCAAGGCCACGATGGATACACTCGACCATTCCCGCCCCGCGTCGAGCCTCGATGAACCGCACCTCATCGCTGAGGTTGTACGGATCGTGATAAGGCTCGTTGTGGACAACGAGAATTTCGCAATCGGTTGGGCGATTTTCCAGCACGGACAGCAAGGTGTCGTCCAGTTGCAGAGGATCGCCCAAAACAGGAATGACGATCGTCAGCCGATGCACGTGTAAGCTTCCGGGGTCTACATATACTGTGACATTATTTCGGAATTTACGGCAAAGGGAGTTTATACAATCCTCCCGAATTCTCAATTTACACAGGTCCGGCAATTGGCAAATACCCCATGCGGCGTATTTTGACAGAAAATTTCCCCCGAAAATTGCCATAGGGTAACAAACCATTTCGTGTTACAATCCCGGCCCAAATCCCCTTTTATCCAAATATCCCATCATTACCTGGTGAACCCATGACGCTACGTATTGGATGGTATGCCCTGCTTGGCTTTCTCCTGGCTACCCCTGCTTTGGCTCAAACGCATCCGTTGCGCGGTCCAGAGGGGGCGGGCGAGGCCTTGGGACCCGATCAGCCGGTCCAGGCCGAACATCCTGTATTGATCCAACGCGCGCCGCAACAACCAAAGCCGCAACAGCAGCCGGCCCCTCCGTTTGTGTTGACGCCCCAGGAAGAGGCCCAGGTGGATCGGGCACTGAATCTATGGGAAGAGCGCAACCGCGACACCAAAACATTCGACTGCCGCTTCAAACGATGGTCCTACGATGCGGTGTTTGGCTCGGCGAATCAGGCCAAGTATGTAGACATGGGCACTCTAAAATACGCTTCACCCGACCGTGGCAAGTTCCGCGTCGAGACCACCGAAAAGAGCGGTAAAGAAGTGCCGGTCGAAGACGGTCGCGTCGAGCATTGGATTTGCGATGGGCGGTCGATCTTTGAATTCAAACCCGGTAAAAAACAATTGATCGAACACAAATTGCCGCCTGAAATGCAGGGCAAGGCGATTGCCGACGGTCCGTTGCCGTTCCTATTTGGATCGGATGCAAAGAAGCTGAAGCAACGTTATTACCTTCGCCTTGTCACACCGGCCGATGTCCGAGATCAGATCTGGATCGAGGCCTATCCGCGTTATCAGCAAGACGCCTCGAATTTCCAACATGCCCAGTTCATCATTACGGCCCAGGGCATGGCGCCTTTTGCCCTAAAGCTCGTGGAGCCGAACGGCAAGGACTACAAGGTCTATCAGTTCTACGACGTTGTCGTGAACGATCCCCTGCAATTCTTCAAAGGCGATCCGTTCCGGCCGTATACGCCCCTAGGGTGGCAAAAGATCGTCGAAGAGCCGCCCACCGCTCAGGCCCGGCGTCCCGGCGAAGCAAAATAGCGATTGCCGATACCGCCCGAGGGCCGATCAGTTTTCAGTAGGGCGGGTCGAGCAAAGTGATGGCCCGCCTTGAATTCTTCGCTAAATG
>CAYWGR010000045.1:0-10807 GCA_964458015.1 uncultured Planctomycetaceae bacterium
GAAGTAGTGCGCGAGCATGGCGGCCGGGATCGCCACGGTCAGTCCGCCGAACGTCGTCACCAAGGCCACGTAAATGCCCTGGGCCAGGCATTCGGCTTTATTGGCCCCGGTCGGCAGGTGGGCCGTCACGAAGAAGGCCATGATCATGCCTTGCACCGTGCCCAAGAGCCCCATCAACGGCGTGACGCTGGCCGAGAGGTTCAACCATCGAACGTTGGAATACAGCCGGTTGGCCTCCCGTTCGTTGGCCTCGGCCACGGCATGTTCAACTTCGGATGTGGGCCGCCCCACTTTGAGCAGCATGGTGCGCACCACGTTGGCCGCGGCCGAGGGATACTGCTGGCAGATTTTGTAGGCTTTCCGAAGATCCAGCCCATCAGGCTGCGAAGCGACTTTGTTCAGGCTGTCGATGAATTCTGGGGGCAGCACTTTGCTGCGGCGAAGTCCCAAAAGCCGCTCCACGCCAAACACCACCACCAGGAACGACATGAACGTGATCGGATACATCAAAATACCGCCTTGCCAGTAGAGATCCCAAGCGCTGATCTCCTCGGTCGGTAAACTGGTAGGCCGTTTTTCAGGCGATTCCGGCTTTTTCGTTTTCTCTTGTTCCGATAAAGCCGCCTCGGCCATTTTCGCCGCCTCGGCGAGCTTCTTTTGCTGGGCGTCGGTTTTCGGCGATGACGGCTCTTGGGCCGCCGCTTGCCGTGTGATGACTTCCGACGTTCGAACCATCGTGGCCGTCACGATTCCCAGGATAATCGTGTAGCAAAGTGCTCGCCTGGCGGGGGAAAGCGTGAAATTCATGAGATGCGCCTTTTTGTGAACGCGACGATTTACTTTTTCAACTCTTCGATCCGCTGTTTGGCCAGTGGGGTCTTGTCGCTCTGCGGAAACTTTTCCAACAACTCTTGGTATTGCTTCAATGCCTGATCTTTCTTGCCCAAGACCTCGAAGCAGCGGCCGGCTTCGTAGGCCGCTTCGGCTTGCCATTGCGGATAGCTATAGCCGTAGCTGACTTTGAAGAAGCTAGCGATGGCCTCCTTATGATTCTTTTGCTCGAATTGGATTTCACCGATCATGAATTGCGCCCTCGCGGCCACTTCCCGATCGGTTTTCGCAATGACCTGCTGGTAATCGGCCAAGGCATCGTCGAGCTTGCCGAGATTTTGCTTGGCCCAGCCGCGTTCATAGTGAATTTCCGGCGAGTAGTCGGTATCAGGGAACTTTTTGACGCAAGAGTCAAGCAGTGCAAGGCTCTTTTCCCATTGCTTCAATTGGGCAGCCGCTTGGCCGGCGTGGAGCAGCGTCAGCACTTCAAAATCCTTGCTCGACGGCGATTTCACCTGTCCGTAGATCGCGAGTGCCTCGGCGAATTTCTTTTGTTTCAAGAGTGCATCGCCTTCCATGAAGGCGGCGTCCGAGGCCAGCGGGCCGGCGGGCCAAGTGGCCTGTTGATAGCGGAACGTTTGTTGGGCATTGGCGAAATCGTCCAAGCGGAAATAGGCCCAACCGAGTTTGTGGGCGGCTTTTTCGCCCAGATCGGTCTTGCCGGCCTTCGTCATCGCGGCATGATAAGCAATGCCTGCCCGCTTGAAATCGCCGGCCTTGTAAGCGGCCTCGCCCACATGATATTGGGCTTCGCAAGCCAAGGGACTGTTGGCATATTCCGCGGCCAATCGCGTGAAAGTGTCAACGGTTTCTTTTTCCTTGCTTTGCTGCTTCAACGACCATGCCAACTCGTAAAGCACCTTGTCGGCGCCGGCATATTTCGGATTCTCCGCCAAAATCGTTTGAAATGCAGCCGCGGCTTCGGCATTCTTTTGAAGCCCCGATTGGCATAGACCCATGAGATACAAAGCATCGGCTTTTTCCGTCGGGGTGGGATCGGCCTTGAGCAAAGCTTGGATGTCTTCGATCGCGCCGGCATAATTTTTCAGTTGGTGTCGGGCAACGCCCCGGGCATATCGAGCCCGAGGGATCAATTTATGGTCAAGATGCTTTTGCACCAGGGCGTCGAACGTCTTTTCCGCGGCGGCAAAATCGTTTTGACTAAGCTTGGCCCAACCCATTCCGTAGAAAGCATGGGGCGTCAACGAGCTTTGCGGCCATTTGTCGATTACCTGTTGATATTCAGCCGACGCCGTGTTGAAGTCGTTGCTTGCGAAAGCTAATTCGGCCAAACGATAGTGGGCGCGATCCAATGCCCGGCTGTTGGGGAAATCAGCGACAATCCGCCCGAGCGCGGCTTTGGCCTTGTCAGAATTTTTCAATTCCGTATAGGCCTGAGCCAAGAGCAACAATGTATCGTCGGCCTGTCGCCATTTCGGCTGGGCCGCCAAGGACGCTTCCAAGGATTTCGCGGCCGGCTCGAATTGTTTCAACTCGGCTTGGCTTGCCCCAACCAGATACTGAGCTTCGGCCAAGGCATCGGGCGAACGTAGCCCGGCCAGCATAGGTTGAAGCATGGCAAGAACGTCGGCGAATTTCTTTTGCAGATACAAGGCCAATCCGCGACGCACTTTCCACGTTTCGGCATCGGCATGATTGGGATATTTTTGCAACAGCGTTTCGAATGCCTTATCGGCCTCGGCGAACTGGCTGGTTTGCAGATTGCTTTCCGCGGCCACATACGTTACGTCAGGCACTAATTCACTGTTGGGATAAGCAGCCAAAAACGCCTTGGCGTGGCGGATTGCCGTGGGATAGTCGCTCTGTCCCATCGCGGTGAAGCCTGCCATGTAAAGTGCCTGCGGAGCCGAAGCGTCTTGGGGATATTTCGCCGCCATTGCCGCATAGAGAGCGGAAGATTCGGCACGCCGCTCGGTAATTTCGTAGACGGCATCAGCGCGGTCCAGCATCAACTGAGCAGCTTGAGGGCTGTCGCCCAACTTGGCCAACATCTTTTCGGCCGACGCGGCCGCATCCGCCGGTTTGCCCTCTTTGATTGCACTGCGCACAAGCCAATGGGCGGCTTCGGCGGCCGAATCGCCTCCGGCGGCCAGAACAGGTTCGAGCGTTTTGCGAGCATCCGCGAAATTGCCAGCCAAAAAATAACATTTTCCCGCGGCAAGATTGGCCGCGCCCAACAGCTTGGATTGCGGCCATTTGATCGCAACCGAGGCGTACAGTGCCGCTGCCTCGGGATATTTCTTCAACTGCACCAGCGATGCCGCTTGCCGAATCGTGGCATGATCGGCCAACGCGCACCCCGGTTTTGCAGCCGCGGCCGCAAAACGCTGTGACGCTTGCTCATATTGGCCTTGCGAAAAAAACGTTTCGCCTCGCCGCACGGTGACTTCGTCGAAGAGCGGATTTTGCGGGTTTTTTTCTAAAAACTGATCGTAGCTCTTGCCGGCTTCCGCATGTTGGCCTAGTTCCTCTTGTGCAACGCCGAGAGCGTAAAGTGCTTCGACAGCCAACTTGTCCGTGGGCTTTTTAGACAGCAGCAAGGCATACATCGCGGCGGCTTCCTGCTTTTTATTGTTGCGATAGAAACATTCGCCGCGATTAAAAAGCGATTGCGCAAAAAACTTGCTGTTGGGATATTTTGTCGCCACGGCGTCGAATGCCGCGGCCGCTGCCTCGAAAAGTTCAGGCTTGCCCGCCTGGGCTTGGTTGTACAGCGTTGAACCGAGGCAGTAATACGAAGCGTCGAGCAGATCGCAGTTGGGATAGGATTTTACGACCGTTTCGAAGCATTGCCGGGCGAGATCGAACTGGTTCGCCTTGAGATAGCAAACACCGAGGTAATGAAACGCCCTGTCGCAACGGGGGTCGGTCTTGTAGGTGTTGATGAACTTCACCCACTCGGCGGCGGCCAGTTCGTAAACGCCGCGATTTTGGAGCTGTACCGCGGCATTGTATTGCCGCGTGCCCGCCTCGGTCTTTTCTTGACTAAACGCTTTCGCGGGGGCTCCTGTTATGAGAAATCCAATACACAAAACGCTCCATACGAGATGGATTTTCCCTTGCATCGCGCTGACCTCTTGGAGGGCTGTTCCGGGCTCGTGGGATTGAATAGGCGAGAGTGATGGATATTATGTCACAGTGAGAAAAAATTGCTAGGCAGCTAGCGGCGGGGGAGTCCCATCTCCCCAGAGGGGTCGGCCGTCGTGCTCCCAAAGCATTGCGAAAAAATGAAGCCCGAATACCTAACCCGTCTTCCGGTTTGTCGCAAAATAGAATAATATGAGACCAGTGCTGCGGGAGTAACTCAGTGGTAGAGTGCTAGCTTCCCAAGCTGGTCGTCGCGGGTTCGATCCCCGTCTCCCGCTCTTGACGTAAGTCTTATCTCAGTAACCGTTTAGACTGCTTGCCGATGGATAGCATCTTTGCTTCTGATGCAAAGTTGGAAGTATTGGGCGATGGGTTCGGCTTTACCGAAGGGCCCGCCGCCGATCGAGTGGGAAACGTTTACTTTTCTGACGGGAAGAACGACTCCATCTATTATTGGGAAGTCGGCAAGCCTGTAACGCTTTTCGTCAACGATAGCGTCGATGCCAACGGGATGCTGTTCAACGCCCAGGGCGAACTTTATGTTTGCGAAGGGGCGGCTCATCGCATCGTGGCATTCGATGTTCGCACCAAGACACGGCGTATTTTGTGCAGCGAAATCGACGGATGCCATTTCAACGAGCCTAATGACTTGGCAATCGATTTCCACAACGGGTTCTATTTTTCCGATCCAAACTATCAGCATCGCGGCCAGCCGACCGTGATGAAGCAGGATGTCTACTATTGCGCGGCAGACGGCCGCGTCGCGCGCGTCTCGACGATTTGCCACAAGCCCAACGGCGTTTTGCTTTCGGCCGACGACAAGACGCTTTACGTGGCCGACGCCCGAGGACAGGTGATCTACAAGTACGACGTGCTTGGGCCGGGGCAAATTGCGAATGAACGGCTATGGATCGATAAGCTGGGCGCCAATCCCGACGGCATGACGCTCGACGAACACGAGAATTTGTATGTTTGTTGCGGTCGAAACGGCTTGAAAATCTTCGACGGCAATGGTGTTGCCATCGGACATCTCGATGTACATGCGGCCAACTGTTGTTTTGGGGGGCGAGACTTTCGCACTCTTTGCATCGCTTCGGGCGATAAAATGCTCGGTATTCGCACCCAGGTCGTGGGCCTGAAACCTTTGCCGGCCCGATTTCGAGTCTAACAACGCACGACAGAACGAAGAACTCTACTCTTCCCCCATGATACTTCTTCCCCCATCCCCTAGTGCATCGTCCTTGGGAACCGTGCTATCCTTTCCAGGGGGTACTATGTAATGGGTTCCGCCAGGAAGCATCTTTTGTTGATTGGAGACGAACCGTTCCAGGCCGGTTTGGCGGAAAAGCTGCCGGCGGACGCCGTGGAATGGACGGTTGCCGCAACGGTGGGCGAAGCTCTGGAATGTCTGAAAAACGCTTCTTTCGATGCGGCCTTGCTTGATCTAGGTCTGCCCGACCGCGGTATTCTCGATACGCTCGATCTTCTGGTTGCTGCCGCTCCCTTTTTGCCCATTGTAATACTTACCGATCGAGACGACGAAGCATTGGCCACCGAGATGTTGCGCCGTGGAGCGCAAGATATTTTTGTTCAAGGAAAACCAAATGGAACCGATCTCCTTCGCTCCGTGTGTCATGCGTGTGCGCGAAAGGAGGCCGAACACGAGTTACGGTTGAGCGAGACAAAGTACAGGACTGTTTTTTATTCCAATCGGGATGCCGTGATCACATTCACTCCCGAAGGCAACGTGCTGAGCTGTAATCCCGCGGCGGTTGAGCTATTCCACTTTCACGATGAACTTGATTTTCAGTCATGCACGCCATTAAGCGTTTCCTCGGAAACTCAGCCCGATGGAAATCCTTCCGAGAAGAAAATCCCCGAGATGATAGCGATTGCCATCGAAAAGGGATCCCACTTTTTTGAATGGACCTACCGCCGCAAGGATGGCACTTCATTCATCGCCTCGGAGCTGCTGACGCGCATGGAAGTCGAGGGGCGAACGCTTCTGCAAGCAACGATTCGCGATATCTCCTCGCAAAAACTGGCCGAAGATGCCCTTCGCCGCGAAAAACAGTGGTCGGAATTCATCATCAACAGTCTGCCGGGGACGTTTTTCATTTTAGACGAACGAGGAACCTTTCTGCGATGGAACAAAAACTTCGAGGTTATCACCGGCTATACACCGGATGAAATTGAGCGGCTTACCGCGACGGACTTGTTTGCCGGCTCCGACAAAAATCTTGTCACGCAACGAATCGGCGACGCCTTCAAGGATGGAATGGCCAGTATGGAAGCCGATTTGGTATGCAAGGACGGCCGGACGATTCCTTTCTATTTCACCGGTTTGCGCATGATGTCGGCGAACCGCCCGCTTGCAATCGGTATGGGATTCGACATCTCGGAACAGAAGCAGATAGAAGAGAAATTGCGTTTTGCCAATGCTGTCTTGCAAACACAGCAAGAGACGTCGCCGGATGGAATACTGGTCGTAGGCGAAAATTCAAGGGCCATTTCGTTCAATCAGCGTTTCTTGGATATCTGGGGCCTTTCCGCGGATTATGTCCAAGCAGAGCCGGATGAACAGATCCTGCAAGCTGTATTGCACAACGTGGCCAATCCCCAAGAATTTCTTGCCAGGATTAAATACCTCTACGAAAATCACGATGAAAAATCTCGCGAAGAAATCCTTTTTACCGACGGCCGGACCTACGAACGATATTCGGCGCCTATGGTGGGATCCGATGGAAAGTACTACGGGCGAGTTTGGTACTTCCATGACATCACCGAACAGAAACGGGCCGAGGAGGCAATTCGCCAAGAGCAACAATTTACGAAGCAGGTATTGAAAAGTCTCCCGGGCATTTTCTATCTCTACTCCTATCCCGAAAATCGGTTAGTGCTTTGGAACAAGCAACACGAATCGCTTTTGGGGTTCGATGCGGAAGAAATGCAAGGCCGGTTCATAGCGGATTGGCATGTGCCCGAGGCCAGAGACGCCGTTCTTAAGGCGGTCGATGATGCCATGGAGCAAGGCTACAATTTGGTAGAAACTCCCTTGATAGCCAAGGACGGCCGTCAGATCCCATTCCTCCTTACCGGAGTTCGTTTCGAAGCGCAAGGACGCCTATTCTTAATGGGCATCGGCGTCGATATTTCCGAACGAAAACAAACCGAGGAGGCCTTATCCAAAGCCCGCGAAGAGATCGAAAAAAGTGCCCGACTACAATCCGAACTTATCGAAAAATTGAACGAAGCGCAGGAGGTGGCCAAGATCGGCAGTTGGGATTGGGACATCGAAACCAATGAGGTGTGGTGGTCTGACGAAACGTATCGACTATTCGGAGTATCGCCGAACACATATACGCCCAATTTTCAATCAAATATGCAGTTTGTTCACCAGGATGACCAGGAACTGTATCAAAATCTCTTTGACCATTCGATCAAGGCGGGTGTTCTGCTCGACTGTGAATTGCGGATAGTCGCCGGCGACGGCGCCGTCAAATTCTGCAAGAACTTGGGGCGTTGTTCCTATGACAGCTCGGGTAAACCCTTGCGTTTCGTCGGTACGATCATGGATATCACCGAACGTAAGCGGACCGAGAAGGAGCTTGCGGACGCCAAGACGTTGCTCGAACAAACATTCGAGCAAACCCCGGTCCCGATGGTACTCGTCAGCATGCCCGACCAAGTGGTGCGTTACGTCAACACGGCATGCCGACGCTTTTACGATATCATTGACCAACCAAACCCCGTTGGTATCGTGATTTCCGAATATCGGCATTCATGGAAAGACTTCGACAAGGATGCAAACCCGATCACCGAATGGCCTGTACTCCGTGCCATGAGAGGCGAAACAACAAAATATGAGGAATTCTGCGCCATTACCAAGGATGGCGCGACGCGGTGGGGCCTTGCCAGCGCATCGCCAATCTTCAATGCCGCCGGAGAGATGATTGCCGCGTTCGCCGCCTTTCCCGAAATCACCGAACGCAAACGGGCGGAAGATGAACTCCGAAAATATCGTGAGCATCTCGAAGAGTTGGTGGATCATCGCACGGCGGAATTGATCTTGGCCCGCGATCAGGCAAGGGCCGCCGAAACGCAGGCCGAAGCGGCTAACCGGGCGAAAAGCGTCTTTCTGGCCAGCATGAGCCATGAGTTGCGGACGCCGTTGAACGCCGTACTGGGGTTTTCGCAGCTTATGCGGACCGATCCCATGCTCAACGATAGTCAGAAAGAAAACCTTGACATCATCAATCGTAGCGGCACGCACCTGCTGGGACTCATCAACGATGTGCTGCAAATATCACGCATCGAAGCAGGCCAAGTCGAAAAGAATGAATCGGATTTCGATCTTTGGAATATGCTGGATACCATCCAGGAAATGATGTGCTCGCGAGTGAAAGCCAAGCGGTTGCGATTTTTCCAGGAACGCGATCCCTCGCTTCCTCGCTATATCCGTGCCGACGAACGGAAGCTCAAGCAAGTTATCCTTAATCTGACCGGAAACGCCGTGAAGTTCACCCAAATGGGCAGTATAACCCTTAGGGCAAATGCGGCGAAACATGAAAATGTCTTGCTGTTCGAGATCGAAGACACCGGCGCGGGAATGGATTCCGATACGGTTGCCAAACTGTTTGAACCCTTTGCACAAGGAAGTCTCAGTCAAGAGGGAGTTGGCCTGGGACTGTTCATCAGCAAAAAACTTGTGAAACTCATGGGCGGTGAAATCGATTTGCGCAGCGAACAGGGCAAAGGCACGCTGTTCTCGTTCAGCATTTGCTATGAGCCGGCCACGGCTTCCGAAAAAACGACCCACGTCGTGCGCCGCGTCACAAAAATTTCGCAAGGACAACCGTCGCCATGCATTCTCGTGGTCGAGGATACGTTGGAAAGCCGTTTGTTGATGGTCAAATCGCTTCAAGCAACGGGTTTCAACGTGATCGAAGCGAGCAACGGCAATGAAGCCGTGCAATTATCGCAGGAAAATTCGCTGGATCTCATCCTGATGGATATGCGAATGCCGGTAATGGACGGGTATCAGGCTATCGCTAAAATCCGATCGGCTCCGCAAGAAAAGACGATACCGATTATTGCCGTTACGGCCAGCGCTTTCGACGAGGAGCGGCAGAATATCCTCGCCATCGGCGCCGATGATTTCGTTCGCAAACCGGTGCAACTGGAAGAAATCTATGAAAAAATACGCCTACTGCTCGGCATTTCCTATGACTATGTCGATGAATCGGTTGAAGACGTCGAGGCTGCCGAACAAGTCGATATGGAAGCTCTGGTTGCCGAACTTCCGATGGATCTCGCCAATCAGTTGGCGTGCAAAATCACCGTTCTCGACCTCGACGGATTCAAGGCATTGCTTCCCCAGGTAAGAGAGCATGCCCCGGCTCTTGCCGAAATGATGATGAGCATGGCCAACGGATTCAAGATGACGGAACTGGCCGAACTCTTTTCAAAAGCGAAGGAAAAAAACGCCTGCCAACAGGATTGTCCTCCCGCCGCAAGGTAGCCGATTCCCCCCGGACGTGAATGAAAGGCCGACCATTGGAAGGCTAAAAAAATGGGCGAAAAAGTTGATCGGCCGGTTCATTCCCCAAGTAAATATCAAGAACCGGATAGGCTGCTATGTTTTGTAGCGACAGGCCATCCCCTTGGATGTTTTCCGCTTTTTGTCACCGCCTAGATGAAGGACGGCATCCGCGATATATTGACTGGTAGTTTCCGCCTTCATGAAAAGAACGCGGACGCCATGTATTGCATTCAGGGATAAACCAGATGGTTCGAGGCCGATTCAAGGCAAGTTGGTGGCTGCCGGGCGGACACATGCAAACGCTTTGGCCTGTCTTAACGCGACGGGTTCCGCTCGATGTGCGATCCGAACGGTTGGAACTTCCGGACGGCGATTTCGTACTGCTCGATTGGGTCGGCCAACGTGGTCCGATCGTCATCGTGCTGCCGGGCCTTCAGGGCGACATTGAATCCGCCTATGTGCGGGGATTTTTGCAGACGTGCGAGGCTCGCGGATGGCGCGGCGTGTTGCTCAACTATCGCGGACATGTCGAACCCAACCGCCGGAAGCAATGTTATCATTGCGGCATGACCTGTGATCTAAACCATCTCGTCCACTATCTGGCCGAACGTGAACCGCAAACGCCCCTGGGCATCGTAGGCTACTCGGTCGGCGCCAATATCTGCCTGAAATGGCTGGGCGAATGCGGCCTAAGCGGACAATCGCCGCCGGTTGCAGCGGCGGTGGGCATTTCGGCCCCATTTCATTTGGGCGTCGTGGCCAAAAAAATCGAACGCGGTTTCTCTCGCATCTATCAGTGGTATTTGCTCCGAAGTCTCCGGCGCGACGTGGTTACGAAAATGGACGCCCTGGGCGACGATTTCGGCCTTTCTCGCCGCGAATTGCGAGGTCTGAACACCTTCTTCAAGTTCGATGACCGCATCAGTGGGCCGTGGCATGGGTTCCAAAATGCAGAAGACTACTATCTCAAAACACGCTCCGACGTGCTGTTGCATCATGTAGACGTTCCAACGCTCATCGTGAATGCGAAAAACGATCCGCTTGTTCCTCCCCACCTGATTCCGCATTCGAGCAATATCTCGAAGAAGATTACGCTGGAAATTACTCGCAGCGGAGGGCATTTGGGGTTTGTGTCGGGCCGCTGGCCCTGGTCGCCGCAATTCTGGCTAGACACCCGCATATCCGAGTATTTGACGACGTTTCTCAAAACTGCTTAACACGGCTTTGTAGAAACGTATTGAAAATCATCAAACGCCTTTCCCGGCG
>CAYWGR010000045.1:10817-32898 GCA_964458015.1 uncultured Planctomycetaceae bacterium
AAACTCCTTCGGGTTGCTCTGGATTGGGGCAGGAGAACCGCAAAGTCCCTTGGCCACGGAGGAACCGTCATCCTGAGCGAAGCGAAGGATCTCGTTCGTGTATCGGAACTTGTATAGGCTCACGGAGATTCTTCGCTATGCTCAGAATGACTGCTTATGGCGACTGTGCTGTTCTCCTGCGGAATTAGCAACAATTCCTGGCCGATATTTGGCAATCTATGCCGTACTATCTTGAAGTAATGGATAGAACGGTTATGCCGGTTGGAAGAGCCGACCGAAGGAAAAAGTCTTTCGGTTGCCTAAAACACGCCTCAGTTGACCTAAATTGCCAGGCCCACGCCACCCGAACATATTACTTAGACCGTCACCTTGACGCAGATCGTACAAAGCGTTTGTCGGATGTTCAGTCAGGAAAACTTGTTCTCCCGGTAAATCACCGGAGAACAGGGAAACCTGATGCGAGGACCACGGCGGGGTAGCAGTGGTCATGGATTGCGGGGCAGGCAATCGAACGGACATCAAGGGAACTCTGCAAGGACATTCGCGGAAACCGGCTAGGACGTAGCGAGGTCGGCTCGCTATGCCGTCGTCGTTTTCCGCGCAGCCATGCAGTTCTTGAATCCCGAGACGGCTTGGCTCTCACTCCTGATCTTCTTCTATCTGCGGCCGAAAACCACGGACGAGATTTGCGTCGTTTTCACGCTTGGCTGCAATTTCATCATAAGAAAAGAGGAGTGATTGATTCATGCGCATCGCGATGTTTTCTTGGGAAACCCTTCATTCCATTTCCGTCGGCGGCATAGGAGTACATGTCACCGAGCTTGCCGCGGCCCTGAATCGGCGAGGACATGAAGTCCACGTATTCACGCGCACGGGGCATGGTCAAAGAGAATACGAAGAGATCTTCGGGGTGCATTACCATCGTTGCCAGTTTCCCTTGAATTCGTGTTTCGTCGACGAAGTCAACAACATGTGCCGTTCGTTTGTCGGTTGTTTCAACGGCGTTGAAGATGCTGTCGGCCGTTTCGATATTGTTCACGCGCACGACTGGCTGGCCTCGAATGCCGCGGTGTGGATTAAAGAAGGACGCGGCCGGAAGACCGTTTTGACGATTCATTCGACCGAGTACGGTCGCAACGGCAATCAGTTTTTCGGCGGTCAAGCGCCCCGCATTCAAGATCACGAGCGGCACGGAACATTTTGCGCCAATCGCGTGATTACCGTGTCGCACCGCCTCAAAGACGAAATTGCCTGGCTATATCAAGTGCCTCATGGCAAGACCGATGTGATCTACAATGGAGTAAACGCAAGTGCTTTCGACTACTCGGTTGACCCAGGCGAAGTGAAGCGGCGCTACGCCATTGGCCCCGTCGATCCAATGGTTCTGTTCGTCGGCCGCATGGTGGTGCAGAAAGGCCCCGATATTCTGGTTCGGGCGATGCCCTCCTTGTTGCGATACTATCCCAGCGCAAAGTTCGTATTCGTCGGCGATGGGCACATGAAAAACGACGTTTGCGGATTGTCGCACCGGCTGGGAGTCGCACATGCTCTGCGAATTCTCGGCGTCAAAACGGGACGCGAACTGACCGACCTGTTCAAGGCGTGCGACGTCCTTGCGGTTCCGAGCCGCAATGAGCCGTTCGGAATCATTATTCTCGAAGGCTGGAGTGCATGTAAGCCGGTAGTCTGCACGAAGCGAGGCGGTCCGGCGGAATTTGTTTGGCACGATGTCAACGGCCTTCAGATTGACGATACGCCCGACTCCGTTGGTTGGGGGCTCGGCACGTTATTGGCCGACCACAATCGTTGCCGGTGGATGGGGCGAAACGGCCGCGCCACGGTCGATGCCGTTTTTAGTTGGGACAACATTGCCGCCCAAACGGAAAACACCTATCAGTCCGTGCTATGAACCACCGACAGTTTGTTTCTTACCTTCAACAAGCAAGGCGGATCTTAAAACAGCAAACCGCCGCGATATATCCAAACTACCATGAATACTTACGCAAACCAAGAAACGTTTAACATAAACGCCGTTATTCCGCACACCGACTGGGATGCGGAATATCTCCGCAACACGGCATGGGAAATCAGCGAACGCAAACCAGCCGAGGTCTACACGCCGCCGATCAACCACATTGCATTGGCGATGGTTAATCCGACCCGAGGCTTCGCGCACTGGAGGATTTCGCACGATTGGATCCAAGAAATGCAGCGTCAAAAAGGCGACGCCTGGCGCGAATGTCGGATGGTGCTGCGCCTTTACGATGTTTCCTACATCACGTTCAACGGGCTGAATGCCAACCATATCCAAGATCACACGCTGCCGTGCATCTGCGGGCAGATGTTTTTCAATCTACATCATGCAGGCACGTGGCAACTCGGCGAAGTCGGTTTTGTGCTCCGCAACGGCGAATTCATTCCGGCGGCCCGCTCCAACACGGTTTCGTTTCCCAGGGCTTCCTCGTCTTCCTACGGTACTCAGGAGGCTTTGTTGGTGGAGGACGGTCTGAAAGCAGAAACGATCGGTAATATCTGGGAGCAAGACAACATTTTGAAGGAACGGCGCACACCTAAGCTGCGGCATCCTTTACGAATCGCCATCCTTTGCATGTCGCCCGATCGATCGGGTCCGCCCGAGTTTGTCGTCAAGCTGGCGACCGGTCTTGGAGAAAGCGGACACGAAGTGCATATCTTGACCGTTTGCGATGATATTGCCGTGTTGCCGGATATTAAAGGCGTTCTTTTTCAACCGCTCGACGTCTGCCTGGAAGGATCGGTCCAGGAAATTGCCGGCGCATTCCATGCGGCCGCGGAACAACGCTTTAAGGAACTTCCGCCTTTCGACATCGTTCACGTGCATGAGTGGCTTGCCGGGACTGGTTTGCAAGGCGGCGATTGCGCCAAGATATGTTCGCTCACTTCGCTCGAAACCACGCGGCGCAATGGCACGGAGCCCGACGCCGTGTCGAGCGACATCGAGCAAACCGAACGTCAAGTGGCGCATGCCGCCGACGTGGTTTTGGTGCCGGGCTGGCTTCGCGACAAGGCCGTCCAAGAGCTGCGGATCGACGGCGCGCACGTTCATGGATTTGCGATGGAGGGACGCGGTCCCAACGAGTGGGATTGTCCCCTGGATTACGGTCAAGTTAAACGCAACATCAACTTTGGTCCGATGGACCGATTGATTCTGTTCATCGGGCCGTTGGAATACGCCGCCGGCCCGGATTTGCTGCTCGACGCATTACCGATCATGTTGCAGCGCGTGCCGAATTTGCGTGTTGCCTTTGCCGGCGCGGGAGAACAATTCGGACCGCTCCAGCAGCGTGCCCGACACCTCGGCGTCGACTACGCCGTTCGGTTCCTGGGACACGTCGAGCGCAACCAAGTCCACCAATTACTGAGGGCGTCGGAGGCGTTGATGCTGCCTTCGCGTTATCGCGTGCCGTTCGACGATGCCGTCGTCGATTTGGCGCGTCTGGCGGGCAAGCCGGTCATCACCACGCACGGCGGCCCAGCCCATCTGGTCCGCCATGAAGAAACGGGAGTCGTTACCTACGACAACCCCGGATCGATGGTCTGGGCGCTCGATCGAATTCTTGGCGATCCCGCAAATGCAAGGCGGATGGGCGAAAACGGCCGACGCGAGGATAGCCGGACGGTCAGTTGGAACGAAGTCGCCCATCACTATCTCGACCTCTGTACAAACGCATTCCCGCAATTATCCGAAATACCTTCGTAATTCACTAAAAAACATCGGGCTTAATCAAGCCCGCAAAATCATTTCTTTACCCAATTTGAAAGGAAGCATGTCATGGAAACCGAATTGGATACGAATTATGCCACGGAAGAAATCGTTGATTCTTCGCATCATACTGGAAATTTAGAACACCGAATCCACGAACCACATTACACGATCAGCGGTCCTAGCGATAATACGCCTTCGTCCTCGAATCGCCGCATTCACGCGATGTTTTGTCACGAGGATCCGAACTCGGTCGTCGGACAGAGCGTCGTCCAACTGGCTCGGTCGATTGCGAAAATCGAGACGCCGGTCCACATTTTTGCCCGCAAGGCATTCGAGCTAGATAATCCCGGGGTGTACGTTCATGAACTCGGCGGCAAATCGGACGAGTCGTTGTTTTCGCAGGTCCAAGATTTTACACGACGCGCAACGAATGCGTTTCTCCGAGAATTCCACGACAATGCACAAGTCACGACGTTAGGATTCGAATGGTCTTCGATTCCCACGATTTCGCTGCTTCGAGCGATTAAAAACATCAACTTCGTGCTATCGCTTCACTCGCTGGAACGTCAGCGAAGCAATCTGACCGACGGCATGAGCAAATTCATCGAAGAAACTGAATTGGCCGGTCTTCGTGAAGCGAGATTGGTGTTGTGCCACAACGCCGGCACGGCCGACGTCGCCCGACGTTGCGTGCCGGACTGTAGCGAACGCATCGAACTCTTGAATCCCGTGACAATGATTCAGGATTTTCAATTTAAGATTGATCCTGGCGAGGTCAAAAAACGCTTTCAAGTCGGACCTACCGATCCGACCATTCTATTTGTCGGCGACCTGAGCGAGACCTATGGCCCTGACTTGCTGATGAAAGCGATGCCCAAGCTTCTTCGGAACAACAAACAAGTGCGATGCATTTTCATCGGCGACGGCGATCTGCTGTGGCCTCTGCGCGTGCAATCGCGTTATCAGTTGCTCGATTACGCCGTGCGATTGGCCGGTCATCTCGATGGCCAAGCCCTGCGCGAGTTGATCTATTCTTCGGATATCGTGGTCGTTCCAAGCCGTCAAGCGACTCCCTGGTGGCCGATCGAAGCCGCTTGGGCCGCCAACCGGCCGGTGTTGACCACGCCCGAGGCAGCTCCCGCGCTGATACATGCTGATCGTGACGCGTCTGTGGTAAATGCCGATGAAGCGTGCATCGTCCAGGGCATCGAACGTATTCTGAACGACCCGGATTTCGCCCGGGCAATCGCAGAGGAAGGTCATGCCCGGCTTGAGGAACGTTACAGCATCAGCAAGGTGGTTACGCGAATCGAAGAAGCGATGAACACCGCCAAGACGCAAGAGGAAACGCTTGCCACGGTGGAAGCATAACAGAAACGATTTTCGCATGGCAGTAAAGCGTGAATGCCATGCAAAGAGTGGTTTTGTTCTCGAAAGAATTCATAAACACAAACGTATCCCGACTATGGAGCTGCCGTTATGCCCAAAGGTTATCTATTGCTTCTACTTCATGCGCACTTGCCCTACGTTCGGCATCCGGAGTACGAGCGTTTTTTGGAGGAACGTTGGCTCTACGAGGCGGTTGCGGAGACGTACATTCCGCTGATCAAGTTTTTCGACCGCTTGAGGAATGAAAATGTTCCATTCAAGATAACGCTCTCGATTTCACCGACGCTGGCCAATATGTTCGAGGATCCGCTGCTGAGTGAGCGTTGCGGGCAGCACTTGAACATGATGGTGCGGCTGGCCGAGCAGGAATGCGAGCGCACACGCAATTGGCACGATAACAACTTTCTCGCGCAGATGTATCGGCGACTGTTCGAGGAGGCCCGCGACACGTATTTTGATCGATGCGGCACGCGGCTGGTTTCGGCTTTCCGTGAATTCGCCGAATCGGGGCACGTCGAGCTGATTACGTGTGCCGGAACGCATGGTTTCCTGCCTCTGTTAAGTTCGGAACCGAATTCCGTTCGGACGCAGGTTTTCACCGGCGTCGAGGAGCACGAACGGATATTCGGTTTTCCGCCGAAGGGGATGTGGGTGCCCGAATGCGCCTTCTATCCCGGTCTCGACAGCGTGTTGGCCGAGGCGGGCATCCGGTATTTCGTGGTCGATAGCCACGGAATCGAACATGCCGACCCCAGGCCGATGTTCGGCATCAACGCGCCCTTGTACACGCCGTCGGGCGTTGCGGCGTTCGGGCGTCATCCGACCACGTCGAAATTGGTTTGGAGCCGTTCGGTGGGCTATCCCGCCGATCACGTCTATCGCGAATATTATCGCGACATCGGTTTCGAGCTCGATGATTCCTACTTGGATCCGTTCCGTTATGCTGCTGGTGTTCATGCCCCGACGGGCATTAAATATCATCGCATCACCGGGCAAACGAACAACAAGCACCTCTACAATCCCGATTGGGCGGCGGGGGCCGCCTATCGTCACGCCCAGGATTTCGCGAATCGGTGCCGTGATCAAGCAAGACGATGCGCTGCCCACATGCCCATGCCTTGCGTTATCGTATCGCCTTACGATGCCGAGCTATTCGGCCACTGGTGGTTTGAAGGGCCGCAGTGGCTCTATCAAGTTCTGCGCGAGTTGTCCAATGGTGGGGATTTAGAATCGAGCACGCCGGGCGAATACCTGGCACGCTATCCGATCCAGCATAAATCGATGCCTGCCGCGAGCAGTTGGGGACGAAAAGGTTACAACGAGCAATGGGTCAACGCATCGAACGAAGGGATTTGGCGTCTTCTGCATGAAGCGGCCGCTCGCATGACGCGAACGGTGGAAAATGCCGCGTCGCTGCCCGACAACGTTCCGAAAGATCGCATCTTAAGGCAGGCAGGCCGAGAGCTGATGCTTGCCCAAAGTTCGGATTGGCCGTTTATGATCACCAACGGCGATACCCAGCAATATGCGCGTCGCCGTCTCGGAGATCATCTTAATCGTTTCCATGATTTGCTCGACTGTTTGACACGACAGCAAATCGATCCTAAACGGCTGGATGCCCTTGAATACATGGATGCGGTCTTTCCCAAACTTGACTACCGCCATTTTGCCGCAACCCAATGTTAATGAAATGCCACGATCCGCTAGGTGGAAGAAGGAATAACATTTCCATTGGATGAAATAAATCCCGACAACAACACCCTTTTTTAGTGAAAGTGAGATGTTTATGAACTGGCAGCCGATTCCCGAAATCGTCGATGGTTTGCCGAATATCTGCGGCGCGGAGGCGCAGGTTGAGGAAATCATGCGGAAGAAAGATCTTGTTTTCCTCTCCGAAACAAATCTCCGACTCGATCGTCTGCAAGCTGTGTTTGCGATTGCGATGCATATGCATCAGCCGTTGATTCCTGCCGGCGGAGGCGATCTGCACACGGCGGAAATGATCAGCAATCTTGACTGGATGATGCGTAATCCGGGAGTTGGTGACAGTCACAACGCACCAGTCTTCGCCGAATGTTACGCCCGGATGGGCAACATCATTTCCGAATTGGTCCATAACGGGCGAAATCCCCGCGTGATGCTGGATTATTCCGGCCAGCTTCTTTACGGACTTCGCAAAATGGGGCGCGGCGACGTCATCGACCGGCTAAAGGTGGTGACCTGCGATCATCAACTGCGCCGTTATGTGGAGTGGCTCGGAACGATGTGGGGGCATCCTGTCGTGCCATCCACGCCAGTACCGGATTACATGCTTCAGATGCGGGCATGGCAGCAGCAGTTTGCCGCGGTATTCGGCTGGGAGGCGCTCGGCCGCGTGCGGGGCTTTTCGCCGCCAGAAATGCATTTGCCCAATCATCCTGATACCGCCTACGAATATGTCAAGGCCCTGCGGGAATGCGGTTATCGTTGGCTTTTGGTGCAAGAACATACTGTCGAAATGCTTGACGGGCATGGGCTGAATGAAAAACATCTGCCGCATCGTCTTGTCGCGAAAAATTCCTCCGGTGAAGAAGTGTCCATCATCGCCATCATCAAAACACAAGGGTCCGACACGAAATTGATCGGTCAGATGCAACCGTTTTATGAAGCGCGCACGCTGCACCGCCGCGACATCGGCGGAATCTCCGTTCCGCCCATCGTCACTCAAATCGGCGACGGCGAGAACGGCGGCGTGATGATGAATGAATTTCCGTCGGCCTATCGCCAGGCCATCGAGCAATTCGGCACCGAGGGGGTAGTCAACGTCAACGTGACAGAGTATCTGGAGATGCTCGAACAAGCCGGCGTTACGGAAGAAATGATGACGCCGATCCGGCCGATCCATCAAGGCCTCGTATTCGCGAAAATCAAGGAGTGGCGTCCTGGGGCCGCCGACGAAGCCGTCGCGGAAATCAAGCACGAGCATTCCAATTTTGCAATGGACGGCGGATCATGGACCAACAATATCAGTTGGGTTCATAACTACGAAAACATCCTGACGCCCATGAACAAACTCAGCGCTCAATTCCATCAAGTGATGGACAATCGAGAGTTCGACAAAAACAGCCGAGCGTATCGCAATGTTTTGTTCCACCTGCTGTCGGCGGAAACCAGTTGTTTTCGCTATTGGGGGCAAGGCGTCTGGACCGACTACGGCCAGGAAATATGCCGGCGAGGGCTCGACATCCTCGCCTACGATTGTAAATAGCGGAAAACGATTTACCGGAAAGGATGCTGCTGTGTCCGATTCTCGCACTGACCACTTCGTCGCTGCAAACCCGACGACGGTGCAAAGCCCGCCGCCCGTATTCGTCACCGCGCGAGGGCATTGCCGACCGTTCGGGGCGACCGTGGAGCCAAGCGGCGTGAATTTCGCCCTTTTTTCGCGTCATGCCGAGCGTGTGGACCTTCTTCTTTTCCATGAAGGAAAAATGGATCCCCTTGCGGAAATTCCGCTTTCTCCATCGACGAACAAGACAGGCGACGTATGGCACATTTTTATCGCCGATCTGCCGCTTGATATTTTGTACGCTTACCGTGTTTACGGTCCCTATCAGCCGCAAAAAGGACATCGGTTCGATCCGAAGCATATTGTACTAGACCCCTATGCGCGCGCGCTAAGCGGCGGTCAACACTGGGGCGTGCCGGATATCTCGCATTCACAAACCGATAACCGCTTGACACGCCGCTGCCGCATCGTCTCTAGCCAGTTTGATTGGGAAGGCGACGTTCCGCTTGCCACGCCGATGAGTCGGACCGTCATTTATGAACTGCATGTTCGCGGTTTCACTTGCCATCCGAGTTCCAATGCGGTTCATCCGGGCACATTCTTGGGTTTGTGTGAAAAGATACCGCATCTCAAGGCACTTGGAGTCACGGCCGTTCAGCTCATGCCCGTCGTCGAGTTTGACGAGCTCGACCAACTTCACAAAAATCCCGTTACCGGCGAACCGTTGAAAAACTATTGGGGTTATTCACCCATTGCTTTTTTCGCGCCGAAGGCATCTTATGCCACCGCCGCCGGCCGACAGGTTCAAGAGTTCAAGCATATGGTGAAATCGTTCCACCAAGCCGGCATCGAGGTGATTCTCGACGTCGTCTACAACCATACATGCGAAGGAAACGAATCGGGCCCCACGATCAGCTTCCGGGGACTCGACAATTCCATCTACTACATGCTCGACAAGCAAGGGCGCTACTACAACTACTCGGGCTGCGGCAATACCTTCAACTGCAATCATCCCGTGGTTCGCGATTTGATCCTCGATTGCTTGAGCCACTTCGTCGCCGAGTATCATGTCGATGGATTTCGTTTTGATTTGGCGTCCATTTTGGGACGCGGCGCCGACGGCAAGGTGCTCGAAGATCCGCCGTTGATTCGTCATATTGCCGAGCATCCGGTGTTGGCCGGGACGAAAATAATCGCCGAGGCGTGGGACGCCGCCGGCCTGCACCAACTCGGTAAATTTCCGGCCTGGGGACGCTGGGCGGAATTGAACGGCATGTATCGCGACGATATCCGGCATTTCGTCCGTAGCGATCCGAATGCGACCGCCATGTTGGCAAAACGCATCTGCGGCAGTCTGGATATCTATGGCGATGCCTCGCGCCATCCCTATCATTCGATCAACTTCATCACTTGCCACGATGGTTTCACGCTGAACGATTTGGTAAGTTACGATAAAAAGCACAATTGGGAAAATGGCGAAGACGACCGAGACGGATCTGAGTACAACGTAAGTTGGAATTGCGGGAAGGAAGGTCCTACCGACGATTTAGATACGATTGCATTGCGGCAGCGTCAGATGAAGAACTTTCTTGCGATTCTCATGGTTTCGCAAGGCGTTCCGTTCCTCTCGCAAGGCGATGAATTCGCGCGTACGCAAAACGGCAACAACAACGCCTACTGCCAGGATAATGCCACGACCTGGGTCGATTGGCGACTGGCGGAGACGAATGCCGATCTCTTGCGGTTCACACGCATGATGATCGCCTTGCGGTCGAAACATTTTGCTTTAAGCCGCGAGGAGTTTGTCAACCGAACAAGTTGGCATGGCACGCGCCTCGGTAACCCAGATTGGACCGGCCAAAGCCGGGCGCTTGCTTTTCAGATGCATAGCTGGCATAACCAGCCGGAAATATTCGTCATGTTCAACGCCCATTGGGAGCCGCAACGATTTATGCTGCCGAACCGCGATTGGCAACGGCGCTGGCGGCGGCTGGTTGATACTTCGCTGCTCGCTCCCCAAGATATCGTGGAGGATCTGGATGCCATTCCCCTCGATCCCTACGACCATTATCTCGTTAATCCTCGCAGCACCGTGATCCTGATGGCTCCAAGCTAAACGGGACGCCTCTCGGATTCTCAACCGAGATCAGGATGACGGCTATTCTGTTAGGATGCCGGTTCCTCCGTGGCCAAGGTTTTTACAATTCTCCTGCCCAATCGTATTGGTCACTGGATAATACTGTAGGGTCATTAAAAAAACTTGTTGCAGTGATAAATCAAAAAACATCCCACAGATGGTTGTAAGAATACCGGCATCGAGAGGCATATGGGCAGATGGCATAGCCGCTCGCATGAGTGGCGAAAGTCACACAAAAGTGGCATCTTTTTCGAGATATACTTCAACTTGAACAGCCTACACTAGACGGCGAGTCACTTATCCAATCGCCGCGTATTGTAAAATGACCGGGCGGTTGATAAAATGTCTAGGTTCAATTGGAATGGAGATTTCCGTGCCTAAACTTACGGCAATTCGAAAGCAAGCCCTCGATGAGTTGATGAAGGAGGCGATCTTCAAAGCAACCATTGCCGTGTTGGGCGCACAGGGCGTGAAGGGGATGACGATGGACCGGGTAGCCGCGGAAGCAGGCGTTGCCAAGGGCAGTTTATATCGTTATTTCCACAGCAAACGCGACCTTCTGGAATTTGCTTATGCCAAAGTTACCGCCCCCATTTTTCAAGTCTTAGAAGATTTGGTGAACCAAAACGAGCCGGCGGTTGTCAAACTAGCGGGGCATCTACACGCGCTGTTGGAGCATATTGCCAAACATGCCCATGTCCACAAATTGCTCTTCGAGGACGATGCCGTGCTTGGGCTATTACTGCCTTCCGAACGCCAGGCAACGGAGGTCGCCAGTCAACAGTTAGCGGGCTTTTTCCGCCAAGGAATTGCCGAAGGCGTTTTCACTTCCGGCGATCCGCTATTATTGGCCAAAATGTACATCGGCCTCTGCAAAAGTGTGCTGCAAACCCGGCCAAAGCTCGAAGATCGCAATCAAAGAGAAGGCATCCACCGGTTGATTATGGATACTTTTTTGAACGGAGTCGCTAAAGATAAAGTCTGTGTGAGCTGACGGTGGGATACGAGGGGATCTATTTTCCAGGAATGTTTTCTTTGGGATCGACAGGTTGCGGGATAGGGAGCCAATCCATGAATGGGCGTAGATGCAAACCCTGGTTTGCGGCAGTTTTTTTGGCGTTTTTTTGCCTGCTAGGCTGCAATCGGACGCAAGAGGCTCCTCCTCAGCAAGTTCCCGAGGTTTCCGTGTTCGCGGTTTATCCTCAAAAAATCGTACTGACCTCGGAATTGCCGGGCCGGACTTCGAGCTACCTTGTTGCCGAGATTCGGCCGCAAGTCAACGGTCTTCTCCAAAAACGGCTCTTCACGGAAGGATCCCAAGTGAAGGCCGGCCAACTTCTCTATGAGATTGATCCGTCCCCTTATGCAGCCGCTTATGAAAATGCCGCGGCAAGTCTCCAGTCCACCAAAAAAGCGGCCGATCGCGCCAAGGCCGCATTGGACGCAAGCACCGCGGGGCTCAAGCGATACGAGGCTTTGCTTTCGCTGTCCAAAATGAATTTTCAGCGGTACGATAAACTAAGCAAAACACAGGCCGTATCGGCCATGCAGTTCGACCAAGCCAAGGCCGACGTGGATGTGGCCGACTCCGAATTGCGGGTGGCCGAGGCTCAGGTCGAAAGCGATCACCAAACCGTAGAAGCGGCTGTTTCGGCCATCAAGCAGGCGGAAGCGGCGGTGAAAACCGCTAAGATCAATCTTGATTATTCCAAGATTATGGCCCCTATTTCCGGCCGCATCGGCCGGTCCAATGTGACCGAAGGCGCGATCGTAACGGCTTATCAGCCCACCCCACTGGCGATCATCCAGCAACTGGATCCCATTTTTGTGGACGTGCCGCAATCCACTACGGAAGTGAATCGCTTGAAACGCAGTCTGGCGAACGGTCGCCTCAAAACGAACGGGACCGACGAGGTCAAGATCGTTTTGGAAGACGGTACGCCTTATCATGAAAATGGATCGCTCAAGTTCCAAGATGTCACCGTCGATCCAACCACCGGGTCGGTCATTCTTCGGATCGTCGTCCCCAACCCTGACGGCATACTTCTGCCCGGCATGTTCGTTCGCGCGATCATCGACGAAGGCGTCAACGAACAGGCAATGCTTGTTCCCCAGCAGGCCGTATCGCGCGATCCCAAGGGAAATCCCACAACCTTGGTCGTTGGCGCGGATCGCAAGGTGTAGCCTCGCGCGATCACCACGGATCGCGCAATCGGCGATAAATGGCTCGTTCCCTCGGGCCTGGCCCCGGGCGACCGCGTCGTTATCGAGGGAATGCAGAAAGCACGTCCCGGAATGACGGTTAAAGTTGTTCCTCAAGAAGCCGGCAAACCGTCCAACGCGAAACCCGCGGGCACGGCTCCCGCCGCCTCACCCACGAAACGATCGTAAGCCGGCGGAGAAGCACCATGTTATCGAAATTTTTTCTGGATCGGCCTGTTTTTGCGTGGGTCATCGCGATTATTTTGATGGTGTTGGGCGGCCTGGGCATCTACAATTTGCCCATCTCGCAGTATCCGCCGATCGCCCCGCCCTCGATCTCCATCGATTCGTTCTACCCTGGTGCGTCGGCCGAAACGGTGGAAAACAGCGTGACCCAGATTATCGAACAGAAGATGACGGGTTTCGACGACATGCTGTATCTCTCGGGCACGAGCGACTCGGCCGGTTCGTCGCGCATCGAACTGACCTTCAAACCCGGAACAGATCCGGATTTGGCTTGGGCCAAAGTACAAAACAAGCTCCAGTTGGCCATGGCGAGCCTGCCCAACGTGGTCCAGCAAACCGGTGTGTCGGTGAACAAATCCACGCGGAATTATCTGATCATCGTGGGGCTTGTTTCCGAAGACGGCAGCATGGACGGCAACGACCTGCGCGATTACGCCCAATCCAATTTGGAAAAAGTCCTGTCTCGCATCCCCGGCGTCGGCGAAGTGACCAACTTCGGCTCGCAATACGCCATGCGCGTATGGCTCGATCCTAACAAGCTGACTAATTATCAGTTGACGATCGCGGATGTCAATCAAGCCCTGAAGAGCTATAACGTGGAAGTCTCCGCCGGTCAGTTCGGCGGAATGCCCGCGGTCAAAGGGCAGCGGTTGAACACTTCGATTGTCGTGCAAAACCTGCTGCAAACGCCCGAGGAGTTCGCCGCCATCCCGATTCGCACCAATCCCGACGGCTCCGTCGTTCGGATTCGTGATGTGGGGCGAACCGAACTGGGGACCGAGTCCTACGACATCCAGGCCTTCTACAACGGCAAACCCAGCGCTGCGATGGCCATCCGCCAGGCCCCTGGCGCAAATGCGTTGGAAACCGCCAATGCCGTGAAGAAAAAACTGGATGAGATGAGTTCGTTCTTCCCGCGGGGAATGAAGGTCGTGTATCCCTACGATACCACGCCGTTTGTCCGCGTGGCCATTCATGAAGTCGTGAAAACCCTCTTCGAGGCGGTTTTCCTGGTCTTCTTGGTCATGTATCTTTTCATGGGCAACATCCGCGCCACGTTGATTCCCACAATCGCCGTGCCTGTCGTTCTGTTGGGCACTTTTGCCGCCCTAAGCATGTTCGGCTTCTCCATCAATATGCTTACGATGTTTGCCATGGTGTTGGCCATCGGTCTTTTGGTGGACGATGCGATCGTCGTCGTCGAAAACGTCGAACGCATCATGGCCGAGGAAGGGCTTTCGCCGCGCGAGGCCACGGCCAAGTCGATGGAACAGATCACCAGCGCCTTGATCGGCATCGGCCTGGTGCTTTCCGCGGTTTTCGGCCCGATGGCTTTTTTCCCCGGTTCAACCGGCGTAATCTACCGGCAATTTTCCATCACGATCATCGCTTCCATGCTGCTGTCGGTGGTCGTGGCGTTGATATTAACGCCGGTGCTGTGCGCAACCTTCCTCAAGCCGGTAGGCAAGGGGCATGAACCCGCCGAAAACTCGTTCTTTTTGCTGCGTCCCTTCTTCCTTTGGTTCGACCGCATTTTTTACTGGATTCGAGACCGCTACATCCAATTGGTCAGACTGTCGATAGGCAGGGCGCTGCGATATGTCTTTCTTGTTTTCTATGTAATGCTCGTCGGAGCGGTTGGATTATTGTATGTGAGACTCCCCAGCGCCTATCTCCCTGATGAAGATCAAGGGATCCTGATGTGTCAGGTGCTTATGCCGACCGGTTCCACCTTGGAGCAAACCCAAGCGATAGCCACTCAAGCGGCGGATTATTTCATGAAAGATGAAGCCGAGGCGGTTGAGTCTTGCATGACGATTTCCGGCATCGGCTTTTCCGGCAGATCGCAGAACAACGCCATGATATTCGTCAAGTTGAAGGACTGGTCGTTGCGCGACCGCGCCGACTTGAAGAGCAAAGCCGTTTCCGGCCGGGCCATGGCGGCATTTTCAAAAATTCGCAACGCCATGGTCTTTGCGTTCCCGCCACCGGCTGTGCTTGAATTAGGCAACGCCCGAGGCGTCGATTTCCAGTTGCTGGACCGCGGCGGCATCGGACACACGGCCCTGATGAACGCCCGCAATCAACTGCTGGGCATGGCCGCCCAGGATCCGCGATTAACAAGCGTTCGCCCCAACGGCATGGAAGATGTCTCGGAATACCGCGTCGATGTCAACTGGGAACAAGCCGGCGCTCAGGGAGTTCCGATCGGCGCTATCCACTCGACCATCTCCTCCGCTTTCGGCAGCAGCTACGTCAACGACTTTATCCAAAGCGGGCGCGTCAAGCGGGCATACATCCAGGCCGATGCCCCCTATCGGATGCTGCCCCAGGATCTGGAAAAACTCTACGTGCGCAACAATGCGGGAAAAATGGTTCCTTATTCTTCCTTTGCATCGGGGCGTTGGACTTCCAATTCTCCGCGACTTGAACGCTTCAACGGATTTCCTTCGATGAATATCTGGGGTGAGCCGGCCCCCGGCCGAAGTTCCGGCGAGGCCATGCAGGCCATGGAAGAGATTGTCGCGAAACTGCCCCCTGGAACGGGCTACGACTGGACGGGGCTTTCCTACCAAGAACGCATGGCGACGGCCCAGGGGCCGGTCCTCTATGCCTTTTCGATATTGGTCATTTTCCTCTGCGTTGCGGCTCTATACGAAAGCTGGACCATCCCCTTCGTCAACCTTCTGATGTTGCCCTTGGGTGTGTTCGGCGCTCTTGTGGCCACTTCCGCGCGAGGGCTGTCGAACGACGTTTACTTCCAGATCGGTTTTCTAACGACGCTAGGTCTTTCGACGAAAAACGCCATCCTCATCGTGCAATTTATCAAGGAACAGCAGCGCCGAGGTTACGGGCTGATGGATGCGACGCTTGCCGCGGTAAAAACACGATTCCGCCCCGTCATCATGACCTCGCTGGCGTTCTTTTTCGGCACGCTGCCCCTGGCCGTCGCCACGGGCGCCGGCGCCGGCGCGATGAACGCCATCGGCACCGCCGTCACCGGTGGTATGCTCTCGGCAACCTTCATCGACTTGATCTTCATCCCGCTGTTCTTCGTCCTGGTCTGCAACATCTTCTCACGAGAAGAGAAACCATTGCCCGCCGAATCAACCTCCACTCCGTGGAATGTCCCGGAATTGAGTTGATTTGAAATAGGTTGCCACGTTCACCAAGCCAATCATGACGGGTACTTCGACCAGCGGGCCGATGACCGCGGCGAAGGCCGCGCCGTGATGGATCGTGAATACCGCAACCGCCACGGCAATCGCCAACTCGAAATTGTTGCTGGCTGCCGTGAACGATAGCGTGACCGTCTTGCCATAGTCCGCCCCGATCAAGCGGCCCATGAAAAAGCTCACTAAAAACATCACCACGAAGTAAATCAACAGCGGCACGGCAATCCGCAGCACGTCGAGCGGGATCCGCACGATCTGATCGCCCTTCAGGCTGAACATGACCAGAATCGTGAACAACAAGGCGACCAATGTGATTGGGCTGATTTTCGGAATGAACGAATATTCATACCATGTGTGTCCCTTGAGCTTCAACAAAGCAATGCGTGTGAGTAGCCCCGCCAAAAACGGAATACCGAGATAGATAAATACGCTTTGTGCGATGCCGCCGATCGTGATTTTCGACAGGTCGATCTCGCCCAACTGCACGCCGATCAAAGGCGGCAACACCTTGATGAACAGCCATGCGAAAAGGCTGTAAAACAACACTTGAAAAATACTGTTGAATGCCACTAGCCCCGCACAATACTCGGTGTCGCCCTTGGCCAAATCGTTCCACACGATGACCATTGCGATACAGCGCGCCAACCCGATCAATATCAGCCCGACCATGTATTCGGGGTATCCTTGCAGAAATACCACCGCCAAAAGGAACATCAAAATCGGCCCAATCACCCAGTTTTGCACCAATGACAGCCCTAGTACGCGCCAGTCCCGAAACACATCGCCGAGTTCCTCGTATTTTACTTTGGCCAACGGCGGATACATCATCAAAATCAACCCCAGGGCAATGGGGATGTTCGTCGTACCGACCTGAAAGCGGTTAAAAAAACTCTCGATACCCGGAAAGAAGTATCCCCAGGCGACGCCGACCGCCATCGCCAGAAAAATCCACACCGTCAGATAACGGTCGAGAAACGAGAGCTTTTGAATATTGTTCTGATGCATTTCATCCTTTCCTTCGTTCCAACAAAGACTCGGGTAACCCCAAAACAAACTCCTTGATTTCATCCCGAACACGACGATACGGGGCCAATCGTTCGTCTTGGGTCCGGGCATCGGCCGCCATGCGCGGCGGATCGTCGAAGCCGACATGGAGCATCTTCGCTCCGCCGGAAAACACCGGACACGATTCGGCGGCGTGTCCGCAGACAGTCACCACATAATCAAACGCAACATCGCGATATTCATCCACCAGTTTGGAACGCTGGCCCGAAATATCGACGCCGGCCTCGGCCATCACTTTTACGGCATCTGGATTCAGGCCATGTGTTTCAATACCCGCGGAATAGGCAGCGATCTGATCTTCCTTCAAATGCCGAGTCCACCCTTCCGCCATCTGACTTCGGCATGAATTGCCCGTGCAAAGAAACAGAACTTTTAACATCGGCTATGCTTCCTGCAAAGTTTTTCGGGATCGAACTGGAGAATATGTTTTAAACGCGCGGCATCGTCTCGAGTCTTGTGATCGCCCGCAAGCAGTTGATCCAACAGGGAGGTCATCTTGTCTACTTCCGGTCCCGCATCGTCCGACCGGCGATAAAATATCCATCGCTCCTGCTTGCGGCTATCCACCAATCGGGCTTGTTTGAGAATCGCGATGTGTTTGGACACCGTCGAGGGGGCGAGGCCCAGCAGTTCCGTGATTTGGCATACGCAAAGCTCTTTCGCTTTGAGAGCAACGAGAACGCGCACTCGGTTTTCGTCGGACAACGCCTTCAAGACTGCCATTAAATCGCGCATGGGATCATTTCAGGATAATACGTCATTTCGCCATATAACGAATTATTAGGAAGCCGAACCCATTTGTCAACGGCAGAGAAGAAAATCGCCTAGTTTTCTGAGCGAGGTTGATATGAGGGAGAAATCAGGAATCACCCGTTGGGGAATTTCCTCGCCTTCGATACCGGTAATATGCGGCACAGGCGCCTTCTGAGGAAACCATCGGGGCGCCGAGCGGCCGTTCCGGGGTGCAATAAACGCCGAACGCCGGACAATCGTGCGGTTTTTTGTGCCCCTGCAAAATTTCGCCGGCGATGCATTCCGATGGCTCTTGCGTTTGGATGTTTTCAACGCCGAATCGAGGCGCGGCATCGAATTTCGCATAAGATTTTCGCAAACCCAGCCCGCTGGCTGGTATCAGGCCGATGCCTCGCCATGTACGAGGCACAACCTCGAAAACTTCGGCGATTTGTTGCAAGGCCGCACGGTTGCCTTCTGGCCGCACAATCCGGGCGTATTGATTACAAACCTCATGACGGCCCGCTTCGAGTTGTTCGACGCAAAGCAGCACGCCCTGTAGAATATCGACAGGCTCGAAGCCCGTAACGACGATAGGCACGCCATATTTTTCGGCAATAGGGCGATAATCTTCCAAGCCGGTAATGGCGCACACGTGCCCGGCCGCCAGGAAACCTTGCACACGATTGGCAGGTGAGTCGAGCACGGCACACATGGCCGGCGGGACCAAAACATGCGAAACCAGCATCGAGAAGTTTTCGAGCCCTAGCTTGGCTGCTAGAACGGCCGCCATCGCATTCGCCGGGGCGGTCGTTTCAAAGCCCACGGCGAAGAACACAACTTGCCGATCCGGATGTTTTTGGGCCAGGGTTACGGCATCGATCGGCGAGTAGACGATCCGCACATCGCCCCCTTCCGATTTCACGGTGAACAGATCCTTCTCCGAGCCCGGCACGCGCAGCATATCGCCAAACGAACAAAAAATCACACCCGGCCTTGCGGCAATCGCCACGGCACGGTCGATCATTTCGATGGGGGTTACGCATACCGGACAGCCGGGACCGTGGATCAGCGTAATCTCGCGTGGAAGCATTTCATCCAGTGCAAACCGGATGATCGCGTGGGTTTGACCGCCGCAGATCTCCATGATATTCCACGGCCGAGTCACGGCTTTCCGAATTGCATCGGCCAAGCGGCGAACTGTTTCGGCATTACGGTATTCGTCGAGATATTTCATGGAGAGAGGTCAGTGGTTAGGGGGCAGGTCCAAAAGGGTCGAAGTCCATCGGCGGAACTTGTCATTCTGATCGAGACGAGGAATTTGGAAAGGACTGGTCTGGTGATTTTTCTTCGTTCTCGGGGGCTTGCTCCTTTTTCTCCGCGGCATCCTCGATTTCTTCTAAAAACTCAAACATCTCGGCCGCTTCGGCTTCATCGAGACGGCTAATGGCGAAGCCGACGTGGACCAGCACATAGTCGCCTACCTGGGCTTCTGGCGTGTAGGCCAGACAAACCTCTTTAAGGATGCCGCCAAACTCGACTCGCCCCATCGGCAGATCGTCTTGCTTGTGGATTTCAATCAATTTACCGGGAATTCCGAGGCACATCGAGGAAACCTTATCGTTGGTGTAATGCGACGAAAATTTGTCCCAGGGCGATACCGCCATCGCCAGGCGGCGTCTCCTGTTGATTATACACGCGGAAACCGGCGTCCAACAGTCGGGCGGCAACCCGTTCGAGCAGCAATCGGTTTTGGAAACAGCCGCCGGTGAGCACGACAGGCATCCGTTTGGATGTGTCTAAATCCCGAGCCACCGCCACGGCCATTTCTGCAAGGCCGTTATGGAACCTGGCACTGATATATCCCACGGATGCACCGGCCGCACGGTCGGCCAAAATCGACCGGATGGTCGGTTCCCAATCAATGACCAATGCTCCATCGGCATCTTTCCGGCTGAACGACATTGTATAGGCAGATTGCTCCGACTCGTCGGCGGCAAATTCCAAGGCCATGGCCGCATGACCCTCGAAGCTAATCACCGCCGGCAGGCCGCAGATTGCCGCAACGGCGTCGAATAGTCGGCCCATGCTACTGGTGCGCGGTGCATGGATGCGCCGGCATAACATCGACAACAGACCGTCCAACTCATTCTTGCTAAACAACGTTGCCACATGCTCTGCGGCATTTGGCCCAAACAATTCAAAAAGAACACCCAACGCCGAGCGGCGCGGCTCGCGTGCGGCACGATCTCCGCCGGGCAAAGCGAAGGTGCGAAGATGCGCGGCACGACGAAATTCCGCTCCCTCGCAAATTAACGCCTCGCCGCCCCAAATCGTACCGCCGGGGCCATAGCCGGTGCCGTCCCAAGAGAACCCCAACACAGGCCCCTGCAAGTGATGCTCGGCCATACATGCCGCCACATGGGCGTGATGATGTTGAACCCGCACCAGCGGAACGTTCCATTGCCCCGCAAGCTGTTCGGCATATTGTGTGGAAGCATAATCGGGATGCATATCGCAGGCAATCATCTCGGGCATAGCCTGGAAGAATTTCAGCAGATCATCCGTTGATCGGCGAAACACCTCAACGCTCAAAACACTGTCTAAATCGCCGATGTGCGAACTCATGACAACCGGCGCAGTGGATATGCACGCTTTTTCGGAAAGCGACGTATGCCGGCTCTCATGCAGCCCGCCGAGCACCAAAGCAACCGTGTTTTTTAGATGCCCGCCAACCGCGAGAATTGTGGGCGTTTGCTCCGATTGACAAGGCATTTCGAGAGGCAACGGGGCAAAACCACGCGCGCGGCGCAACACTTGGCGCCCTAAGGAAACGAAACGAACGATCGAGTCATCCGTCGGGCGAAGAATCGGCCGGTTGTGCGTCAACAGGACGTCGGCAATCGAACCGAGCCGCGCGACGGCCTCGTCCGTGTCGATCACCATCGGCTCTTCCGAAAGATTGCCGCTCGTGCAAATAATTGGTCGCTGTACCGCCGTCATCAGCAGATGATGCAGCGGCGTGTAGGGCAGCATGACGCCAAGGAATGGATTGCCGGGAGCAACGAGAGACGAGATGCCAGGAGCCAGGGGTGAGGGATGGATTTGCCTCAGCAATACAATAGGTGCGCGATGCGATTCAAGCTCGCAGGCTTCCTCCTCGGAGACTTGGCAGTAACGCCGCACATCGTCGAGCGTCGGTATCATCACGGCAAAAGGTCGGTCGGGACGGCGTTTGCGCTCGCGCAGCCGTGCAACCGCATCGCTATTTGTTGCATCCGCCAAAAGCTGGAAACCGCCAAGACCTTTCAGGGCGACGATTTGCCCCGATAAAATCGCTTGCACGGCTTGATCCAATGCGGCCTGGGCAGCAGCAATTTCCTTACCCTGGGAATCGAGCAACTGTAAAAGGGGGCCGCAATGGGGACATGCGATCGGCTGGGCATGAAATCGCCGGTCGGCCGGATTTTCGTATTCGGCCTGGCAGTCCGCGCACATCGTAAACGACGCCATCGATGTATTCGGCCGGTCGTAAGGCATTGCCTCGATAATCGACCATCGTGGGCCGCAATTCGTGCAGTTCGTAAACGGATAACCGAAACGTCGTTGTGCAGGATCGCGAATTTCAGCCAAACACTGCTCGCAAGTCGCCAGATCGGCTGGTATCGCCGGCCTCGGCGACAACCGCTCTTCACTAGGCTGTATGACAAATGCCCCCTGCTGAACAGTATGTTCCCCGGCGTTTACCAATGGCAAATCCCGGATCTCAATCGCATCAATTCGCGATTGCACCGGGGCATCGTGGCGAAGACGCTCGACAAATTCATCTACCGCCGCCTGATTGCCCTGCACTTCGATCCGGACAAGTGATGACTCGTTGCGAACCCAGCCCGAGAGCCGCAGTTCGCGGGCCAGATTATAAACGAACGGCCGAAAGCCGACACCTTGGACGATGCCATGTACAGTGATGGACAAGTGGCGATTACCTTGCAGGTTCAGCTTATGCTGAAAATCAGTCATGTTTTCCGGCACTTAGCAGCCAGCCATTCCGCGGCTTCGGGTATTCCGTCGCCGCGCAGGGCCGATACTTGAAAAACGGGTGCGTCGGGCGCTAGCCGCTT
>CAYWGR010000046.1:0-14149 GCA_964458015.1 uncultured Planctomycetaceae bacterium
GTATTACTGCCGAAACCAACGGCAAAACGGTCGTCCTGGAAGCGTAATCCGCTATCGGTACAGTAACGGATTCCAGCGGTTTGTCCGCCGACTGCAGAACGCACAACAGTTTAGCCGGGAGCTAACAGTTTAGCCGGGAGCTAACAGCTCCCGGAATGTGCGCGAATTGCACAGCCGTTTAGCCGGGAGCTAACAGCTCCCGGAATGTGCGCGAACTGCACAACAGTTTAGCGGCCGCCAGAACGTCGGCCCTAAGTTTAGCGACCGCCGGTACGGCGGCCTTGTTGCCAAGCCGCCCTACCGATGGCAGCTAAACAACACTGCGTATCCAACTTGACCATAAAATAAACTGCGACCATCCGCTATCACACTTCCATCACATCGCTTGCTTCATAGCGCGTCGCTAGATAAATCGGACAGCGCGCACCAACAATCCGGCGGTGCGTCTGCATGGCCAGCTCGAGCGTGTTGTTCTCGTGCGACAAATGCGCTAGGCACGCCCATTTCAAACGCGACGAAGCATGGCGATCGAGCAACTCGGCCGACTCGACATTCGAGATGTGTCCACCGGGCCCTTGAATGCGTTTCTTGAGAAATGCAGGATAGGGCCCATTGGCAAGCATGTCGGAATCGTAATTGCTCTCCAACACAACGGCATCGAGCGAACCGATAATGCCATGCAAATCCGCAAAAACGTGCCCCAGGTCGGTCAGAATACCCAAGCGGCGACTTCCGTCATCAACGACAAACGCCACGCCGTCCACACCGTCGTGAGGCGTGGCCACGGTCTCGACCGTCACGCCGTCGAATCGCAACGTTTCACCGGCCGAAAAATGCCGAAGGTCTTCGATCTCGCCAAGGCCGTATCGGTTCGAGGCGTGGTATGTTTTCTGCGTCGTATAGATCGGCAAGCTGAACTTCCGATGAAAAACGCCCATGTTGCGCGAATGATCGGTATGATCGTGCGAAATCAATACGGCATCAACGTCGGCGATATCGCGGCCATGTCCGGCAAGCCGTTGCTTGGCTTGAGTCCCGCTGATTCCTGCATCAAACAGAAGCCGAACGTCGCCTGCCTCGACGTAGATGCAGTTGCCGTTGCTGCCCGATTGGAGAGAGATGACTCGCATGGAACTATCAAGGTCTGACAAAAAATCACGGCAAATAGTCATTCTGAAATCTCACAGGAATCACGGAGATTCTTCGCTTCGCTCAGAATGACGAAACAGCCAAGAATATTGCCGCACCCGACTATTATCCAAGGCAACGCGAAAAAAGATATCCCCGCCGAATGGGTTGTGGCTTTTTTTCCGAATTCATGCTAGGATTCGTGTAGAGAGCGTGTAATGGGGAAGGGCCGATACACCGGGTTTTGACCGCTGGCCCGAGATAGTAGGGTAACAGGTAACCGAGGTCGGCGTACCGCCTCTCCCTCGAAAATACACGCACAAGAAGCCCGCTTCTGCTCTTCTGCGGGCTTCTTGTCTTTCTTGCAAAAAACGCTAACAATAGGTTATTCCACCCCTACGCTTAATAGGGAAACCCGCCCGCCTTTCACTCCAACCGCCCAAAAAATGATGCAACCCACCTTTGAAAAACATCCGATTCGCCGCAAAACATTCGCCTCGGCTTCCGTCGTCCTGATTTGGCTCGCCTCTTGCGCGATTGTCCGCGCCGCGCCGCCCGAAGGATTTATCGCTTTATTTAATGGCAAAAATCTCGATGGCTGGACCGTTCGCAATCCCGACAACCACGACTGGACCGTGATCGACGGTGTCATCGACTGCACTCCTCACGAACCCGCCGGCGATAAAAATCTGTGGACCGAAAAAGAATACGGCAACTTCGATTTGTTCATCGATTGGCGCATCAAGGAAAGTCCTTGGGTCTCTCACGAAGCGAAAATCATCCTGCCCGACGGCTCCTATAAGAAAGATGCCCAGGGCAACATTATTATGGTCACGGTTCCCAATGCCGACTCGGGCGTCTTCTTGCGAGGACAGCATAAGTCGCAAATCAACATCTGGTGCTGGCCGGCAGGCTCTGGCGAAGCGTTCGGCTATCGGACCGATCCGATTTTTTCCGCCGAAGTTCATGCCCGAACCACGCCCAAAGTAAATGCCGACCGCCCCATCGGCCAATGGAACACTTTCCATATCGTCATGAAAGGCGATCGCGTGACGGTAACGCTGAACGACAAACTGGTTCTCGACGACGCACAGTTGCCCGGCATCCCCGCCAAAGGCCCTATCGCTCTGCAACATCACGCCGAGCGCAAGGACGGCCCTTGGGGCGCCTCGCTGCTGCAATTCCGAAATATCTACATCAAAGAACTTCCGTAAAAACAGGCTCCTTCCATGACCGGCCCTAGTCACCTCGAAATGTCTTTCATTGCGGTCTGCGTTGTTCTTTTCGCAAGCCTCGGCGGCACGCTCTGGAACCAGCCGGGCGATGCGAACTCGTCGCCGTCTTCTCAGACTGAAAAAGTCAATGTCTTCGAGCAAAACAAACTCCTCGGCCGCGGAGTAAATGTTCTCGGCTACGATCCGATTTGGAAATCCACGAGCGAGGGCCGTTTTCAAGAAGAACATTTCAAGCTGCTTCGTAACGCCGGGTTCAACCATGTGCGCATCAATCTTCACCCCTTCCGCGATGCCAAAGTCGGCGGCAAAGTGGATGATGACTATTGGCAGTTGCTCGACCGCACCATCCAACAAGCATTGAACCACCAACTGGTCGCCATTCTCGATTTCCACGAATTCATGGAGATGGCCAAGGATCCGGCCTCGAAACACGACCGCTTTCTGGCCGTTTGGAAACGCATCGCCCATCGTTACCAAGACGCGCCAAGCTCGGTTTTTTTCGAAATTCTCAACGAGCCGAACGAAGACCTGACTCCCGAGCTATGGAACCGATTTCTTCGCGAGGCCTTGTCGATCATTCGTGAAACGAATCCAAACAGAACCGTGATCATCGGTCCTGCACAATGGAACAACATCGACCTGCTCGAAAAGCTCGACCTGCCCGAAAAAGATCAAAACATTATTGTCACGGTGCATTACTACAAACCTTTCGAATTCACGCACCAAGGTACTCCCTGGACCGGCCTGAAGGACAAGACTGGCGTTCCCTGGAGCGGCAACGAGCAGGAACTCCAGGCCATGTTGCGCGATTTCGAGAAGGCGCAAGCCTGGGCCAAGAAACACAATCGCCCCCTCTACCTCGGCGAATTCAGCGCCTACGAAAAAGCCGATATGCCCTCCCGCGTGCGGTATGTCAACTCGGTTGCCCGCCAAGCCGAAAAGATGGGCTGGAGCTGGGCTTATTGGCAATTCGACTCCGACTTCATCCTCTACGACATCCCCAACCATCGCTGGATCGAACCGATCCGTGACGCCTTGATCCCGCCCAAAAAATAGCAAGAATCCTCATCGCCTCGATCCTTGCAGCCGTCGGCGGCAACTTCGGATCTCGAATCCGATGAAGAATAATCCTGTACCGAAATAGGCGGCAATCGCTCCCCAGACAACCAGCGGAACAGGACCATCATAGGGAACCGTTTCTAAAGCCCGGTTGGGTCTCGTCATCGAAAACAGCAACGCCACCTCGCCCAAGCTCCAACTCTGCGCCGCCAATCGCCCCATCAGGCCCGGAATCAGCGGGCCAAAGGGCGTCGGCCACGAGCAGGCGACCGCTTCCATCGTCAAGGGAGCCGCGCGATCGTTTCGCCCGGCGACTTTGGCAGCGCCGATGCCGAAGGCCGACGCCACGGATCCAATGCCACACAATACCGGCCCCGAATCGACATCCATGTAGTTTTGTCTGGTTCCGTTCGGCATCTCTGCATAGCCGACGCACCAGCCCGTATCTTTCCAAAAGTATTTTTCGTAAGCATCATACCAACGGCTCGCAACAACCGCGTCCAGCTCAAAGGCAAACAAGAGAATGCCCGAGTTGCCGCATCCTCGCGCTCCTTGAAGAATCCCGCCGGATCGAGAATCCGCTTGGAATGCAGGCAGGCCCTCGGGCGCTTTCAATGCTCCGTCGAATGACGCCATTAAACTCTTCGCCAATTGGTTGTGTTCCGTTCCATCAAGCCTGGATGCCCTCTGAATGGCAGCAACGGCCCAGAGCATGTCGGCCGGATAACATTCGTTGGGGTAATCATCGCGCAAGTGATGCTTGGCCTTCGCCAGTTCGGCGGCCAAAGCCTCGCTCTGTCGAGACATTATCGCGTGATATCGTGGATCTCTCGTAATTTTTTCATACGACGATAACCCCAGAATCAGCAACATGCGATAAAACACATTTTCCTTATCCAGATAAGATTCGCCCCATTTCGTTTTTACCCATGTCGCCGTGACAGGCGACGCAACGATCTCGGCGGCCTTATCAACCGCCTCGCGTAGAGTCCCTTCCGTGGCATCAATCTCGCCGCGGTCTTGAAGGTCTTCGGCCGTTACCAAAAAGAACACCGAGCCGAACATGGGCCATTCCGTCGCCGGGATGTCATCGTGATATAGCGATCCCGCATAATTCGTTTCCAAGTAAGTATTCGCCCAAACTAAATATCTTGGTGCGGCCGACTCGAACCAACCGGAAACTAACCGGCTTTCGCCCGTTCGACTTAACTCGGAATCCATCACTACCGCGCAAGTGAAAAGTGCAGGATAGATGAATACGAGGAACGAGATCACAATCACCAGGAAGGACACCGCGAAATGAAATCCCAGCTTTCCCCGATGCGGCTTTTCGCTCACGTTGGGTGGAATCGCAGACATGAGACACCTCCTTATTCCTGCCTTAAAGACTTGCTGCTTAATTCCGCTGGTAATCGTGAAACGGCTGACTCTTGGGATCGAATCCAATGAAAAATCATTGTGAAATGTCTTTTCCTCAACGCACCACGAGGTCGTAAACCAGTTTCATGACGACCACGTAGGCATTTCCCCATTTTTCGCGGCGAAAGAACTCGACAGGAATGCTGGGATCGCCCACAAACGGACGCAATACCCAAGCCATTTGAATAGCGACGAAGATATACAGCACAAGCCACGTCCAAAACATCCAACGATGCCTGGCATCGCGTTCGATCAACAGGCGGTAGTGATCGCGAAGCAGCCATTGCCCCGCAATACACGCTATGGCGAACATCATCCCGTTGAAACGAAGTGCGGCGGGATAATTGCTTGAAGAAGCATACCAAACGATGGTCATCGGCGCAAGCGATGCCAAGACAACAACCAACCCGGCCTGGGCGGCCATCAACGCCGCCGTGGCTCGAGCAAAATCCTGGCGAAGCCCGACAAGCGTATTGAACACGAAGAAACTCGGCCATGCCATCAACGACGTGGCCAGAAGCAACAACGGCGTCTTCAGGGCGGAATAAATGACTTGCCGCAATCGCTCGCCCTCGAAACCGCCAAAAGCACCCATCACCGCGCCGTAGCACATGCCGAAAACCGCAATGCAGCCGGCCATGCCAAGCAATGCCGGCCCCGTGGGATACGACTGCACCGCCCCGCGGTTTCGAAGAATCGCATCAACGTGTCTCCAAAACGTCATCATGATATTTGTTACTCGAAAAAGATGCCGTGTTGGCGAAACACCCTACAAAACCACAATTTTCGATCTCTTCCCCATCCTTCGTTTCGGAGGGTCGATCGTCACGAAAACAAATCGCTCATCGCTTTCAAAAATCCCTGAAGGAAATTGGATTCCCGCGGATAAAACCATCGAAACTGCTCCATCGGTTTCCCCAAAAACGGCCGCAGCACCCAAGCCATCTGTGCGGTAACCAAACCGGAAACCATCATCCAACACAAAAAAAGATTCTTAACGCGTTGCTCCAACACCCGCTTCCGCGTCCCCAAAGCCGACAATCGCGTTTCTTGAACCACTTCCGCTTCGACCGGCATTGCAAATTCCTTGGATTCCTGCACCTGTGATTCACTTGCCGGGGAAGTAGGCTTTTCCCTCGACAAATCCGGCCGAGCAGGGACGCCATCGACGGCATCCCAGCGATTCAGCGTTTGCAACAGAAAGGCATACCCCAGAATCCCTGAAACGACAAATACCAGCACATTCAGAAGCAAAATGAATGGATAGCTTGTCGTGCTGACCGAGAAGAACGCCACGATGGGCCCCAACGAAGCGAGAACCGCCGTATTCACGGAAAGCGACACGATGAGCAGTTGAAAAACGCCTACAACGTTCAAACGCGATCTTACCAGTGCGTTGAATACATACAGCGAGGGAAAAGTCACAACCAGCGACAGCAAGAACAGCGCCGGCACCTTAACCGCGCATGCCAGCCACTGCATATAGACCGCCCCTCCCTCACGGAATCCTGCAAAGAAGCCCATGCACACGCCATACAAAACCGTCAACAGCAGAACTCCCACAAGAAGTCCGCCTAGCGGAAGCTTCAGCCTCCCTTCCTCCGGCATGACAAAACAGCTTGCCTCTCCCCGCAAAACACGATCCAAATCCGTCAACCAGCGTTTCATGATACAACTCCCATAAAGTGCTTTGCATTGCAAAGCCAAAGGATAAAAAAATTTCCACTCCTCTTAACGCGAGCCGCCTTTGGCCGATTTTCCTTGATCCAGAATCTGGCGCAAGGTCTCCAAATATCTTTCAAAAGCCTTGCGGCCTTTGGAAGTCAAGCTCATGGCCGTGTAGGGCCGTCGCCCTCGAAAACTTTTCTCCACCGTGATGTAGCCCGCTTCTTCAAGCGTTCGCGAATGCGCGCTCAGGTTGCCGTCGGTCAGCCCCAGCATGGATTTCAATTCGCCAAAGCTCAACTGCGGCGATACCGCCAACGCTGCTACAATCGACAACCGCACACGCTCGTGGATGACGGCGTCGAAATCGTCAGGTTTCACGGGCTCGTTCATCAGACCACCGATTGTCGTTGCTTCTGAAGGATATAGAGCCCAAACACGATATGAAGCAATCCGAAAGACAGCGCCGCCGCAACGACTCCGTATTCCGGAAAACACAACAAAGCAATCACTCCCAGGAAAATAAACGTCAAACCGAGAACACGCGGAGCTCGAACCGAGAACAAACCCGCCGTGTAAACGCCCGTTCCGTAAAGCATCATCCAAACCGGCACGATATATTGAATTTCTTCCGCCCGAGGTTCCAGCGGAATGAGAAACTTGACGGTCAAAACCATCGCAACGACAACGCTCGGCGTCAGCGAAAATGCCGCAACGCGCATGGGGCGATCCGTCGGAAAAAGTTGCTGTTTCGCAGCCGCCCGGGTTGTCATAACCACTTCCAGCAGAATGCCCACCATGCCGATGACGAACCACATGATGCAAAAAACAGCCTGCATGGTAAGTGACATGTAAAGAATGTCGGCAAAGTCGAGCGACCGAAACATACCGTAGCTGACCGCGCACCCGCCCAATACCATCAGCCCGCCGATCACCGCCGGAGTGCCAGGCAACAGCGTAAAAAGCGTCGCCCGCTCCATGATCCGCTGGATTTCCTGCATCCGGGCCTGGGCTTCGTCAACGTTCATGGCATTTCTCCCCAATTTCACTTTGCTCTACAAAGTAATTTACCACAACAATCCTTTTTGTCAATAGCCACTCGGAAACATGGTGAAGTATCTGATTATGGCGATTCGTCCACAGGCCGCATAATGCACACTAGTTTAACAGCCGGGAGCTAACAGCTCCCGGAATGTGCCTAGATTGCACCCTACGTTTAGCAGCCGCCGGTACGGCGGCCCTGTTGCCAAGCCGCCAGATCAATGGCAGTTAAACAACACAGCTTATCCAACTTGACCATAAGAAATTACTCCGCCCTCGGAAACATGGCACGAAAGATGTGTTCCGCCGGACGTTTACACCGGAAACAAAACCTCACCGCAGCGGCGGGGATCCGTCTCAATCCAACGGCACCAGCTTGGGCATCGGCACGCGCCGACCATACACCCGACCATGCTGGGCCGTTAACTCGCGAAACTTCAGGCGTAGAAACGAATAGACCGATTCCGGCGGCTCCAATGCCAGCCAACGGTCCAAGAGAGCCTCGATATGGGCGTCGTACTGCTTCTGCGAAGAGCCGTGGGCAAAACAGCGACCGCCCAGCCGACGCAAATCACCGTCAAAATTCGGGCCGATATGCCACAACTCATGCAATGTCGTGACGAGCTTTTCACGGAATGGCAAATCAAAAAAACGCGGCAGATAGAAGTTCAGGATGTAGAACATCTCACGGCCGTCCGGATCGTAGAGCCGCTGAATGCCCCAGCGACGTTTCCGCCGAAATGTATGCATTTTGCCGCCGGCAAACCGCAACGGCGTCATCGAGGCGTGCATCCCCAAACTGCCCGTCCGACGAGTTTGGGCAAAGCTGACCGCCACCCGCGACATATCGATGTGATGGAGCTGGTCCAGCCTGCCGACCATGTCTTCGCACAGCCGGCGAATATGCAGCGTGAAATCGAATCCGGATCGTGGCGGATCAAGACGCGAATAGGGCTGCTGTCGGGCGGATTCCATTCCTGATGTCCCGCAATGTTTCTTTCGATTTCCAGTTCTTAACTGCGTTGATCTTGACCATCTTCAACGCATCGACCGCCCAATACGTTCGGCAAATCACTTCCGGTTTCGCAAAGGCATTACCACGCACCTCGGAATTGGAATCCGTTTTTGAAACTCCAGCCGGGAGAGTCATTCATAAAAAAAGAACACTAATTCCCACTAATCCACACTGATTTGGTAATCAGCGGCAATCAGTGAGAATTAGTGTTCTTAAAATATCTCGGTTTTGTTTACTTTCGCCTACTCGGCCGCATTGGGCGTCGTTTCGACCGATTGCTCGACAGGCTTTACCTCGGGCTGTTCCGAATCGAACACCGGACGAGCGGCTTTCTTGCGCACGCGATCGTTCTTGCCGACCAGCTCCAAGATCGCGCGGGTGCCGGCATCGCCCAGGCGTGGCTTCGCCAAACGAAGAACGCGCGTGTAACCGCCGTCGCGGTCCACATACCGTGGTGCAATCTCCTCGAAAAGAATCTTCACGGCCTTCTTATCGCCCAACAGACGCAAGGCACGACGGCGCGCGGCAACGACCGGGGCAATCGTCTTGTTCCACTCTTTCCACTGATCGCTGTTGCGCCATGTGCGCCACTGCTCGCTATTGCGCTCAGCTTGGGGCTCCATCTGATCGGCGGCGTTAAGATGCGGCAGCGCCTTGCGTGCAATGGTGATGCAGCGCTCGACCAACGGCCGTACTTCCTTAGCCTTCTCAATCGTGGTGATGATCCGGCCCTTAACCTTGGGCTTGTTGTCGTCCAATTCGGCGTCACGTTCGGTCAAAAACAACGCCGTGGCCAATGCCCTGAGCAGAGCCCTTTGGTGTGGCGGCTTACGTCCGAGTTTACGGCCTTTTCTTCGATGTCGCATGGCTATCTCTCACGCAACCTTTAAGGTCGCAGCGTTACAGGATTCGCTTACCCGCCTTGGGGCGGCTTCACGTTGTTATTTCACTAAAAGGAACTGGCTGCTGCCGAGGGTAAACGCATTCCCAGCCGCAAACCGATGTCGGAAAGCTTCTCGCGAACTTCCGCCAACGTCGTTTCGCCGAAGTTGCGTACTTCGAGCAATTGCTCCTCGGTGCGCGTCGCCAAGTCACGCACCGTGGTGATATTTTCCGATTCAAGACAGTTGGTCGCCCGCACGGACAAATCCAACTCGGCCAAGCTCATGTTGAGCTTTGCTTCCGTGGCCTGATCCAGCACAACCGCGCCCAAAGCACGGGTTTCGCTGTGAACCATCGGCCCGAGTTCGCTGTACTGCACGAACGGATTGAGGTGCTTGCGAAGAATCTTCGCCGATTCCACCAATGCCATCTCCGGCGTAACCGAACCGTTGGTCCAAATTTCAATCGTCAATCGGTCGTAGTTCGTTTTCTGACCGACGCGTGTTTCTTCCACCTCGTAGCGGACCCGCGTAATGGGGCTGAACGCGGCGTCAATCGGAATAATGCCGATCTCTTGAGCTTGCGGCGTATGTTCGGTCGAAGGCACATAGCCGCGGCCGTTCTCGATCACCATCTCCAAAACAAAGGGCACGTCTTCCGTCAAGTTGGCGATCACGTGATCCTTGTTGATCACTTCAACTTGATCGTCGGTCCGAACGTCGGCGCCGGTGATCGGCCCCTTCGTGTTCTTCTCGATCCGAACCACCCGCGTCTGATCGCTGTAATTCTTCACGACCAGCGATTTGACGTTCAGCACGATATCGGTCACGTCTTCAATGACGCCCGGCAGGCTGCTGAACTCATGCTGAGCGCCGTGCAATTTAATCTGGGTCACCGCACTGCCTTCCAAGCTGGAAAGCAGCACGCGACGTAGACTGTTGCCGACCGTGACGCCGAATCCGCGCTCAAACGGCTCTGCCGTGAACTTGCCGTAGGTGGCGGTCAACGTCGAACGATCCACGGATGTAAGGCTGGGCAACTCCAGGCCGCGCCATCGAATACGCATATGAAAGCTCCGATTCAATTACTGACTAGCGGCTATGAGTGGCTATTTCGAACAAAGCTCAACGATCAAGTGCGGCTGAACCGGAATCGACGCATCGGCGGCTTCCGGCATCCGAAGCACGTAACCTTCCGGCTGCGGCCCATCGACCCGATTCAGGAAATCGGGAATCTCGCGGGTCGTCTCGGCCAATATCGACTGCACCAGTTGCAAGCTCTTCGCACGATTCTTAATGCGAATCACGTCGCCGGGACGTGTCAAATAGCTCGGAATATCCACCCGGCGTCCATTGACCGTCACGTGACCGTGAGCAACCAGCAATCGTGCTTGCGCCCGCGAATTTCCAAAACACAACCGATAAACGATGTTGTCCAAACGTCGCTCCAGCAGGCTCATCAAGGCCTCGCCGGTATTGCCTTTGCCTTTATTGGCCATGGCGAATATCTTGCGAAACTGCTTTTCAAGAACGCCGTAATGATGCTTCACCTTCTGCTTTTCGCGAAGGTGAGCGCCGTAGTCGGTCTGCTTGCCGCGGCGAAAGGAACTCATGCCCGGCGCTGATTCGCGTCGTTCGAACGCACACTTGGGCGTATCGCAACGAGCCCCCTTGAGAAACAATTTCGCGCCCTCGCGGCGGCACATGCGGCAAACGGGTGAACTTTGACGAGCCATGCTTCTAATCCCTAATTTCTTTTCTCAATGCTCAATTGTTCTAGACGCGGCGACGTTTCTTCGGACGGCAACCGTTGTGCGGCAATGGCGTAACGTCCTCGATCGACTTGATCTTAAGCCCCGCCGCCTGCAAGGCCGTGATGGCACTTTCGCGTCCGCTGCCAGGCCCCTTCACACGCACATCCACTTCCTTCATGCCATATTTAATGGCCTTTTCCGCCACCTGCTGCGCGGACAACTGACCGGCAAAGGGCGTGCTCTTCCGGCTGCCCTTAAAACCAACCGTGCCGGCACTCGACCAACAAAGCACCTCTCCCTTGGTGTCCGTGATCGAAATTACCGTATTATTGAACGTCGCCTTGATATGGGCGACGCCTACCGTCACGCTGCGACGAGCTTTTTTCCGTGTCGTCGTTGCCGCTGCCGTTGTCTTTGCCACCGTTAAGAAACTCCACGTACAGTTTTCAGTATTCCGCTATCAATATTCCGCTTTTCGGCATTCGGTTCTTGCGTTGTCGCGACGCCCCACAAAACGCTCTCAACCAAAAACCGACAACCGACGACTTACCTCAAATCCTTCACGCCCTTCTTGCCGGCCACCGTCTTCTTCGGCCCCTTGCGCGTGCGTGCGTTCGTGCGCGTCCGCTGACCCCGAACCGGAAGACCGCGACGATGCCGCACGCCGCGATAACAGGCAATATCCTTAAGGCGCGCAATGTTCTGGTTGCGCTGACGACGCAACTGGCCTTCCACCACGTAATCCTTGTCCAACAAGGCCGCCAGACGCGCCAATTCATCTTCTCGCAGATCGCGGGCGTGTCCCTGCGGGTTAATCCCCGCCTTGTGGCACAAATCACGGGCAATCTTCGGCCCAACCCCATACAGATAGGTCAGCGAAATAATCGTCGGCCGATCATTCGGAATGTCTACACCCAAGAGACGCGGCATACTACGCTACTCCTCAAATAACTCGGTCGACAATCTTAACCTTAACGCCTTAACCTTGACGCTGCTTGTGTCGCGGGTTGCTGCAAACAACATACACAACGCCCCGACGACGAACAATCTTGCAGCTCTCACAAATCCGCTTTATGCTGGCTCGTACTTTCATGGCATTTACACACAAATTCGTTGCTAATGTACGGGGCAAAGCGCTTCAGTATAAACGCCGGCCCCGGAATGACACAAGACCCTCCGGCCAAGAAATTTTGCCTTTGGATCGAAATATTTTCCGCACACCCCCTCTACAGGACCGCCTTCCACTGCTTTCCACAACAACCACACCAAATATCCGATATCACCCACATCTTCCGCCGACTATCCATCCTCTCATCAAACTGCCAAACAGCCGCTTTTTACCACGTTTCCCCATTTGGACCTGCCGTCAAAACCCACGGTCCATTCTCCGTGATCGCTACCGTGTGCTCGAAATGGGCACTCGGGCGACCGTCCGTCGTCGCTTGCGTCCAATGGTCAGGCTGGGTGCGAACCCGCTTCGTCCCCATATTGACCATCGGCTCTACCGCAATCACCAAACCAGGCGTCAGCCGAAAATCTCCTACTCCTCGCCGCAGTTGGGTATTGGCAAAATTCGGCACTTGGGGGTCTTCGTGCATGTCCCGGCCAATCCCGTGGCCTACGAATGCCTCGACGACCGAATATCGATGTTTCTTCACGTAAGCTTCCATCTCGGCCGCCACCTGGCTCCATCGCGAACACCGCCCCATTAACTCAATGGACAGGTTCAGCACATTCCGGGTAACGTCCAACAGACGGCGGACCTCGGGGCTCACTCGGCCGACGGCATAAGTTGACGCCGCATCGCCGCACCAGCCATTCAACTTGCAGCCCGTGTCAACGCTTACGATGTCTCCTTCTACCAACTTCCGTGATCCAGGAATCCCATGAACCACTTCCTCGTTTACCGATACACACGTCGCGGCGGGAAACGGCACCGTGCCGGGCACGCCCTTGAACAACGGGATAGCCCGATTTTCCGCAAAGTAACGATCCACTACCGCATCAATTTCCGCCGTCGTTACGCCCGGCTTGATCATGGCTGCGACACGCTGATGGGCCTGCCATACCAACAAGCCGGCTTTTCGCATCTCTGCCAATTCTCGCGGCGAGCGTAAAATCTCCACCCTTCGGCACTCCTACCGCACGGCGTCCAAGATTGCCTTGGCGCGACCGAATATTTCGTCCACCGTGCCCAATCCGTCGATGCTCTTCAGCATTCCGCTGCGGCCATAATACTCCAAAAGCGGTTCCGTCTGCTTGCGATAGGCCACCAACCGCTGGCGAATCACTTCCGGCGTGTCGTCGGCCCGGCCACGGCCTGCCAAACGCCGAAACAGCTCTTCTTCCGGCACTTGCAACTCAAGCACCGCATCCAACGGCGTGCCCTTTTCCGCAAGCATCTTGTCGAGCGCCTCGGCCTGGGCAATCGTGCGTGGAAAACCGTCCAGTAAATAACCTTGTTCGCAATCCGGCGACTGCAATCGCTCGGCAATAATATCCACAATGATGTCGTCCGGCACCAAAGCGCCCGACGACATGAACTTTTCAGCCTTCACTCCAACTTCAGTCTTGGCGTCGCGCGCGGCGCGGAGCATATCTCCGGTCGACAGATGCGCCATCTTATACGTTTTAACGAGCCGCTCCGCTTGCGTGCCTTTGCCTGCGCCGGGCGGTCCGATGAATACCATTCTCATGGATGCAAACTCCGTGGAAAAAAATGTTCAAGGTCCAATGTTCCATGCTCAAACAAGGATTTGAACATGGAACATTGAACCTTGAACATTACTTATTGACCTGTTCGCTTAGCTCTTCTCCAGCAACCCCTTGTAGTTACGCATCACCAAATGGCTGTCAACCTTCTGTACAAGGTCGAACGCCACGCTCACGGCGATCAACAGGCTGGTCCCGCCGTAAAAGCTGGCCAAACCATACTTCACACCCATCCAGGTA
>CAYWGR010000046.1:14159-32701 GCA_964458015.1 uncultured Planctomycetaceae bacterium
TACCAATGTCGGCAAAATGGCGACCAATGCAAGGAAGCCGGCGCCGACGTAGGTAATGCGAACCATCACTTTTTCGAGATAATCGGCCGTCCGTCGCCCCGGGCGATAACCGGGAATGAACGTGCCGTAGTTCTTCAAGTTGTCGGCCATGTCCTTCGGATTGAACGAGATAGCCGTCCAGAAATAACAGAAGAAGTAGATCAACCCTATGTACAGTATGTTGTAGGTCCACGAATCGCCGCGATGGAAAGCATCCTCGATCGGCTTAAGAGATGTATAAGATTGGGCCAAATACTGGAGTATCACCGAGGGGAACAACAGCAAGCTGCTGGCGAAGATGATCGGCATCACGCCGGCCTGATTCACACGCAACGGCAGATACTGCCGGGTGCCGCCGTAAACGCGCCGCCCACGCACATGCTTGGCACTTTGCGTCGGGATGCGCCGCTGGCCTTGAGTAATCAGTACCACGCCGACAACCACGCCGATGAAGAGCAGAATGAGAACCAATATCGTTTCAACGCCGACTTGTCCTGGTCCGCTGCCCAACTCAAGGCCGCCTTGCAGAATCATCGGCTTAATCAAATCCTCGTAACCGGCGCCGGGCATACGAGCCAAAATGCCTGCCATAATCAGCAAGCTAATGCCGTTGCCGATGCCGTACTCGTCAATCTGCTCGCCCAACCACATAAGGAAAACCGTACCGGCTGTCATGGTCATGACGCCGGTAAGTTGCCACATGAAGGGCAGCGACCCGCCCGAAAGGAAATTATCGTGAATCAAGCCGCTCTGAATAAGGAACCCTACGTAAAACCAGCTTTGGCCTAAACACAAGATGACGGTGGCATACCGCGTATATTCATTGATCTTTTTCCGGCCGCTCTCGCCTTCCTTCTGGAGCTTCTCCAACGGAGGATACACGCTGCCCAGTAGTTGGAAGATAATCGACGCCGAAATATAGGGCATGATGCCCAGGCCGAAGATGGTCGCCTGATTCAACTGGCTGGCGCTGAAGGTCGACACCTGCTCAAACAGCGTGGCCAACCCTTTATCACCTTCCTGGTTGAAAAACGCCGACATCTTGCTTTGGTCGACGATCGGAAGCGTAATCTGCCACCCAACGCGATAAATCGCCAACAGCAGAAGCGTCAAGAGAATCTTTTGACGAAGTTCCGGGATCGTGAAGATGACGCGAATCTTTTCCCACATGGTTCGATCCGTCAGATTAGGGATTAGAGAGTAGGGGCTAGAGACTAGCGGCTATCCCCTAGCCTCAAGTCTCTAGCCCCTTGAAATATTTACCGATTCTTCGCTTTCATCTTATTTTTAACAACAGGCTTCTTGCCAGGCAAGACGACTACCTGCCCTCCGGCTTTCTCGATCTTTTCGAGAGCCGATTTGCTGAACTTGTGGGCGACGATCTTCAGGTTCTTTGTCAGATCCCCGTTGCCCAACACTTTCAATTGATCGAACTCGCCGCGAACGATGCTCTTGCTTCGCAGCGTTTCGGTCGTGACTTCTTCACCGATCTGGAAATTTCGATCCAGAACGTTCAGATTGACCGTTGCAACCGTTTCCGCAAACTTATTATTGAAGCCGCGCTTGGGAATTCTGCGAACCAGCGGCATTTGACCGCCCTCAAAAACCGGCGACCTGGACGATCCGGAACGGGATCCTTGGCCCTTCGTACCGCGCGTCGCAGTTCGTCCGTGACCGGAACCTGGACCACGACCGATGCGCTTGCGCGACTTATTCTTTTGAATTCCGTGATGAACATCGTTCAAATTCATGACAGCGATACTCCACGCAGCCGCTCAACTTCGCCTTGGGAGCGGAGCTGCTTCAGGGCCTCGATCGAGGCCTTTACCAGGTTGGTCGGGTTGGAAGAACCGAAGCTCTTCGTCAATATGTCGTGAATGCCGCATGCTTCGCATACGGCGCGGACGGCTGCGCCTGCAATCACGCCGGTACCGGGACCGGCCGGCACCAGCACGACTTCGGCAGCGCCGAAACGCCCCTTGACCGTGTGCGGGATGCTGGTCTTTTCCAAGTGAATCGGGAACATGTTGCGGGTGCCGTCTTTCACGGCCTTCTCGACCGCCGGGGGCACTTCATTCGCCTTGCCGTATCCCCACCCCACGCGGCCTTGGCCGTCGCCGACGACCACGAGCGCCGTGAAACTAAATCGCCGGCCGCCCTTAACCACTGCGGCGCACCGCCGAATTTTGATGACCTTGTCGATCAGTTGTCCTTGAATCGTATCGGTAGACATAGGCTAAAACACCAATCCTGCTTCTCGGGCAGCGTCGGCCATCGCAGCCACGCGACCGTGATACTTGTACTCGCGTCGATCGAACACAACCTCTTTGATGCCGGCTTCCAATGCCCTTTGAGCAATGGTTTTGCCGACCACGGCGGCCGCCGTTTTGTTGCCGCCATACTTCAACTCTTCACGCAATTGCTTGTCTAACGTGCTCGCGGCGGCCAAAGTCTTGCCTTCGCCGTCTTCGATTATCTGTGCGAAAAAGTTCTTGTGGCTGCGGAAAACGCACAAACGCGGGCGCGTCGTATCGCGCTTCAATTTGTTGCGAACTCGAAAGCCGCGACGCTTGCGTTGTTTTCCTACTCGTCTCTCGTGACTCATCGCCTATCCCTCCACGCCCGATTTCGGGCGACTTCCAATTCTTGCTTATGCTCGTTGCGGCGTTATTTCGCCATCGCCTTGCCTTGCTTGCGGCGGACAGCCTCGCCTAAATAGCGGATGCCCTTGCCTTTGTACGGCTCCGGCTTTCGAAGTGCCCGAACCGATGCGGCGAAATGACCGACTTGCTGCTTGTCGATCCCCTGGATCACGACATGCTGCTGATCGGGAACCGTTACCTTCAAACCTTCGGGAATCGGTACGTGCAATTCGTTGGCCAATCCAACCCGAAGCTGAAGCTCCTTGCCCTGTACAGCGGCCAAGTAACCGACGCCTTGGATCTCCAAACGCTTCTCGTATCCTTGCGTTACGCCGACCAGCATGTTCACCAGCAATGCCCGGGTAAGACCGTGCAGAGAACGGCTCAAACGCTCGTCATTTTCGCGACTAACGGTCAACACTTTGGCCTGCTCGTCATACGCGACGGAGACCTCGGGTCGGTATTCCCACGTGAGCGAGCCCTTCGGACCTTCCACGGTAATCGTGCGGTCAACGATTTGGACTTTCACCCCCGCGGGGACCTGCACCGGTTTTTTTCCGATCCGGGACATGGTGTACTACTTTCTATTGTCTTTTGGGTGAATCCAAAAGGTAAACTACCAAATCTCGCAAAGCACTTCGCCGCCGAGTTTCCGCTGACGCGCCTCTCGGTCGCTGATCACGCCTCGGCTCGTGCTGATAATGCTGATTCCCAATCCGCCGAGGATTGGTTTTAGATCAGCAGCGCCGCTATAGACGCGGCATCCTGGTTTGCTGATCCGCCGTATGCGGCGAATCACACGCTCCCCGTTGGGGCCGTATTTCAAATGTACGCGAAGCTGATTGGCAGGCTTGTCTTGCACTTCCTCCCAATCCCAAATATAGCCCTCTCGCTTGAGAACTTCCGCCAATCCCCGCTTCACTTTGGAGAGAGGCATATCTACTTGGGGCCTTTCAACGCGCACTGCGTTGCGTATGCGTGTCAACATGTCGGCGATGGGGTCGGTCATCATCGGTTTATGGTCCCTTTACCAACTTGCCTTTCGGACGCCGGGAATCATCCCTTGGTCGGCGAGCTTTCGAAAACATATCCGGCAAATGCCGAACTTCTGATAAACCGCTCGCGGACGCCCGCAGATCCGACATCGCCTTACAAGGCGAGTCGAAAACTTGGGCTTACGCAGCGCCATTGCTACCTTGGATTTACTTGCCATATTTTTGCTTAGTGGTCGGTCGCCACTTTCCTTACGCCGCTCGCAGCGGCATGCCAAATGCCTTCAACAAATCACGGGCTTCGTCGTCCTTGTTCGTGCTCGTGACCAACGTAATGTTCATGCCCTGCGGCGTTGTGAACTTGTCGGGATTCAGCTCGGGGAACACCAACTGCTCCGTCAACCCCAAGTTGTAGTTGCCTTGTCGATCAAAACCGTTAGGATCCAAGCCGCGGAAGTCGCGCACTCGCGGCAGAGCCAACGAAATCAAACGATCCAAAAATTCGTACATCCGAGCGCCCCGCATCGTCACCTTGCAGCCGATCGGCATCCCTTCGCGAAGCTTGAAATTCGCGATCGATTTCCGGCTGATCGTCGTCAACGGTTTCTGGCCCGTGATCTGCCGCATGGCTTCCAAGGCGTCTTCCAGATGTTTCTTCTCGGAGATGGCCTTGCCCACGCCCATGTTCACCACAATCTTCTTCAGCCGTGGCAACGAATTCGGGTTCGTGCGGCCGTATTTGGCGGCCAACGCGGGCAGGATCTCCTTGTCGTATTTCACCCGCAGCCGAGCGGGTGGAATGACCTCGGGTTCTTGCGGCTTGTCGGCCTCGGACTTTTTCGCTTTAGCTGCGCTCATGTTCGGTTCGCGTCGTTTCGTTTCTTAGTGCAAGCGGATTTCTATGCCGCCGCTTTATGTTGTTTACGCCTTCTTTGCGTAGCGTTCCTTCGGAGGCGACACCAATCCGTTCCCGGCGCCGCACTTCTTGCAATATCGCTCTTTCGATCCGTTCTCCAAGTAACGCGATCCGATTCGCGATGCCGCCCCGCAAGCCTCGCACACCAATTGCACGTTGCTCATCGAAATCGGCATTTCCTTGGAGAGCCGCCCGCCTTGCGGGTTCTTTTGGCTGCGCTTCACGTGCTTGTACACGCGGTTGACGCCTTCGACGACGAGCTTGCCCGCCTTCCGGTTCACCCGGATTACCTTGGCGGTCGTGCCGCGGTCTTCGCCGGAGATTACTTTTACGGTGTCGTTTGTTTTAAGCCACATCTATACCACCTCGCTGGCGAGGCTGACGATTTTCATGAAATTCCGGTCTCGCAATTCGCGGGCGACGGCGCCAAAAATACGCGTGCCGCGCGGGTTCTTATCGTTGTCGATGATCACGGCGGCATTGCTGTCGAATCGAACATAGCTGCCGTCCGCCCGTCGCGTCGGTTGCTTCGTCCGAACGATCACGGCTCGAACGACCGCACCCTTCTTCATTTCACTGCCGGGCGCCACGCTCTTCACGCTGCAAACAATGATATCCCCAATCCGAGCAAACCGCTTACGCGATCCGCCGAGCACTTTGAAACATCCTAACTCTCGCGCGCCGGTATTGTCGGCCACGACGAGTCGCGATTGCATCTGAATCATGACTCCACCCCCTCCTTGGCTTCATGGCGAGCGGCGGCACGCATGGCAACCATGTCGATCATGCGCCCCTTCTCGACGATTCGCACTAAAGCCCATCGCTTCGTTTTCGACATCGGCCGCGATTCGATGATCTCGACCAGGTCGCCGACATGCGACTCGTTGTTTTCATCATGAACGTAACAAATGGTCTTCCGTCGGACAAACTTCCCGTAACGCGGGTGCTTGACCAGACGTGGAATTTCCACGCGGCGCGTTTTCGCCGTTTTATCGTTCGTGACGGTTCCTGTTTCTATTCGCTTAGGCATGGACTTATTCCTACTACACAGCGTCCTTCTCGGCGGCGGCGTGCTTTCGTTGATTTTGAATCGTTTGAATCCGGGCGATCATGCGCCGGTGCTTTCGCAATTCGCTGGGAGCATCAAGCCGTTCCGTTTGCGCTTGCAGTCGCAAATGAAACAAGTTGCTCGTCGTCTCCCGGAGCGTCAGCTCCAGTTGCTCATCGCTCATTTCTCGAAGTTCGTTGGCCTTGCTCATCGCTTGATCCCTGTCTTATTCTTCCTAGACCGGCCGACGGCGGAGGAACCGCACGCGAACCGGCATCTTGTGGGCCAAGCGGGTGAAACACATCCGCGCGGCTTCCTCCGAAATCCCGCTGATTTCGTATAAAACCGTTCCCGGCCGAATCACTGCCGCCCAGTATTCCGGTTCGCCTTTTCCCTTGCCCATGCGGGTTTCCAACGGAATCGACGTAATCGGCTTGTGGGGGAAGACGCGGACGTAGAGCCGGCCTTCAGTGCGCAAATACTGCTGTGCGGCGATACGACCGGCTTCCAGCGTCGCTGCGCTGATCCACCCGCCTTGTAACGCCTGCAAGCCGAAGTCGCCGTGGACAACCCGATTGCCACGGAAAGCGTCACCTCTTATACGCCCTCTTTGGCTTTTTCGGTGCTTGACCCGTTTTGGCATCAGCGCCATCGTTCTCGTCCTCGCTATACATTCCCTGGTTGATCCACACTTGAATACCGATATGCCCCTGAGCGATCAATGCTTCGGCAAAACCGTAGTCGATCTTCGCCCGCAAGGTGCTCAAGGGAATGGAGCCGGCGATTTGCTTTTCACGCCGCGACATTTCCGCTCCGCCCAATCGGCCCGAGAGCTGAATTTTAATGCCTTTGGCGCCGGCTTCCATGGTTTGCTCCATGGCTCGCTTCATCGTCCGCCGGAAACCGGAACGGCGTTCCAGTTGCTCGGCGATATCTTCCGCTACGAGTTGCGCAACGATCTCCGGACGATTAATCTCTTCGATTTTGAGATTGATTCGCCGGCCCGTCTTTTCCTGCAACTCTTTTTGCAATTCCTCGACCCGCTCCCCCTTGCGACCGATCAACAGTCCGGGACGTGCCGAGAATAACACCACTTTTACTTCGTCGCGTGTACGCTCGATTTCAATCTTGGAAATCGCGGGATAAAGCGGCTTTCCGAATTTATCCTTGCGACCCTTGATATACTGCCGAATCTTCTGGTCTTCGACCAACAAATCGGCGAATTCTTGCTTCGAGGCGTACCACCGGCTCTTCCATCCGACCATGATGCCGGTTCGGAACCCGACGGGATTGACTTTCTGACCCATAATGAACGTTCTCGTCTGGACTGGCCCGTCTTGTTAGTAAACGCGACGGATCGGCTTCAACCTCAATTCTTAATCCAACTCCACATGGATATGCGAAAAACGCTTCAGCAGAACCGACGCCATGCCGCGTGCATGGGGACGCATCCGCTTGAACATCGGACCGCCGTCCACGCGACAATCCGTCACCTTCAGGTGATGAAGATTTTGCGCTCGGCGATCTTCGGCGTTGGCCAACGCGCTGTGCAGAACCTTCTCCAGCATCCGAGCGCCGCGCTGCGGCTGATACTTGAGAATGTTCAATGCTTCGTCGGCCAATTTGCCCCGAATTAAATCCGCGATCGGTCGCACCTTGCGGGCGCTGATCCGTGCAAATCGGTAGGTAGCTTCGTAAGCCATGTTGCCGTCCCCTATCGCTTGCCTTTCCCGCCGTGACCGCGGAATGTCCGCGTCGGCGCGAATTCTCCCAACCGGTGGCCGACCATCTCTTCGGTCACGAACACCTTCAGGTGAAGTTTTCCGTTATGTACCATAAACGTGTGCCCTACGAATTCCGGCACGATCGTGCAGGCCCGGGCCCAGGTTTTGATCGGATCTTTCGTTCCTACGTCGTTCTGTTTCTGAACTTTCAGATACAGCTTCGGTGCTACGAAAGGCCCTTTCTTTAATGATCTTCCCATAATATCTAGTGGTCAGTAGTCCGTGGTCAGTGGTCAAAAACCAGTGGCCTAATTTTTGTTTCGCAACCGAATCCAGGTATTGCTTATTTCGCCGTCAATTGCTCTCTATTCGACTCTTTCGTTCACTGGCCACTGGCCACTGGCCACTAGCCACTACTTGATCTTCAATTGCCCATAACGCCGAGACTTCCGGCGGCGTACAATCGCTTTGTTCGATGCCTTCCGTCGTTTGCGCGTCGATCCGCCCTTGGCCAACTTGCCCGTCGGACTGACCGGATGCCGACCGCCCTTCGTGCGCCCTTCACCACCGCCGTGCGGATGGTCGATCGGGTTCATTGCCGTGCCGCGGACGTGAGGACGACGGCCCATCCATCGCTTCCGACCCGCCTTGCCCAGCACGATGCCCATGTGATCCGAATTGCCGATCATCCCAATCGTTGCACGACAGGTCGCCGGCACGCGACGAATTTCACCGCTTGGCAAATTGATCTGCGCCCAATCGGCATCGCGCGCCGCTAACGTCGCACGAACGCCGGCCGAGCGGCACAACACTCCGCCGCGGCCTGGCTGCATTTCGATGCAATGCACTTCCAAGCCCAACGGAATCGCCGACAGCGGCAAACAATTGCCTACCGTCGAGGGTGCGTCCGCGCCGCTCAATACTTGATCGCCGGCTTTCAAACCTTCCGGCGCCAAAATGTATCGCTTCTCACCGTCCACGTAATTTAGCAATGCAATGCGGGCCGTACGGTTTGGATCGTATTGGATCGAGTCTACCGTGGCCGGCACTCCATCCTTGTTCCGGCGGAAATCGATCAAACGCAATTGACGCTTGTGTCCGCCACCCCGATGCCGTGCGGTCACGATACCCTGATTATTACGACCGCCCTTGCGTTTCTTTGGCGCGAGCAGACTCTTGACCGGTGATGCGCCGGGAGTCAGTTCGGCGAAATCGCTCACGGTTGCCCCGCGGCGGCCTGGCGTCGTCGGATTGTATTTGCGAATTCCCATGGAAGTGATCTGCGTATTCAGTTTTCAGTTATCAGTTACCAAACGTTTCGTTGTCAGTTTTTGCCGTCGTGTGGCTTGCCTTCCACGGAGAACGTATCACTGACAACTGAAAACACTAAAAGAAGTTAATTCGATGTTCCGGATCCAACGTGACAATGGCTTTTTTCCAGGCGTTCGTGGTTCCGCCTCGGAACCGTGACCGGCGTGGCTTGCCCTTGCGGTTTTGGATATTTACTTGCACCACTTTTACTTCAAATAAATGCTCGATTGCCCGGCGAACGTCGTCTTTACCCGCCATCCGGCATACCTCGAAGGCATACGCGTTGTTGCGGCTGGCCTTGTGCATCCCTTTTTCGGTCACAAGCGGCCGAAGGATGATCTGGTGCGGCTGCAACTCCAGGGCATTCTTGGTGGCGTCTCGGGCCATGGTTGTTCGTTCCTCGTCACAGTTCCGCGACATTCGTCGCGGTAGTAATTATGTTTATTTCGTGGTTGTCTTTTCGCGTAATGCGTCCAATGCCGACGTCGTCATCAGCACGCGCTTCGGAGTCAATACGTTCAGTGCGTTCAAATCCGAAACCGGCATCACCGCGACGCCTTCCAGATTGCGAATGCTCTTATACACGTTGAGGTCATAACCCGGCACTGCCACCAACAACGTGGATCCGGCAAGATTCAAGGCCTTCAACACAGCGGCCATTTCACGGGTCTTCGGCTGGCTGAAACTCAATTCGTCGATCAACGTGATCTCATTGTCGGCAATGCGCGACGCTACCGCCATCCGCGTGGCCAATCGCAACGCCTTTTTCGGCAAACGATACGACCAATCGCGCGGCTGCCGGGCATGAATGTGTCCGCCGCCGCGACGTACGCCGCTCCGACGCGAGCCCGCGCGGGCGTTGCCCGTCCCTTTTTGCCGATACATCTTCTTCGACGAACCCGAAACTTCCGAGCGAGTCTTCGTCTTGACCGATCCCTGACGCAGATTGGTCTGATACATGACCACGGCGTCGTGCAGCAATTGCTTGCTGATGCGCGGCGCCAACTGAGCCGGATCAATCTCGTACTTGCCTACTTCGGCGCCCGATCGATCGTAGATAGGTAACGTGGCCATTGTTCTTATCTCATCGCCGCGATTTTGCCGCGGCTAAACCTTACAATTTGTTCGTTTTCTGAATCATCAAATAGCCGCCGTTCGGGCCAGGCACCGCACCGCGGATCAAAAGAAGGTTGTTGTCTACATCGACCTGAACAACCTTGAGATTACGGGCCGTGCAACGCTCCGAACCGTAGTGACCGGCCATGCGCCGGCCTTTGAAGACGTGATGGGGATCGGTGTTGCAACCGATAGAACCGGCGTGACGATGCACCTTCTTTACGCCGTGGGTCGCACGCTGACCGGCAAAGCCGTGACGCTTCATAACGCCGGCAGTGCCGCGGCCCTTGGAAATACCGATCACATCAACGGCGCGAACTTGCGAGAAAACATCGACCTTCACTTCTTGACCGACCTGAACGCCTTCAGCATCTCCCCGAAATTCACGGACATAACGCTGCGGCTCGCAATCAGCCTTTGAAATCGCTTCAACGCCCGCGGCGGAGCGACTCTTCTGACGTTTGCTATCTAACTTTGCGACTTGACCGCGTGCAGCGCGGCTAGCTAGGCGACGAGGCTTATCCAGATATCCCAACTGAACGGCCTGATAGCCGTCCTTCTGCTCCGTCCTCACTTGCAGGACGTGGCATGGACCCGCTTGGATCACGGTCACTGGAATGACCTGTCCCGTCTGATCGAAAATTTGCGTCATCCCGACCTTGCGGCCGAGCAGTCCTACTACCATCGCTCGTTGCCTTTATACTACGTCGCCGACAGGAACACCGACCCTCGGCCGGATTTACCCGTCTAGCTTCCAGTTCATATCAGGGTTCAGTGCTCAGGATTCAGGGCTTCAAGATCGGGGCAAAACAATGAACCCCGAACCTACCACCCTTGTCTATTATTCTAGTGTCTGCTAGTTGCCTTAATCTTGATATCCACGCCGGCCGGCAAGCTCAGCTTGTTTAAAGCTTCGATTGTCTTGGCCGTCGCCTGCATGATGTCGATCAGCCGCTTATGCGTGCGGATCTCGAACTGCTGGCGGGCTTTTTTATCAATATGAGGGCTAGACTGGACCGTATACCGCTCGATACGTGTCGGCAGGGGAATTGGCCCATGCACAACCGAACCGGTCCTCTTCGCCGTATCCACTATATCCGCCGCACTTTGATCCAGAATCGCGTGGTCGTACGCTTCCATCCGAATCCGTATAATTTCACTTGTATGACCAGCCACGGAAGCCCTCCGGGTAAACTCGCCCGCCAACTTGCCAAACAACAGTCCTTATTGACGTCCAGCAAAGCCATGCAACTACACGTTGCGTCTGCCGCCTTCCATCCGGCTGCCCCTCAGGCCAGCCCCGTTGCATTTCTTTCCTGCGACTCAATCTAGTCCGCCGAACAGGCGGGAAACCTCAGATCCTATCATTGTCGTCCAGAGGCGTCAATGGGCTATTGGAGAAAATTGCTAGGAAATTTTTTCTTCGTTTTCCTCAACACCCTACCGCCGAAACAGACCGCAAACCTTGGCCACTTTGCCTCAATTCCCCGCTTGCGCGGGGATGCCTAGACGACCGGCTTGATTGGCCAAGCCTCTATAGTAATTCAACGCATCCTGCGCCGATACCCCCGCCGTGGCTTTTTTGCGGCTTTTTGCCATCCTTTACATTCCGCTCTCGAATTATCGGCCTTTCGCGATCGATTCACCACATTGATTGACTTCTCCAGATCCCAAAGCCATAATGCCGTTGTTCCCCCTAGGGGAAAATTACCCCCTCCGGCCTTGGCTCACCACTTCCCACCCATTTTCGAGTCGTTTCATGATCGGACCAGATCGAGTCCTTTCTTTCCAGGAGACCTCCACGATGCACAGCAGTCTTACAAGGCGTCAGTTATTGAAAGTTGGAATTGCCGGAACTGCCAGTGCCTTCACGGCCCCTTATCTTATTCCCCGCCATGTCTTGGCCGCCGATGGCAAGCCAGGTGCGAACGAACGCATCACCGTCGGCGCCATCGGCGTCGGAGGCCGCGCCTCTTTGCTACTCAACCAACTTCCGGAAGATGGGCAAATCGTCGCTCTCTGCGACTGCAATCTTCCCCGGGCCGAAGGATTCAAAGCCAGCAAAAAAGCCGACTGGCCCGTCTACCAAAACTATCACAAACTCCTCGAACGCAAAGATATCGACGCGGTCATCATCGCCACGCAGGAATGGCAGCGCGTGTTGCCTTGCATGCACGCCCTCCAGGCCGGAAAAGACATCTACGCCGAAAAACCGCTGACGCTCTATATCCGCGAAGGCCGCATCCTCGTCGATGCCGTCCGAAAAACCAATCGCGTCTTCCAGGTTGGTTCACAGCAACGCTCGATGGCCATGAACCGTATCGCCTGCGAAGCAGTGCGTACCGGAGCCTTGGGAAAAATTCTCGAAGTCCAAGCCCCCTGCTATCCCGGCAGCGGTCCCTCGACAACCGACGTGGGGGCCGCCGAACCCGTGCCCGCCGGCTTCGATTGGGATATGTGGCTGAATCAAGCGGCGTGGCGACCGTTCAACAACCGCTGGGGCGGCGGCGGTCGCGATTTCAACGGCGGCGAAATGACCAACTGGGGTGCCCACGGCATCGACCAACTGCAATGGGGAATCGGCATGGACGGCCGCGGGCCCGTCGAAATTTGGGCAACCTCGCCCGGCCCCGATGGCAAAGTCGAAATGCTGTATCCCAACGGACTCCCGGTCCATTTCATGCTCGAAAAAGGACGCGCCTGGGGCGGCTGCATCTTCGTCTGCGAAAAAGGCAAACTCGAAGTCAACCGGAACAAATTCGCGTCGAACCCCAAGGAAATCGCCGTCGAACTGCTGAAAAAAGTCGATGAAGCCCAAGAAGAAAAGAAGTGGAGCGACCAGACCGCCCTGTGGCAAGCTCGCTGGCACCTGCAAAACTGGCTCGACTGCATCCGCAGCCGCCAAATGCCCATCGCCGATGTCGAAATCGGCCACCGCTCGATCAGCGTTTGCCACCTGGCCAACATCGCCCGCTGGGTCGGCGGCCGTCGATTAAAGTGGGATCCCGTCAAAGAACAATTCATCGGCGACGATGAAGCCAATCGCTGGATCGACCGTCCGCGTCGCAAAGGCTACGAACTGCCAAGTGTGTGAAAAAGCCGGCCTTGGCCTTTTTGATTGCCGATCCCGATTTACGCCAGATTTCCCCTAGATACTACTGTAGTGATTCATAATTGTGGTATCGTGTAGAAAACCGATTTTTTTGAGTGCCACTGGCTTTGCCAGTGCAGGACGCCGCATGGAATCCCGCACTGGCAGAGCCAATGGCGCTCACTGAAAATCCCAAAAAGCTTGAATCACTACACTACATTTACCCCCGTTTTTCACCTCTCGCCTTTCGAGATGAAGGATTTAACATGTCTGAAAAGATCAAAAATATCTCGCGACGCAATATGTTACAACAATCGACGGCCATGGGAGCCGCCATGGCGCTGCCTTGGTTCGTGCCGGCTTCGGCGCTCGGAGCCGAGGCAGGCCAAGCAGCGCCCTCGGAACGAATTACCCTCGGCGTGATCGGCATCGGGCCACGCGCCACGTATGATCTCGATGGCTTTCTCAAACAGCCCGACTGCCAGTGCGTGGCGATCTGCGACGTACAGGCCAAACGTCGCGAGGCCGGCAAACAACTCGTCGACAAGCATTACGGCAATAACGATAGCAAAATCTATCGCGATTTCCGCGAAGTCTTGGCACGCTCCGACATCGACGCCGTGCTGATCGGCACAGGCGACCGTTGGCACGCGCCCGCCTCCATTCTGGCCGCCAAAGCCGGAAAAGATATCTACAGCGAAAAGCCTTGCGGCCTCGCGATCGGCGAATGCCAAGCGCTCGACGACACCATCCAGAAAACCGGCCGCGTCTTTCAAACCGGCACGCAACGGCGGAGCGTCGTGAACTATCAAGCGGCCGTTCAACTTGCCCATAGCGGCAAGCTAGGCAAACTAAAAACACTCTACGCCTCCGTCTACAATCCGGTCATCAAGTCCGAGTGGCTTCCCGGCGAGCCGACCCCGGCGCGCGATGTCGTCGATTGGGATCTATGGCTCGGGCCGGCCCCTTGGCGTCCCTTTAATCATACGTACATCGAAAATCGCGGATGGCAGGGCTATTGGGATTTCACCGCCGGCGCCAACCTGCTCGACTGGGGCGCCCACACCGTCGATATCTGCCAATGGGCCAACCAGGCCGACGACTCCGGACCAGTCGAGTTCGAAATGACCGACAAAAATCTCGTCTGCCGCTATGCCAACGGTGTTTCGTTGATTCTCGATTTTCTTGTGGACCCCTGGGCGCGCCAGCGTCCAGGTTGGGTTCCCGGTGTCGGAACTTGCCCCGTCCGATTCGTGGGCGAAGCGGGCTGGGTCGAAACCGGCGACAGCGGCCTGCTCGAAACGCAGCCGGCCTCCCTGAAAGAAGAAGTGAAAGCCACGATTTCCAAGCAGCGCGAGCGAGGGCTTGATGTTTCGGCTCACTCGCGCAACTTCCTCGATTGCGTCAAGTCGCGTGCGAAGCCCATTGCCAATTCGCGCGTCATGCGACGCTCCCACACCGCCTGCCTCGCTGCCGCCGCCGCCTGGATACTCCGCCGCAAGCTGCAATTCGATCCCGTCAAGGAGCTCTTCATCAACGATGACGAAGCCAACAGCCTCCACCATCGCGCAATGCGCGCCCCTTGGGCCAGCTTGCTCGGTTGAGGTAATTAGCAAAAGAGATTGAATTATCCCCAGAATTTCCCAGTGAGTCCTGGCATCCATGCCTAGTCGTTACTCACATTTTTGGGAGTAATAGGGCGGAAATGCCAGTTTTTTCGACCCGTAGGGTCGTCTGACATTAGCCCAGCGATTTATCGCTGGGTAGGCGTGGATACCTATATCCGTTTCGTCCCGTAGGGACGATCGAAAATGATCCGCAAATCATCTTTTCGATCGTCTCTACGGGACTTAAATCACTACAAATTCCCCCCCGGCGCTATTCGAGCTATTCACGGCATTGCCTAAACCTACCACAACAGCCCTTGCCTGTCATTATTTGGACTAATCCCCTTTTTCTCCATTGAGCAGGTCTCTGTAATTCTTTGGATTAGGACTCATCCCGTTCATCTCGGCCAACACGAGCATGATAGCGAACTGGTTCTCAAGCACCTCCCACAGCATGTGCCTCTCCGGAACGTTCTTTGATGCATCGTCCAACCCACAGCAAAGCCCAATGTCCATCGTCGCTAGCCGCCGCCCAAGCGTGTCACGAGTTCCTTTGTCTAGAGCCATAGCCAATTCCTTTCATTCAAGTAATGTGGCAACACAAGAGCAAATTAGTGGCCTAACATTCCCCAAAAAACGAGTTGCCAAGCGGGATAGTCCCCAACTCACTATAAACCGCCAACACAGCATTCAACGGATCGCCGTCGCTCGCCTTGCTGAGCATCATCGCCTATTCTGCCCGAAACCCATACGCATTGCAATTAGGCGGAGGGAGAAAAGGGGGGCCAGAAAAAAAGGGACAAGTCCAACTAAATTGTTTTCTCTGGCCTTCCACAAGGACGGACGGTGAATTCGAGACCTAATTTTCGGGAAGTCCTTTCCTGCCAGATTGCAATCCCGATGATTTCATACATCACCCGCTCGAAGCCTGAGTAGTCGGCGTTCCTGGCAAAGATCCGTGCGCATGTATTCGCCCGGTTCAGAACGTGATGAATCATTCCCCCCATCGCTATGCGATCCCCTTTTCCTTCCCTTCACGCCTCCCCATGCCTAAGCATCATGCGCTCAGGCACACGCTTGAGACGCGTGTACCAAGGCTCTTCCTCGGGATGCATTGGTTCAACCAGAATCGTGCGAACGCCTGCCAAGCGGCCGGCGATCACGTCGGCGAAAAGTTGGTCGCCCACCATCGCTGTTTGCGAAGGTTCAGATTGAATCTTTTCGATGGCCGCCCGAATGCCCCAGGGCATCGGTTTCATGGCTTTCGCCACAAACGGCAGATCAAGGCGATCGGCAAAGTTCTGGATACGCGGGCCCATGCCGTTCGACACCAAACACAGCCGTATTCCTTCCGAACGCACGAGTTTGATCCACTGCTCGACATCCGGCGGCACATCGGTTTGCCGGTAACGCTTCAGCGTGCAATCCACGTCCAAAAGCAAGGCGTGGAGCCCCCACAGGCAGAGCCGCTCGGGCGTCAGCTCCCAAACACCGAGCACTCGGTAATGCGGCTTGAAGATAGGAAACATAGGAGAAAGCAACCCACGGCAGTCCGGATATTTTATTGTAATGTAAGGAAATCGTTTTTGGCAGCAGCCGAGAGTTCTGCTGGATGCAGCCCCCCCTCATCGTAAGAGTCGGCTATTGCCCCGTAGATCTTGGGTGTAACAGACACCAGCCCCCCCCACAGAGAACACACCAACACATTACATTATACTACTTCTAGACAGTCACGGCGTTACGGTTTACCGATCTTGACCCGCCCCCCCATAAAGTCCTATACTCCGCAGCTTGACTAGGCCCACCGCCAACAGATTTCGATGGGCGGTCAAAGCTCTTATCTGCCAAAATATTACTTGCTGTTCCGTCAACACGCCAGGAGTGCCGCTTATGCCGCTTCCGCCGCATCGCGTAAAAATCTCCGGTTGGGGCCGTTATCCCATGGTGGATGCTCTGCAATGGAAGTCGGAAAATCTGACTGCTATTACAGAATCCGCCACGCTCAGCCGAGGATTGGGCCGTTCCTACGGCGATTCCTCCCTTCCCGCACGGCCCGACATGCCTGTCGTCGATACCACGCTGGCCGATCGATTGCTCCATTTCGACCCAAGCTCGGGCCTTTTACGAGCTGAAGCCGGTGTTTCGCTGTTGGAACTGAATCGCGCGTTCTTGCGTCGCGGCTGGTTCGTGCCTGTCTCGCCCGGCACGCAATTTGTCACGGTCGGCGGCATGATCGCTTCCGATGTTCACGGGAAAAATCATCACGTCGACGGCTGTTTCGGCGAACACGTCCGCCGAATCAAACTCCGCGTGGCCGATGGGCGTATCATCGACTGCTCCGACACTTCCGAACCCGATTTGTTTTTAGCCACGATCGGCGGCATGGGCCTAACCGGCCATATTCTCGAAGCTGAGTTCCAAATGCGGCGAATTCCCTCGCCCTGGATCTACGAGGAAAGCGAACGCATCGACAATCTCGACGCCATGGTGACGGGCCTCAAGCTGGCGGCCAAAGACTGGCCGATGACGGTCGGTTGGGTCGATTGCCTGGCCCGAGGCGATCATCTAGGGCGCGGCATTTTGATGAAAGGCCGCTGGGCGACGCCCGACGAGGCCCCACACAAAAAACCGCCTTTCAAACATCGTTTTCGCATCCCCTTCCAATTCCCTGCCCTGGCCCTTTGCAAGCCGAGCATGAAGGCGTTCAATCTGGCGTATTACTGGAAACACATCCAGCGCGTAAAACGCGGCATCGCGCATCCCGACGCCTTTTTCTACCCTCTCGACATGCTCGACGATTGGAATTTGGTCTACGGACGGCGAGGCTTTACACAGTATCAGTGTGCCTTGCCCCATGCCGACGACAACGGCCCTGCCCGTCGCTTTTTGGAACTATTTGTCTCGGGCGGCGGCATGGGATTTTTGTGCGTCATCAAGGATTGCGGGCCCGAGGGACGCGGAATGCTTTCCTTTCCCAGAGCCGGCATGTCGATCGCCATGGATTTCCCCATCCATCCCGAAAAAACGCCCGTTTTGGTAAATCGGCTTAATGAATTAGTGATTGCCGAAGGTGGACGGATTTATCTGACCAAGGACACCTTCACCCGGGCGGAACATTTCCAAGCAATGGAAACTCGCCTGGCCGCGTTTAATGCCGTGCGCCGCAAGTGGGATCCCGATGCCCGCATTCGCAGCGCTCAATCAGTTCGACTTTTAGGAGACCCCGCATGAAAGCCGTAATGTTGGGAGCAAGTCGCGGAATGGGCCGTGCGTTGGCCCGGCTGTTCGCTGCGCGGGGCGACCGTCTGTTCCTGCTGGAACATGAGCCCGAGAATTTGAAACTATCGGCCCGCGATCTGGAGATTCACGGCGCGCCGGGCCCCGTGGGAACCGCCTACTGCAATCTATTGGAACCCGAAAGTTTCGCGCCCGCGCTCGACGCCGCTTGGCGCGAACTCGACGGTTTCGATACGGTAGTCGTAACGGCCGGCCTGTTCGCTTCGCAAGAAGCATTGGAGAACGATTCGCATCTGGCAGCCCGACTGTTGACGGCCGATTTCACCAATACCGTCTTGTTCTGTGAAGAAGTCCGAAAACGGCTGCTCGAAAAAGGCGGAACGCTGTGCGTCTTCAGCTCCGTGGCGGGCGACCGTGGACGGAAGTCGAATTTCCTGTACGGCTCGGCAAAAGGCGGGCTGTCGCGCTATCTCGAGGGGCTCGACCACAAGTTTCACGCTCAAGGCTTGAACGTCGTTTGCGTGAAACCAGGCTTCGTCAAAACCGGCATGACCACCGGACTGAAGCCGCCCCCCTTCGCCGGCACGCCCGAGGCCGTGGCCCAGCGCGTTTTGAAGGCGATCGACCGCGGTTGGCCCATGGTTTACGCCCCTTGGCCTTGGCGCTACGTTATGCACATCATCCGCCACCTGCCGCGTTTCGTAATGCGAAGAATCGGGTTTTAGACAATTCATGGCGTTCGCGCCAATCAACTCAACGCAGTTCTCACAACTCAGACCAATTGCGTAAGAATGAATGGGTCACAGATAAACAATGTCG